>NZ_CP034782.1 GCF_006094435.1 Pseudomonas sp. MPC6 | reverse complement strand
AGTTGTCCATCACGACATGGATGTCCAGCTCGCTTGGCACGTTGGCCTCGACGGTGCGCAGGAACTGCAGGAATTCGCTGCTGCAATGCCTTCGGTGAAGCTCGCCGATCTCCGCGCCGGTGGCGATGTCGCGCGCCACAAACAATGTCGTTGTTCCATGGCGCATGAAGTCGTGCGTTCGCCGCTCAGGGATGCCCGAAGCCAATGGCAACAAGGGCTGCGTGCGATCCAGCGCTTGGATCCGACTCATCCACGCACAGCACCATCGCCTGGAGCGGTGGATCCAGGTACAGGCTTCTAACTCAGGACAATTGGCATACTTTTCGCCGTATTAATTATTTAACTTCGGACAGGTCAATTTGGCCACCAGATTCACGATTAAAATCAACAACTTGGCTTGATGTTTTTCACTGTGAAAGCACGGCCAGTGCCTTGCGAATGCAGGCCTATTGGTGAGTTTTCACAGTGAAAAAACGCAAGGTCGACAGTCGGCTCTTGGGGCCTTTCTAAATTGCTGTCCTTGGGCTCCTTTTGCCTGGCTAAGCCGGAATTTTTTAGATGAATCGGTGTTTCACGGTGAAAAGCCTGATAAGCGTTTGCGTTGGGTGTGCCGAGCTGATTGGTTTTCACAGTGAAAAAACAGTTCTCTTCCGGTTCTACCATACTGGGCTGAGCCGAATTAGCTCATGCACGGTTTTCACAGTGAAAACTCGGTTCTTGTCCGAGTTTGGCCCTATTGATGCGTGAGCATGGGTAATGCGCCTCTATCGCGGTACGTATGAATAGCTTCGTTCAAGCTGTTGCCTGCTGCGTTTTTTCACTGTGAAAACTGGGTTGATCGGATTACCTGCGTCAAGCCGACTCCAATAAGCTCTACCGGAATTCATGGCGAGACGGCTGAGTCTTGGCTTGCAGCCCTATAAACGTATGGTTTTCACAGTGAAAAGTAATGCTACCCGCCGATCGGGCGGCGTCGGTGCCTTTCAGCAGCGGCCTAGATGTTTTCACTGTGAAAAAAACATCAGGCGCTCCAGGAACTCGAACCGAGTGGTGGGCCAAGGTACTGCTGGGACTTGAGGTGCTGTTCGCTGCCGACTGCAGTGCGCACTGCGTTATGCTAATTTGATAGCGCATATGTGTAGGTAGATGGTTGGGTTATGCGACGCCTACTAGGCATTATTGGGGATGATCCGGCTCGACCATTGTCATCGTTTAATGGCGGGGGCTAAATTAGGGTAGCGCGGTATTTCTCAACCCAGCCAGCGGGTATTTTCACAGTGAAAATGGTCGATGGCGGTAAGGCGATGATTTTTCACTGTGAAAAAAAAGGTATTGAATATTTCACAGTGAAAAAATGGCAGGGAGCTAAAGCGAGTCATCTTTTAGAATCAATAGGTTGGCTAGTATTTAGATCTGGGATGTTCCAAACATCCGCTTGAATAAGGGGGCATTTCTGGCCGCCTATAGTGACTCGTTTACCCGGGCTACCCGCCGACGTTCTGGAAACAGCAATGACACCAGGCCAGTAGGTTGCGTCCGTTTCATTTGGGCTTCAATCTGTTGAGCCGGAACGCGAGTCAGACGGTCTCCGGCCAAGTAGCGTCGTGCCAAACGTCAGATAAAGGTCCAACTCTCGCTGGGAAGGGGGGGTAGGATCTTTGATCGGTTTTGGGGCTACCTGATTCACAGCAAGATCGTAATAATTTTTGTAGGTTGAGGAGTCATAGGGCTTCGATTCAGTTTCTAGTTTTGCCATCAATTGTTCAGGTTCTGGAATTAGCAAATCTAGCGCTTTGGTTACGGTCAGAGCGTTGTGCCTGTCGATATGATTCACCAAGTCCCACATCCAAAGCCCAAACAATCGGCTCCGAAACGGCTTGGCCTCGCTAACGAGATACGTGCGCTCCTCGTCGTTAGTAAGCGTCCAGTCCAGCCACCTGTAGATCGGCCCTGTCACTTGTCATGCTGTGTTTTCCAACGAGAGAACACAGATGAAAACACTCTCCCCTCGGCGCGAATTCTGGGCTGAACATATTCAAACATGGCGCACCAGCGGACTGACGCAAGTGGCCTACTGCGAGCAACACAACCTCAAGCCCAAGTCATTTGGTTACTGGTTTCGACGTCGTGAGAGCGCGACTGAGACAATGACTCTGGTGCCCGTATCGTTGCGTGGACCTCAGGTCACCACCGACTTGTTGCTGCGCCATTCCAGCGGTTGGGAACTGGCACTGTCCTCCACCGTCGAGCCCGCATGGCTGGCCCAGTTGCTGCGGGAGATGGTCTGATGTTATTGCCGAGGCAGGTCTGGCTGATGCTTGAACCCATGGATATGCGCCTCGACATCGACGGTCTTTCGGCACGTATTCAACACGCGTTGGGACGCTCGCCGTGCGACGGTACGGCCTATGCCTTTCGAAACCGTCGGGGTAACTGGCTCAAGTTTTTACAATGGGATGGAACCGGCGTCTGGCTGAGCCAGCGCCGCTTGCATGAAGGCGCTTTCGTCATCGGTGTTCCGATTGAAGGTGATCGGCTCGATTTGCGATGCTCAGATTCGATAAAGCTGCGAGGTCAAGTCGAGCGTAGTACGAGCGGCCAAACAAAAGGCGGTCTCGTCGTTTTGGGAACTATGAGGGATGGGAGAGTGGGAGTTGACAGTGACTTCGCCACCGTCTCCGGCGGCGATTCCATGAGAGTGTCAAAAACTACGACGTTCGGTCCTTGAGCATCTCTTCCAGATACTTCAGAACTTCTTCCGGATCAACGCCTTTCGGCGGGGTCAGAATCACTTTACGTCCGTCAATGCGAGCATCCAGCTGGGTGCGTTCCTTGTAAGCAATGTGCTTGGGAGGTGCCGGCGTATGAGGATGAACCTTCTTACGGACTTCGCTCTTAGCCCAGTTAATAGAGCTGTCCTGGGAGGAACCATCGCGAATCTTTGAGGCGGCAGCAATGACGGTCTCTGTATGGCCTTGATCAGAAAGCGCGACAAGGTCAGCTACCACCCGGTTACCAATAAGCTCCGGATTTTCCTCCAGCATCACGATGACCGGAGCGGGCAGCTTGAAGTACGCCAGGCAACGGCTGATGGTGGGCATGCTACGACCAACCCGACGGGACAGCTCGGTCTGGTTCTGGACGATCTTGTCGTCGAGCAACTGCTTATAACTAACGCCACGTTCGAAATCGGTGAGATCTTCACGTGCGTCGTTGTCTGCAACGGAAAGGACGGCCGCCTCTTCATCGCTGAGGTGGCGCACAAGGGCGTAGATGGTGTGTTTACGCAACAGCTCATGCGCTAAGAACCGACGCTCGCCTGCAATTAGTTCGTAGTTCCCATCCGGCAGCGGCCGAACAACGATGGCGTTGTTGAGCCCGCCATTGTCCTCAATGGTATTGGCGAGCAGGGCCAGTTTCTCCTGGTCAAAGACTCGACGGGGCTGATACTTCCCCTTGCGAATCTTCGACATCGGCAGAAACGTCACTTCCCCGGGCAGCTTATCTGCTGCCAACTCGACATCCGTAGCACTCGGATCAACATGACGCGGGGTGACAGCCAATGCACCGTTCTGAAGTGGTGGAGTCACAGAGGCATCATCATCCGTCAGCCCAATTTGACGAAGAACGTCACCCATCGGTTTCAGGTTTGCCTTCGGTATGCTTTTGGGGACTGAGACGCCCTGAATGCTACTGCCTTCGGTTGCGATAACTGTGGGGTGGCCGATAGGAGCTGTTCTCCTCATTTGGATTTCTCCAGCACGGACTTAGCCCGTTCCATCACTTCGTCAAAAACCTTACGGAAGGCACCAAGGGAATTTTCGGTGCCTTGTTTCCAGAGCACCAATGGCACGCCGTCTTCCAAGCTCTTCGAATAGTCCTCGGAATGGATCAACTGTTGCTCGGTCACCTTACCCGGGAACAGCGAGGAAAGCCTAGCCAAGTTGGCTTGAATACGTGGACGGTTCCGGATGTACATCGTCGGAATAGCGATGATTTCGGGTGCCCGGCCAAAGTCCTGGCTCATGTCATTGATCTTAAAAGCCAGCCGCGACAGGGCACGGAACGAAAATTTGTCCATGCGTATTGGGCACAACAAAAAATCCGCGGCAGCGAGGCTGTTACGCGAAAGCATGGTGCCAGAAGGGGCGTTGTCCATGATGATTACGTCGTAGCTTGAAAGGTCGCAATGCGGGACCTTCCCTTGGCGAGCGCGCTCAATGAACAACGAATAGCGAAAGTCAGCGCCTTGTGCGTTGCGAAGAACCACATCCATGTCATCAAGTGAATCGAAAGCGGGAATCAGGTGGGGGCCATCCTCGCCGAAAGGCTTCTTGATCACCTGGTCCAGATCCATTGCGGGGAACGTCGACCCGAGGCGCATCAAGTTGCCCAAATGACCTTCAACTGCACGGTCCACCGGTAGGCCGAGCTCGGCAAGTTCTTCAGTGGTCTGATCGGGGTCATAGCCCAACATGCTGGAAACGTCAGCCTGAGGATCGTTGTCGATGATCAGCGTTTTATACCCGGCGAGCGCTGACAAGATGCCTGTGTTGCAGGTGGTGGTGGTTTTTGCGGTGCCGCCTTTTTGCACATAAGTGCTGATAGTGATTTGTCGGCCAAGGCCTTTGGTATTGCCATTCTGGCGACGGATTGCAGCGATTCGAAACATATCCATCAATGAGTAGCTTCGAACACCGACAGGCCCACGAATCCGGTCGATTATGAGGTCATTATCCTTCTCGATCGCCTTGAGGGTTTGCGTGCTGATCTGCAAGCTTTCCGCTACAAATTTCGGGCTGTATCTCAAGGCGGTGAAGTCGGTGAACGTGTATTGATCGAGTTGTTCAGTAGCTGCATTCATTTCCGGCACCAGCGAGTGGAATTAAGAATGGGGCCATTCTGTACCGGATGTATTGACTGATACAAGACAAAATGAGGTAGTACCCGCATAGAAATCGTCTTTCTGACTGTAGCTTCATATAGGAAAAAGGAAAATTTCTCATGTAGATCATATGGACACATGAAAATCGACCGGGCATAAGCTGTTGCGTGAAAATTCGGCCTTAGCCTATTCAAAAGTGTCGCAAGAAAGGGCAAGAGCTTTGAGTGGGTGTAAAAGGAATGGGCTGGGTGCCATGAGGGGGAAGATCAACGTGTACCTATATAAAGAATCCGCATCCGTCCTGATCCAGAGACATCAAATGTTCGAGCGGGACGTAAGGGGCCGTCTTGAAGGCCGTGCTCCACTCGAGAAACAGCCAAAAAAAGGCCCACCATCATGTAAGCCCTAAAAATTTTCTTGTGGGTTAACAACTACTTGAGCCGCGGCGTGCTCAGCGTCTGGACGACACCGGCATGCAGCGCATCATCTTCGCTATGCAGGTAGCGACTGGTGGTTTCCAGTTTGCTATGGCCGGCCAAGGACTTGATCATCACCAAGTCTCCGGTGGCCTTGGCCAAGTGACTGAAGCACGAATGACGCAGCCAGTGGGTGGTCGCCGCCTTGAGCCGATCGGCCAGCTCGAAGTGTTCGCGCTGGGTGGCCAAGCCGGCCGCGCGGGTCATGATGTCGATGATGGCCTTGAGCACCGTGCTGGTGTGCGCCCGTTTGAGTTTCGAGTTGGCGGCCAGGAGCAGGGGCGTGGTGTCCTTCAGCGGGATGTCCGGCGGCAGGCCAAAGGTCTCGCGGTACACCTGCAGATCTGCGTACAGCGCCTCGGAGATCGGGACGTCGCGGACCTTGTTGCGTTTGCCAACGACGTTCAGCCACAGGGCGCCACTGGCCGAGCGCCGAAGACTGCCCATGTGGGCGCTGGTCGCTTCAAAGGTGCGCAGACCGGTCAGGTAAAACAGGCTGAGCATGAAGTGATCACGCGCCCGCTTGCGCGGACTTTGGGTCAAGCTGATCGCTTCGAAGGCCAGGGCAATTCCTTCGGCCGGCAACAGGCGCTTGATCGTGGCATCGTGAGGCGCTTCGGGTTTGCTCACCAGCTCCACGGGGTTGCCCTGCAGCCAGCCGCCTTTGACCATCCAGCGGTACAGGCTGCCGATCTGGACCAGGGCCAGGCGTTGGGAGCTTAAGCTCAGGGGGCCGGCGAACGGGCGCCACTGAGCATGCTGGCGGGGATATTTGATGTCGGAGACCCACACCTCACGGGGTTGGGGATCGCCGAGAAAGGCCGCATAGTCCTGCACGTCCCGCACGTTGATCTGCGACAGTGGCTTGCCGCGGGTGTGCAGGCCCCAGAGGATAAAGCGCTCCACCTCCTTGCGCATGACCCGCCGGGATTTCGGGTTCTGGGTGGTCGCCTCAAGCCAGATCGCCGCCGCCTCGATGTCGGAGTCGGCCTGGATCAGGTCGGGCCGCTCGCCGGGTTGCGCCGTCGCGTAGGCGTCGAGCAGCGCGATGGCGCTGTTGGCCTGGAAATCCAAGCGGGTGGGCAAGCCTGTTCGTGAGCTCATCGTAGATCCCGCATTTTTCCGTTGGACACCAGCCAATCGTCAATCTGCTCCGGCGCCATCCACCGTTGATCACCCGTGGCGGACTCACAGCGGTACTCTTCCTGTGCTCGGCCGGCGGGATCGACGCCGACCCGTGTGGCGGTCACCACCAGCACGGCATGCTCTTCGGCAAAATCCTCGATCGCCTGCACCACCACCAGCTCAGCCCCGGGCGACAGGTAGGCGCTGTAACGAAAGCCGTCGATGCCCGGCGCGAACGCCTCGTCCTCGTCGTTGCCATGCTCCCACGTGAACGGTGGATCAGGTTGCACCGCGGCGCGGGCGGACTCAGCGGCTACCGGTTGGGTCGGTTCGCCAATGAGTTGGCCTTTGCGCCTGCGGGGTTTCGGTGGAACGAATGAACGCCTGGCGGCCGTGACGCACGCCCGCTGGAAGGGCGTCAAGACCGGCAATGCGCGCACCAGGTCGTCCCATTTCAGATCACGGTCTTCATCGGCGGCCAGCCGGCTTAAGTGCTCGGGCCGGATGGCCCAGCGGCAGGCGACGTCGGCCATGCGCCAGCCACGCTGCTCAATGAACGCTTTGAAGGCTTCTCGAGACAGCTTCGGCGGGCGTAAGAAGGGCGAACCCTGTTCCACCTGGCGTGATTTAGCTTGATCCACAGCGCAAGTCTTCTGGGCGAAAACCCTGAGTATAAAGGCTTTGGCGCCAAGCACCAGCGAAACCGCCGACGGCTAGGTGAGCCTTCACCAGCGCGCTGGCCGCGACACGATGGAAAAATTCGTGATAAGCGGCGGTTTTCACGAATTTTTCCGTTTGTGAATATGAAACCTATTGATTTCGATATGAATACATTGTGGCGTTTTTTGCGCTAAACTGGGTCCATCCGCCCTGTTGCCGAGCCCCCACCCATGTCCCTGCCCAGCGCCTCCCCGCACGTGCCACTGAAATCCACCCGCGAACTGGTCCAGGCCTACGCGGCGCAGCTGCTCGAGCACGGCGAAGAAGTGCGCCAGGCCGCGATTCGCGAAGCAATCCTGGTCGAGCACGGCATCAGCGCCTCACCCAACCTGGTCAATGACGAGGTGAAAAAATTCTGGGCCAAGGCCGGCCCGGCCTTGAGCGCGCGCTTGCGCCGCCCGGGGATTCCGGACGCGGTGTGCCAGCAGTTCGACGCGATCTGGGACGTGGCCCTGAACGCTGCGGCGGCCGGGCATGAGCTGGAGCGCCAGCAGCTGCAGGCGCACACCGAGGCGGCGCTGGCCACTGCCGAACAGGCGGGAGCCCAGGCGCGGGCATCTGCCGCACAGCTCGAGGCCCAGACTGAGGAATTGCTGAGCCTGCGTGCGGACAAGTCTCGTATGAGCGAGCAGATGGTCGCCAGTGAAGCGGAACGCCAGGGCCTGGTCCGTGAACGCCAGGAAGTGGCGGACAAAGTCGAGGCCCAGCGCCTGCAGGCCGCGCATGAACACCAGCGCCTGCAAGCGCTGGTCGATCAGTTGCAGCAGCAACTCAGCGCCTTGCGCGACAGCGCGCAACGCGACTTGCTGGCACTGGGCGAGAGTCATCAGGCCGAGCTGGTCAAGACCCAGGATTTTTTGATGCTGGAGACCGCGCGGGTACGCGATGAACACAAGGCCCGTACCGAACGCCTGAGCAAGGAGCTCGAGCAGCAGCAGGCGCGCAACGATCAGCTGCGCCTGTTGCGTGCCAACGCCAGCGATGAGGCGGCCGAGCTGCGCGGCCGGCTGCAGGCCACCGACCGTGCGCTGGCCCAGCTAGAGCAGCACAACGCGCAGCTGACCGCGCAGCAGCAAGCGCTGCAGGCCGCGCTACTGGACAGCGTCAAGGCCGCGAGTGTTGGCCAGGCGAAAAAGACGGCCGAGCCGGGCGCCGGTGACACACCGGACGAGGAGGGCTAGGGGAGGGGGTCAGTGGTTAGAGCAATTTGCGGACCGCTCAGGACGAGGACCGGGGACTGGGCTACGGACGAGATATCGCGTCCGTGAAGCCCGTGCGGCCTTGGCGGGCCACGGGTTTCGCCTTTCCTGTTCCTGGGGCAGTTTCCGTTGCGCGGTGGCGGCGCGGGTCAGCGTTGATGACGTCCAGGATCAGTGGTCAGGGTGAGCGTCGCACGCGTCTTCCCACCGCCGTGGCGAGCGGGCCTGTTTGCATCGCTGATAGCCAGGGGAAGCGGTGAGTGTTCGAGTTGTGCCATTGTTAGGGTCGCGCGCTAACGCCCTAAGCAGCGATCGCGCAGCGCTTCTTGACCCTTCTTCTATCGACCGCCCTGGGCAGCGAAGGGCAATACCGACATTTCCTCGGTTGCTCTGGATCGCCCGTGGGGTGAACCGATCCCAGTGGCAGTTCTGGCGCGATCCATTTGAAGCAACAGACCGGAGTCGGCCCAAAGCGGGCATTCTCTGGTGTACGCTAACATCTCAAAGTAGCCTCTACCTCAGCCCAGAAAGAACTGAAAGTAATCAGAGTGTTGGCGGTGATGCGTTTTTGACCCAGGGCGGCTGATTTTGACTGACCCATCTGCAGCTTCTGAAACCACTCGCAGGACTATCGTTTGCTGAGTATTCGGGCGGGGCAATGAATTCCGGCAGTCTGGATCAAAAACACGTCAGCGCCAACATCTGCAGTAAAGATCGACCACTTTGCGGGACAGCACAGCTGTTCCGTGATTAGTTGATTGACATTGCACTTGATATTGGCGGTGGCAGCCTAGAGCAATCGATTTCCGCTTTAGAGCCGATTGCGGCAGTCATGAATGTCGGCACTCGATCTGTAGCTATCCCGTCGTAGCGAGCGAACGACGACATAAGTGGGGGGAAGCCTTACCGGTGATGTCGGCATTCATATCCGAAATCAGCGATCCACCTAGAGATGGTTTGTCATACGTCGATCTGCATTTCCAAATCACCATTTTCCATCAGCCGCGTGTGAGCGACCGTGCCAGTCAAGTGTTGGCCTGGAAAAGTGAAAATAGTTAAGGAATGCGCCTTGTGCAGGTCATCCGGCACTGGAGATAACACTTGCACCTGAAAAGCCCCGGGCGTGATGGGCGTAATGACGACATTGCATTCAACGCTTTTCGCGATAGGGCCCAGGAGAGTGTCACGCATGTAATTCAAGCGTGCGGTGATAGTCGTCATGGCGATTTCCTTGCAACGTACCGAATATGGGCCTAGATTTCAGCCCTTATGCGCTAGACGAAACGTATGAGGTTTGAGTTCAACGCAAAGGGCCGACGGTCTATTGCATGGCAATGGTTTGGCGTTCGCGTCTAAGGGTATTCGAATGTGTTGGCCATAAGCTCGCCAGTCGGCGACCTATGCGTGCCACTGCCGTGAGTCTCATTCGCTAAAGAATATCGTCAGGGTTATGAAGGGAGGAATAGATGCTGATCCGCAAAAAAGCTCGCTGGAGGCGCGAGCTTCAGAGTTTCCAAAAATAGGTCATCGTGCCAATCGAAAATCAATCTGATGGCGGTTCGTCATGCACAGCTTTCGACTTGCCAAGTATGTAGCACGGATGAAGCTGCCCATTGGGGTGAGTAGTCACCACGACGCTGAGGAGCTTCCACCCCTCGTGAATTTTAAGGTTCGCATCATTGGTAGATAGAGCTTCCATGACCTGGTACGCCTCTGACATATGCATGTGACTGTCTCGCTACTTTTTAGATTCAACGATTAAGCATGCGCCGGTCAGGTGGGTTCCAACAGGTTTTGTAAGACTTGTCCTCCGTTCACTCGTTGCGGCTGCTCAGCTTGCTTTACTTTCCTCCATTTACGGACTGTGTGTACACATTGAGGGCGGTGGAAGAAAGGATCCTGCTACTACGCCAGATGGCTGTACAAGTGACGGCTGTGGGCGCTGCCGAGGACGCCTGCGAATGCATCCGACAAGCTGATCTCGCCGAAAAGCGTTTGAAGCCGCTACGTGAATTGGTGCCTGCCCAAACTCTTCCGCCACGATGACGATAGATAACCTCGGCAGCTCGTCTCATTACTCACGAGATCCTTGGCGTTGTATTGCCTGAACGACCCCTCTGATAGCGTTTGGCAAAGTCATTCAGGTGCCATCAGCACTGCAAGACTCAAATTAATGAACTCCTCATTTTTGCTAATCGTGTCCAACGCGCCGCGTACATTGCCGGCAACCTCAGCGGAGCCGCGCTGCTCAACCCACAGCGTCAATTCCATGATGGCAGCCTCGAGAGCCTCTTGGTTTTGATTGATTTTAAACAGCAGGGAAGGGAGCAAATCTGAATTAGGCATCGTGGTTTCTCCATGAAATGCAAGCCTAGCAGTATTAGAAATGATGGGGCAGCCGCGTCGTCACAAGGTCAGGGGAGGAGAAACAATTGGTCGTGAATTTACTCCGTCGCGTTCCTTGACTACTGGGTATCTTAGACAAGACTGAGTTCAAATTCCCCATTCGATGGAACCATATGATTTCCGCTCTTGAGCTTCGACATATCATTGAGAGCGGTTTGTTACCTCGCTCCTGCACCTGCAGCGTGAACGCCAAAGGGGCGCTTTTGATCAAAATGAATGAACCATCCTCAGGCCGTTTCGAACTGCTTGTCCCCGGGGTTTTGGCATCGGAACTCACATCCAGTCGGCTGATCTCGAATTTGATCAGCGAACTCAGAATTGAAATGGCGGCTCGTCAAAACGCTCTGTGCATGAGCGCGACGGTGAATGGTTGAGTTGCAGCATCAGAACCCGCAGGTCACGTCGACTCAAGTCTTACGGATGGGGTGTTCAGGTTGCAGTAGGGAAGCAACCGCTATGACCAGGTCGTCCAGTGACCAGGGCTTGTGCAGATAGATGGTGGATGGCGGTACTGTTGTGGGATCTATCAGATACCCTGACGTCAGAATTGCCCCGATGTACGGCCATCGACCTCTGACCATTTCAATGAATTCGATACCTTGGATTTGTCCCGGAACACTTTGGTCTGCTATCACCAGCCGGCACTGATCGTGCGCTTCCAGCAGATAGGTTAACGCGTCATCAGCAGAGTCGAACGCTACTGCGTTTGCGCCTATCTCCGCCACGATATCCACCATCAGCGAACGCAACGTCGGGTCGTCTTCGATGACGATAATCTCTCCTTGAATCGGCAATATCCCTTCCCAATTTACGTTCACTAATCGACTCCTTAGCCGGGCGCAACGTGCCGACATCTCAAAAGTAACGCTCTGAGTCTATTCCCAATTTCGAGATGTGCGACCGTCAAAACAATTCGTTTAATGTCTCAGGTCAACGATTGGCTGGTTACGGTAAAGGCGAGGGCGCGTCGTTGCCGTTGACCAGCACGCCACCCCAGATGATTGATTCTGAGATGACCGTGAGCGCCTGTCATTGGAATTGAGAATCGATCTAAGCATTTTTGTCTGGTTAGGTACCAGCCAACTCATACTGGAATCATCATGACCACCAGCGATTCATTTCCATCAGCGGATGGCCAATCTTCCACGTCGTCCAGGGGTTCGATTGCGTACCAGTGCGAAAAGGCGCTTGAATTAGCCCACGCCTATGCGCAGGCGGTCTCTGCAATGTGTGAAGCACTACTGTTGAGCGGGAACTATGCTCGACGCGTATGAGGGCTTTTAGACTGATGCTGGCGGAATTGGACGTCACCACCCGCAACAATCAGAGAAGGTTACCTGGATGGCCGCCCGAATGATGGAGCGTAAAACTCGCCCACGCAGCGCCGAGGTTTCCGAAAGAAAAGGTAGCAACGGCAGGGACATCAGGGAAAGCGTGCATATGCGATGAACGGAACTAGCAAGGATAATTTAGAAAGGTGTTCTGCCAATGCGATAGCGCGCTCATGTACCTTCGAGGGCTATTGCGCTAGCTCTAGCTATTCATCGGATTCGCAGAAACGTTCCTTGCTGTAGCGGGCCGTAGCCGCTAATAGTTAGTAGTTAGCGTGGCTCGACGGTGAACTCGAAGAGGATGTGAGATGGCTTTCAGATTCGGTGTTGTTCCTGCGTTACCCACGGATACGGAATCCATGCGCAACGGAACGCGCTCTTACTGTAAAATTGCGACAGTAGGTTTTAATCTCTACGACAACGAGAAAAAGCTGCGGCTGCAGACTACCTATCAGACCCGAGCAGAGGCGGAGTATGTGTGCCAGCGGCACAACATGGAACGGCTTCAAATCGTTTATTTTGAACGGAAGGCGCCGCTCGGTCGATTGGCGCCCAATCGGATAAATTCTGCGAGTCGACGAAATTCTGTCTGAACTTCGAGCCCGTCGATGGGAGCTGTCGATCTCTGGCGCGTTCACTGAAGCAAACTACAATTTTGATTTCATCAGCCGGCAAATGACATAGCTCTTTTTGCCTCTGATTAACTGTCACTGGAGTAATAAATTGCTAAATCGCCCAGATAAAGATTCGCTTCGTGCGATGCTGGAAGCTCAAGTTAAGGAAAAGCTGCAGTACGATCCTGATGCGGTAACGACGTATGCCGCCAAACCCGAACCTGAACGTAAGCGATACATCTCGAAGCCCACGGTTCAAGACAAGGCCTTCATCAAAGAACTCGAACAGATGCGTGCTGATGCTGAAGCCGGGGTGGTTCATGTTCCCGCGCAGAGTAACGCTGTTGAAGCCGGGATTGCGCTCGATGATTATCCTGGCTTGAAAGAAGCAGGCACCCAATCTAGTCAATGGTGAGTTCAGTCTCTTTTAGCTCGAGATGTAGGGACACTGCCAGGTATCTTTCCAGACGTAAGTGCTGACTCAGCACCTACGTCCAGGCGTAGGAAACCCTGACGTGAAATCTGCAAAGACTGGCGTGGGATTTTTCGGCCAGATGACTTCTTCTGGGGAAAACCAAGATGAGCACCGAGGCGTTCACCTCTCGGCATAAAACGCTTAATGGGCTAGAAGAATCTTGTTTTCCTGGCCCTCAAGCGATTGTTGACAGGCTCGATACTGACCGGGCGTCACGCCGAACCAGCGCAAGCAAGCCTTGTGAAAACTGCTGTGGTCGTGAAAGCCGAGCAGGTAAGTCACTTGCTGCATTGTGAAATGTGAATGACGCAGGTAGAAGTCGGCCAACTGCTGACGTACATAGTTCAGAACATCCTTAAACTGCGTGCCCGCCTTTTCCAACGTCCGTTGCAAAGTTCGTTTGCTCAGGTGCAAGGCTGCCGCAATCGATTCCATATCACACCGGCCCCGCCGTTGCGCCTGACTCAAGCGTTCGGTGATCAGCGCACGAATCCTGCAGACCATGGTGGAGTCAGTCAACAGGTCAAGCTGAGCGTTGGCGTAGCTTTCATGAATCTGGGCCAACGCCTCGTTGGCCATCCGCAACGGTCGCAACAACTCCTCGCTATCAAACAGGATGCTGTCATGAGACGCCCCGAAACGCAGCTCGCAGCTAAACAACCGTAGATGCTCGTGGAGGTCTTCCGGTTGGGGATAGCTGAATTCCACACTCAGCGGTTGCGGCGAGTTGCCACCGCTCAGCCAGCGGCAAAAACTCAGCAGCGTTGCGAGGCTGGCATCCGTGTATTGCCGAGGCTTGATCGAACCGCGCTGATGATGATCAATCGCGGTGAGGCGGTAATGCTGTTGTTCCTGGACAACAAACAGGGTAAAGCCGGTGCCAATCAACGGGCTGAAATGCACCAAGCGTTCGAGCGCCTTCTGCAGGTTCATGCTGGACATCATGGTATAGCCGATGATCTGAAAAGCACCCGGATGAAACGTCTCATAGGCCTTCAGACCAATGTTCGGATCGCCGGAAGCCTGAGCCGCCATATCCCACAGGCGGTAAATAGTGCTTCGCTCAACGAATGATCCCGGTAAAGCTTCGCGCGCTATTTCAAGCCCAGCCTCGTGACAAAGACGATCGACATCCAGTTCCTGCGCCGCAAGCGTATTCAGCGCCACGCTGGCATAACCTGTACTCAATTTATACATGGCTAGCCCTCTCCCTATTCATCAACCACCCATAATTGCCCAAGCGAAATCGGCGGCCTTAAGTTATCGGAAATGTTGGGTAGGCCGGGGAAGGTGGTATTGCGTCATCAGCGATCGCAGGTGCTCGATGGCATCATCATATTTAAGATCGGCATGCCGTCGCTTTTCCTGGTACTGGCGGAAAGCGGCCGTATCCAGGTAGGGTCGATCAAGAATATCCAGCGCGGCGCAGCTCAAGCTTTGTGCTTCGCTGAAAAGCTGATTGTTACGTTGAAGCGCCAGGTTGAGACAAGTTATGGGTGTATGGGATTTTCGCGTGTCGTTCATCGCAGTACCCTTTTGATTGATCTGTTTTTATTTTTTTGCTCAACCTGCTCTGTGGCGTTGGCAGGCCGGCTCGGGTCAGAAATGTCACCGCACAGCTAAAAATGTTTCAAGGCAATGCCTACCAGCAAACCTTTCCATGACAACGTCGCTGAGTGAGTCGGCTCCAACGAGGAAGTGATGGCTGAAATTGAGCCCAGGCTCATGTTTTACCTCACTTATCGTAGCTGAAATTGTGCTGCTGGCAGGCCTTCAGGCAGTCATTGAATGTCGAAAATGCGCCATGTGGATGATCGTCCTGGCCATGATAACCACCTATGTGAATTTTTTTGTGTAACGACGAAGCGGGCGAGCGATGCAGCTCAGCCAATCACGCTATGATAGGGATTTGAATTACGTATAGGGCAGGGGGGCCAAACACGCTTGAGCAGTCCTTTACCACGCGGATGGGTTAGCCAGGCTGGACGCGGGACGGCATGTGAAGTTCAGTTCATATGGCCGACCCTTACCAGAATGCATGATCTCAGTCCTCAAAGTGTCTGACACATGTGTCCACCAGACTGGCCGCCAAGATCATGCAAAATAAATGAGTTTAATGACGCCCCGATCTGTTCTGCTGGGCCTCTACCTCTACCTCTACCTCTACCTCTACCTCTACCTCTACCTCTGCGCTGAGCATTTGAGTCCGGGTATGTTCGTGTTTTTGGACAAGGGAGAGATACTCATCGACGTCTTCCTGCGTCCGATGCTCCTGCCCCAAGAGCGACTCGCTCAAAAAATTGAATCGCATCGATTCCTCGAACGTCAGGCCAGCAAAGACTTCATTGCCCTGATGGTCTTCTCTAAGGGCTCGTATTTTCCTGAGGTACGCGCGCTGCATGTCCGTGAGCACAAGCATTTGGATCTCCTGTCAATTGCCACTGCGGAGCTGTGCCGCAATGCGCAGAGTTGCTCACCCGATTATTTTGAGGGCCTTTTGTATGGGGTCAGCAGCGCTTGAAAGTTCCACCCAGATTTCACCGGTGAAGAGGCACCTATCCGAGCGGGATTTGCTACGGCGAATGGCTTGTTTCTGCGTGCCTCAGTCGGGCCTGCGCACAATCGTGACGTCGAATCTGGGCCTCAGAGCCATTGTAAGCAATTGCTTACAATGGCTTAGGCCATTGCCCGCTGCCATATTGCTGCCTGCCAGTTAATATCATCCGTTGTGTCGACGGATCGACCGGGCTGACAAGGCAGAGAGCTAGGGACATCGCGGTAGAGCGATGCATCAGAGACGATGCCCAATGGATACGGAATTAGTAGAAAACGGTGGCTCATCCCGCCGTTTTTTTTCATCTGTATAAAAACCACTCAAAAATAAAAAAAAGATTTAATTTATGTCGAATTCCAATGTTCTGGCTGACAGTAATACACTGAATTCTCTCGCCTCGTATGACGCAGTTATGGGGCTCAGCAGCGGGCAGACGGTACGGTGGGGGAACCTGCTGTTCAAGATCATCGAAGGCCGCCTCCTGCCCTTAGTGATGGAAGCCGCCGGTCGTGCCGAGGGCTATGCCTTGGGCTTACGCGATGCAGGGGTCATCACTGAAACTCAGCGCGATCGGATGGCGTGTGTGGCCTTGGCCGTGACCGCTGACAAAATCCACAGCTTGCCGCCGATGCGTGAGGGCCTCCATGACCTGACACCCGATCCGGTCGCGTCGTGATCCTCCTCAGCAAGCCTGTGTTCTCCGAAATCATTGACCGGCACTCATCTTTTGCGGACGTGTACACAGGAACTAACATGAATTCGGTATCGTTCAGACATAACGACAAGTTTTATGCTGAGGTGGACGCCGTCACTCTGCATGAAGCTGACGGCTATGTGATCTTGACGCATATAAACGACGACACCAACAGTATTTCCAAAGGGGCTGAGGCGCTATTCGAACTGCTGTCAGGGCTTGGAATCCAGGCCAACAAGCGTCCCTGAGCCGCTGCGCATAACGCGGGCTATGTTCAAAAGGCCCCCACACCTTGCCCGGGGGTGGGGGGGGCGTCTGGTTGACGTACCGCCCGCCACTGCCTCGAAAGGTACGCGCCTCATGTCATACGCCTAAGAAGGGTTGGCCCGGGTCAGCGTGTTGGCCCTGTACCTGGGCCAGTCGCCCAACGAACTGACCACGCTAGAGCTGAAAGTGCGGTGCTTGATGCTGGCCAGCGGCGCTTTCGCCTTGAATTCGACCGCTATCTGCAAGGCCCCAAGGAAGCCAACTCGCTGCGCGTGGTTCTGCCAGGCGGGCTGTTGCTGTAAGGCACGATAGTCGACGGCTGCAACGAGCCGGCCGGTGGTGGGTTGCTGATCGATGTCGAGCCGCACGAATTAGCGCTCGAACCGCCGCCGAACCTCAATGGCTGGAAGTGGACGTGAGCATGGACGATGCATTGGCCGCACTGGTTCTGCCGAAGGTGGTGTTTTACGTGTTGTCGCTGATGCTGAATTGTCCCAATAACCGAAATTTCACTGACCCAAGCATCTGCTTTGGAAAGCATTATCAGTGCTGACTTTGAGCTGAGTGCTGCTGGGTCAATGCGGCATTAGGGTCAATTCGCCCATCAGCGACAACAGATCGGGAAAGCTTTAATTTTTTGACGCCAAAAACCAACTGTTGGCCACTATTTAGCTACCAGCTACGATCGAGGAACGGATGACATCGATATAGGGAAAATATGAGTAGCGCACCTAATCACGGTTGGAAATGGGCTTACCAAAAATTGCGTGGGCTGCACTGCTCTCGCCGAACAGCCTTCTACAGAGCGACGCTTTATTCCCTTAGGGGCGATACGGGGTCGTTTTTTGTTGACCGCAGTTGGCAAAAGATCCGGCTTCGTCGTTAATTGTGCCACCCGTAGGAAAGCTCGAACATTCTTGGTCCAGGCATTTATAGCGCCCGATACAAGGTCGCGAGTACAAAAAATGCTGCTCCTCGCCGCGAATTGCCAAATCCCACGTCCTTGCTCTGCCAGGTTTCACATACCTTGTTGAGAGTCTGCGGCCATATCATGGTCCTTGATTTCCCACCCATGTAACCTCTGCCGAAAGAAAAGACTTCAATCTCAGACGCTTTCTTTTCTGCTGCGGAAACCATGGCCGACTGTTGTCAACAGAATCGGCTGTTTTTTGCCTGGTCGCAGAGGGAGTCAAGCGTCAGCACGATTGCTGTTCAAAATCATGGCCACCACCGGCGATGTCGAGATGGTGCAGACCATTCTTGGGCACGCCTGCTTGAATCACCGCAAGCCTTACCTCACTGTGGGTATGCAGGCAGTCTGGCGTGCTTTTGACCTTGCACTGGCATAGTGATATCGACGACCCTCTTGTACGTTTGAATGTCATGAATAAAAGAAGGCAAGGGAATGACCACAGCTACCGACGCCGTCACAAGCCGGATGCGGCGGATCAGCAATACGCTCCATTTAGATGACCTTGGGGAGTCTTGGGCAGATGTTGATGCTTACATCGACGCTCTTTTTGATTTTGAGCACATCAGCGAGGACGACTGGTCTCGTTTGCATCGTGAATCCAGGGCCCTTCGCAATGAAACTGCGGCGAAGCTCAGGAAAAAGGCGAGCTTCAAGCGTTACTGAATTTAAGAAAACCGTTAATCCCGCGAATCTCCTGCGAGGTTTTTCTCGTCCCGCTGCTGCAATCCGGTTGAGCATCACCGTTCCTACTTAGCTTCCGATTTCCTTGCTCACGGGTTACCGGTGGCAATGGCGAAGCTCGACAGGATTGATCGTGATGCCCGAACGCATACGTTTGTAGTACCGCAGTCCTTCACCTTCTTACGTCGATCCGGCACGCGCAGCAGTAAGCAACACAATCGCTATTGCGTTTGCGCTCAATGGGGAAGCCCTTGTAGTACGATTTTTTTCGAATTCTGCGGCCTCCCCACTTATATCGACTTGACCGACACCACTTCCACAAACCTGAATTTTTTTCTGGCGATCTTAGTCGCTTCTTGCTCCGCAACTAAGGAGCTCAGCGTATCGGCCTCATGAATCATCTCGTGCATCTTTCCTTCAAATTCATTGCCCACCCGCAGCGTGACTCTCAGCCTGGGTGTGAAGCCTTTTGAGACTTTATTTTTCTTCGCGGCCTTTACCGGTTGCACAATAACGACCTCCGGAACGGTGTCTTGCACGTGTGCGTTAATTGCCGGCGCGGGGACATCAGCACCACCGAACAGCGCCCGGCGCATCTCTTCTTCCGTCAATTCTGTATTCATACCATTTCTCAGCAGGGCGTAATGTATAACCTCAGCGATTCTATCAGCATGGTCGGACTCTGGAGTAAAGAGTCGCTGGGTCAATCTGAAGCGACAGGGGCCACCACTACCCCTGTGTTTTCGGCTTTCGTTTACGTCTTCTATGGCTCAACTTTCCGCCGCTTTAACGCACAGCGCGGATGGACAGGGTTGCTAAAAAGACAAAGCCCCTGAACGCTGAACAGTGCAGGGGCTTGTAGCTACTGAGATGGGGTTCAGCGCTTGGAAATTGCGTAGCAGCGAGAAGCCAAAAAGCAAAACCCCGGCGGTTCGAATCGTCGGGGTTTCTGTTCTCTTCTGACCCCTTTCGCAAGAAGAGCTTGGCGCGGATGCTACCGCGAACATTCAACAAGCGAAACCCCGAAAGATTGGCGGCTTCGGGGCTTCTACTTCCTCCTACGAAGGTGGGACGCCAAGTGCAGGCGGAGAAAAACGAGGCCCAGCGCGTCCAGACCGCGCACGAGGTGCGGCGCCTGCAGCCCTGGTTGATCACCTGCGGCAGCAACTCGGCGCCTTGCGCGACGGCGCGCAACGTGACCTGCTGGCCCTGGGCGAAAGTCACCAGGCGAGCTGGTCAAGACCCAGGATTTTCTGATGCTGGAGACCGCGCGGGTGCGCGATGAACATGAGGCCCGTACCGGACGCTGAAAAAGGAACTTGAGCAGCAGGCGCGCAGGACCTTGCGCTGTTCTAGTCTGCTGCGCCCGACCGAGTGCCAGAACGGGCGTCGCCGGGGTCACTCTCCTGGGGTCGTTACGGTGCGTCATTAAAGACGCTTACTTCGGGCCTGGTACGACATCAGGCGTCGAACTCGCCTGCAGGGGCCTGGGCATCTACACCGGATTGCGGGGGTGACAGTTCACCCCACCAGCCACGTCAGAAGGAGAGCTTTGTGCAACACAACTGGCGAGGCGAACCCTTAAATTTTAGTCCACCGGCTGAGCCTGCTGCTAACCCCTCGTCCGTTCCTTAACAACCGCCAACTAGCTGCGAATGGCGAAGACGAAGCCTTGCAATCCACTATTGAGCATTGGATGAATGCGCCGAGGCGCTATGAAGTCACCGCCGGCCGCGGCTCGCTGGGCGGGTTTATCACGTTGGACGCGTGATCCGCCGGATGGGTCGGGCCTAAGCCTACCGGGGTGGGCGTCATTTCCGAGGCCCGGGGATCACTTAGCAGCATCACCAGGACCAAAAGGACAAAGGCCGCCATTACCGGGAAAGAGCCGAGCCATAACGTCAGGCGCCGTCGGTGCTGAGCTTCGTTCATCTGGGTTTATCCTTGGCAGCATGATCGCTGCTCCATGACAAGACATCACTGTAGAGTCTCTGGGTGATGATTGCCACTTCGTTACCCCAGTCATGAGAGGGCGGCGCCGTGGATGCCGCGCTCAGCCTTCGGCATGTCCGGTCATGAGTTTGGCTGGAGGACTGCAACGTGTACCCTGCTGCGAAAGCCCAGGCGACAACGCCTTTGGACGCCCGGAAAGCGGCAAAGACAAAGCCTTGCCTGCATCACCACCAGGCACCTAATACAAAAACCGTATGCAAGATGGCTTAAGGCAACAAGCGTTGGCCAACTGGCGACTCTGTATTCGTTGCCCGCAAAACTCATCAGCTGAGTGTCGTTACGACCAGATGCTGAGGGCCGCGGACCACGTGGGGCGCAGCGGACAGATCAATAATGACGAGTGGCGCAAGCGGGTTCAGCAGGCCGGGACCACGTTTGCCCGCACCGCAGCCTGTCGGGGTGGCACGGCCGTCGAGCGAAGCAGGCCGAGCCGGCGCCACCGGGTCACGGACGAAAAAAAACCCGCTTAGGGGCGGGCTTCAAATGGGGTCCATGAAACGAACACGCCGACGCTACGCGGCGGAATGTGAAAAAAACGTGAATGCCTGACTCGACGCGCTCGGCCAAAGGTGCCGAGCGCAAACACGTGGCCAAATTCCCTTTGGCTGATTGCAGGCTACCGAAGAAGGTGTGACAGCGTCGTGACAGGGGTGCAACACCTCTGTTGGGAAGCAGGTAGCAGGCATCGCATCGGCAGCTTCGCAAAAGCCCAACAGCTACGCGCTGCCGAGTTTCACCTCCTAAGTCTCATGCGGGCAGCCGCTGTCGGCCATCGCGCCCTGAAAATTTGACCCAAACGCCTCTTCCACGTTAACTGTACATAAATACAGTACTCATAGAAGGCGTTGTCATGAGCTTTACCGTCCTGGGCCCCCTCAGCGAAGGAGGCATTAAGCTTCCACGCTGCTCCTTTCGCGTTCCGGCAGGCTTTCCTTCGCCGGCGGCTGACCATATTGAACAGCACATCTCCTTGGACGAGATCCTCAACATCCGCGCCCCGCATGTGTATCTCATCTCCATCTCCGGCGACAGCATGCAGGGGGCCGGTATCTTCGACGGTGATCTGGCGATCGTCGATCGGGCCTTGGAGGCGGGGCATAACGCTATCGTGGTGGCACTGTTGAACAATGACCCGGTGTGCAAACGATTATGCAAGCGCGGGAGTCAGATGATCCTGCTCTCGGAGAATCCAAAATACCCTCCGCGTTACGTGCTGGAGGGTGATGAGCTGGCGATCTGGGGGGTGATTACCCACAGCGTGCGCAGCCATGTCTAAACGGTCCGAGCCGGTGTTTGCGTTGATCGATTGCAACAGCTTCTACGCCAGCTGCGAACGGGTGTTTCGGCCCGATTTGGCGCGGGTGCCGATCGTTGTGTTGAGTAACAACGATGGCTGTGTGATTGCCCGCAGCTATGACGCCAAGCCCTTCGTAAAAATGGGCGCGCCGTATTTCCAGATCAAACACACGCTCAAGCAACACGGCATCGTGGCGTTTTCCTCCAATTACGCACTGTATGGTGACATGAGCGAGCGGGTGATGACGCTGATCGAAGCGATGGTGCCTGCAGTCGAGGTCTACGCCGACGAAGCGTTTGCCGACCTCACCGGCATCGCGGATAGGGAGGGGGTCGGACGGCGGATTCGCAGTCGGATCCTGCGCTGTACGGGGATTCCGGTGGGTGTGGGCATCGCCCGGACAAAGACCCTGGCCAAGTTGGCCAATCACACCGCCAAGCGCCTGCAGGTGGAAACCGGCGGGGTGGTCGACATCTGTGAGCCGTTCCAGCGTGACTGGGTGCTGCGCAACACCGAGGTATCTGAGGTGTGGGGGGTGGGTCGGCGCATGACCCTGCAACTGAACGCTCTGGGCATTAAAACGGCGATGGCGTTGGCCCAGGCTGACCCGGGGATGCTGCGCCGGAAATTCAGTGTGGTGATCGAGAAGACCGCCCGGGAGTTGGCTGGGACAGCCTGTCTGGAGCTGGATGAGCCCGATCCACCGAAGCAGGAAATCTGCTGCAGCCGAATGTTTGGCAAGCGCCTCACGGAATTAGCGCCGATCAAGGAGGCTGTGGCCACTTACATGATGCGCGCCTCGGAGAAACTTCGAGCCCAGGGTTCGGTGTGCAAGAAGCTTCGGGTGAGTATCCGTACGGGCATGTTCAACCCGGAAGAGGCCAAGTTTGCCAATGGCGTCGTGGTGGACCTGCGGTATCCCACTGATGATGTGAGGCTGCTGACCAAGGCTGCGGTGCAGGCGCTGGAGCGTGTGTATCGGCCAGGATTTAACTACAGCAAGGCCGAGGTGCTGCTGCTGAATCTTTGCCAGCGGGGTGAATACACCGATGATCTGTTCGCGGTGGCTCAGCCCAGCGAGGCGACCCAGGTCATGGCGGTGCTGGACCAGATCAATCGTCGGTGGGGCAGGGGGACGCTACGAGCGGCCAGTGTACCGACCAACCCGGCGTGGGGGATGCGCCGAGAGCTGATGAGTCAGAGTTTCACGACCAGGCTCGACCAGCTTTGGACGGTGCACTGCCGCTAAAGCGTTGTGATCTTCTAAAAACGCGCGGAATGAGGGCCGCCGCCGAGCGCTATCCAGCACCGCTTGGCGTACCGGTGGTGGCCAGGCAAACGCCAAGTAGTCCTTCGCTATCGCGTGGGTTCAGCGCAAGCAGTGTTTCCACCCCCAGTCAAAGCCTTCGGCGCGCGCTGCAGGCTTATGCGACGCGCCATCAAATGTTGCGCGCTGGGTGGCGGTGGCTCGATATCGGCAGCCGTCCATGCCCGTTCCAGGCCTCGGCTCGCACTACAGGTCTTTATGATTTATGCGACAAGTCGCCGCCACTCGATGGATCAGTGTCTTGGGTGTCGCATATCTTTGTCGCATCTGATGTTTTAGTCGCGACGTGATAGGCAACAGGAGTCAGGCCAAGATTTCAATACCGTGCTTTTCTACGATAGAAAGCAGCTTGAGAGCCATACCACTAGGACGTTTTTCGCCAATTTCCCACTGTTTCACGGTCGAAGCACTCGTGTTCAGATACCTGGCAAAAACCGGTTGACTGACATGGCTACGCTGACGAATCTCCCGAATCTGAGCAGGCAAAATCTCAACCGGCACCTCGGCAATGCAGGATTCATCGAATCCGCGCATGGTGGCTTTGTTGATTGCGCCGATGTTCAGCAGTGCCGCTGCTGAATTGTGGATCGACTCGAAGGCCTCACTTTTGAATTTTTTGCTCATGACAGATCTCCACAAATTCTTTTCCATCCAGCAGTAACTGAACGTGCTCCTGGCTCAAGCCCTCATAGGCCTTAGCCAGTTCTTTAAACGCATCCAGCTCCTTTGGGGTGATGTTGGCCTGGTCTTGCTTAGCAAACAGGAACTGATACACCCAGTAGCGACGCCCTTTGGCCAGAATGATGGAGCGATGCCGATTCTCGTTGAGGCGTTTTTTCCAGACCCCGCCACCCAGATCGTCTGCTTGCCCTTTTTTCACCTCCTGCAGCGCCTTGCACAACTCGGCATCAGTGATTCGTGCCTTCTTCGCACCTGTGGCGAAGCCCTTCGTTTTGAAAACCCTATGCATAGTCCCTTCCTCTGGTAAAAATATATCACCTAGTGGTATATTTGTCCCGTGCAATGGACTGACGGTTAGTCACCATTCATCCCACCATTGCTGGAACTGGCTCCACATCCAGCCACCCAGAGCCCTTAGGGTGTTGCCGCTGATGCTGAATTGACCGACCGAAATTTCACTGACCCAAGCTTTTGCTTCGTAAAGCATTATTGGTGCTGACCATGAGCTGATTGCTGCTGGGTCAGCGTTACGCCGACGCAGGGTCAATACCGCATCAGCGACAACAGACGGTGCTCAGCTGTATCGTGACGACGCGTACCAGTGGCGCCGGGTGCGGTTGACCGCGCTGGGTGTGGTACTGGACGACGAATATTCGCCATAAGGAATCCCCTCAGTTCTGTATCGACCCACGACCGCCCAGGAGCGCCCGCCATGCCGCTGATCGACACTGACCCCCTGTTACCGGAGCTGGCTCGCATGCACGCGGCGCGAGCGGTATGGCGGGCGATCCACGCCGAGTGGCAGGCGCTATGCGAGGCCGAGTATGAGGCGCGCACCGTGGAACACGGCCATCGCCTGCAAGGCGCCGAGGATGGCTACCGTCTGGCCTGCGAAGGCATGGCCGAAGCGGTGGAAGCGCTGATGCGCGACGCGACCTAATAGAGAATCCCCCCATTCAGTGCCGCCCCTGCCTACACTGGACCCCCATCACAAGGAGCAAGGGACATGAGTCAGCAATACAATCCAGAAGGCTGGTACTACGTGATTGAGCCAGAAGGCAACAGGACTGGGGAGCTTCGGGCCGGCGTCTACTTCGAGGGCGAAAATGAGATAGGGCGCATGGAAGGTGGAATCTTCACCTATGACATGCAGCCGCATGGCGGTAAAGGTCACATTGAAGGCTTGACGCTAGTGCGGACCGATCCGCAACCGGAAACCCGTTTTACCCTGATGCCCCAAGAGAACCAGTCAAGGTGACGCGTTACGCATAACGCGGGCTATGTTAATTAGCCCCACACCTTGCCCGGGTGTAGGTTTTTTTCGGGGGGCTGGAAACCTCTCCCCTTGGGAAGGTTTACCAGTTTGGGAGTCTGGTTGACGTACCGCCCGCCACTGACTCGAATGGAACGCGCCTCATGTCATACGCCTATGAAGGGTTGGCCCGGGTCGGCGTGTTGGCCCTGTACCTGGGCCAGTCCCCCAACGAACTGACCACGCTGGAACTGAAGGTGCGGGTGCTTGATGCTGGCCCGCGGCGCTTTCGCCTTGAATTCGACCGCTACCTGCAAGGCCCCCAGGAAGCCAACGCGCTGCGCGTGGTTCTGCCAGGCGGACTGTTGCTGCAAGGCACGATAGTCGACGGCCGCAACGAACCGGCCGGTGGTTGGTTGCTGATCGATGGGGAGCCGCACGAATCAGCGCTCGAACCGCCGGCGAACCCCAACGGCTGGAAGTGGGCGTGAGCATGGACGATGCATTGGCCGCACTGGTTCTGCCGAAGGAGGTGCATACGTGTTGCCGCTGATGCTGATTGACCCTACCGAAACTTCACTGATCCAAGCATCTACTTCGTAAAGCATTATCAGTGCTGACTTTGAGCTGGCTGCTGGGTCAGCGTTACGCCGGAATCAGGGTCAATTCCGAACCAGCAACAACCGTCCAGGGCGAAGCGAAGCAGCGCGGCGGATGGTCATTCGGGCTCTCTGTCAAGATTGACGGGAATCGTCTGAGAGTCAGGCCGTGGCCTCCTGATACGAGTATCAGCAGGCCCCGACGCCCATGAACACGAGCCGCGCCGACGACGCCACAACAGGCAGAATCTCGTCCTTGTGGAAATATGGTTATCTTGCCCTTCGCTTCTAAGCTGCTCAAGGCTGTGTGGTTTCGATGAGGATTTCTGCAACACGCTCCGGGCTGTCGATCATGATTGAATGACAACTTGACTCTACGGCAATGACCCGCAAAATTTTACTATGTATCGCGCGGGGTCAAGGGACTCAGCCCAAGATGAAAAATACTTTTCGTACCTGCGTAAGATTCTCCCAGGTGCCTTGAAATCCCGCAGCGATGACGAAGGAATCACCAGGGCCAAACGTACGAGACGTTCGATCATTATCGGTCAGGCGCACTGTGCCTTCCAGAATATGGCAGAGCTCATCGAAGTCGCATTCACAGCGTTCCAGGTGAGGGCCTGCCTGCCAGATACCAGCGATAGCCTTTTTTCCAGGTTCGTTGAAATGCCTCCAGGTAACGCTACGGTAAGGCGCATCGACCAACACTGGATCATTGATCTCGCGCTCCAGTGGAGCGCGTCCATGATCCTTGAAGTCGATTACGTGTTTGGGCAGTACCGTTGTCATAGTGTCCTCCAGTTCAAGAGTCGAAACCGATGCCCAGGGCATCGAAGGTTTTGAGCAGCAGGTCGCGATGGCCGTCGCGGTCTTCGCGCGCCAATGAACGCTGTGCCATCTTTACGCCAACGTAGCGCAAAGGTTCGGGCGGAAAACGAAACGGCGCTTTGGAGGTCATCATGAGTTCCGTCCGTGCGGTCGACTCTCCGGCCAGTAAATCCAGCATATTCTGCGCTGCGAAGCGGCTCGCCGAGACGCCTTGGCCCGTGAAACCCATGGCATAGGCAACGCGGCCATCATGTTCGCAGCCGGTGAACATCGTTGTGCGTGCCGAGGTGTCAATGATCCCGCCCCAGGCATGGTTGAAGGAAACGCTGCGCAGTGCCGGGAAGGTTTCGCGGAACTGCTTTGCCAGTCGATTGAAGCTCTCAGGCCGCTGTGTCAGCGCTTCATCGCGGCGGCCACCAAAGTAATAAATGGCATCGTAGCCGCCCCAGAGAATCCGGTTGTCGGCCGTCTTGCGCAGGTAGTGAAATTGGTTCCCAGCGTCGGCAATGCCATAACGACCGTTCCAGCCGATCGCTTGCAGTTGCGCTTCGCTCAACGGCTCACTGACCAGTGTGTAGTCGTAGACCGGGATCACGCTGGAGGCCAGGTGCCCCAGCAGAGGGGGTGCGATATTGGTGGCCAGGGCAATCTTACCAGCGCGCACGTCCCCGTCTGCTGTGCGTAACAGTAGGCCGTCTCGTTCAGGGCGTAATTCTCGCACAGGGCTTTGCTCGAATACTTGAACCCCTTGCTCAAGGCAAACGCGGCGAAGTTCTGCCGCCATTTTGGCGGGGTTAAGCAGGGCGTAGTTCGGTTCGAACAGGCCCGCATGATAGACGGGAGAATTGAGACGCTGGGTCAGCGCGTCACCCTCAAGCCATTCGCATTCGATACCGAAGCGGGCGTAGTTGCGCTGCATCGAGCGCAACCCGTCGATCTGCCACGGATGGCTGGCCAGGTTCAGTTTGCCTTCGCGTTCAAACTCAACGTGCATGCCGAAACGCTGAAGATCGTTGGCCAATTCGTCGAGGTTTTGCCGGCCCAGCCGGATCAGACGTTCGGCCTCCATTGGCCATCGCTTCAAAGCGTTGGAGACGCCATGGGATATGCTGGGCGCGCAGAACCCGCCATTGCGCCCGCTGGCTTCGCCGCCGCAGCGTCCGGCTTCGATGACTGCGATGCTGCGGGACGGCCAGCGTTGGCGAGCCAGCAGGGCTGTCCAGAGACCGGTGAAACCGCCGCCGACCACGGCCAGGTCGCAGTGCAGATTACCGGCCACGGACGGGCAGGGCGGGGGTTGTGAAATGCTGTCAATCCAGTAAGGTTTTGGCTGGACGTTAGCCAGCGAAGCGTGTAGCTGAGGGACGTTCATAAGAAGCTCCGGCGATGCGTCGGACGATGATGGCTGCAGGTTACCCCCTGCAGTCAGCCGGAAAATGCCCGACGGTTGCTTGCGGGCACGCGCGGAAAAATCAAAGTGATGGCGAGACAATGAACAAGAGTGAAGAATCTCAGGCAACACGTGTTTCTCTGGGCAATGAGACGTTCCAGGTAGACCCTGCCAGTGCGCAAACCCATGCACTGATCATGCGTTACCACCAGGCCTGGCGCCGTCGCGACATCGATACGCTGTTGACGCTTCTTGATCCGCAGGTTGAGTACAACGATTTTTTCCAGGGCCGACGCATTGCCCAGCACGAGCTGCGCGACTATCTGTTGTCCAGCATGCCGGCGGCGGGGGATGAAACGCAGCATTACATCGACCGTTTGCGCGTGGACGGTGACACCGCCTTCTTGCAGTACCAGGTGACCTTGCGCGGAACCCAGGGGCTGGTCTCGTTCCAAGCGTGCGAAGCCTTGACGGTTCATGCAGGGCGGATAGTGCGGGTCAATGAACACTCAATGTTAGTGGGACAGAAGGGCACTACAACTTCGAAGTCAGCCACGCGAGTCGCCTCTAGTCGCCTTGGTTTGTCAGCGCGTCAGCTGAGTTTGCTGGCCAGCGATCTGCTGCAGTATTTTAAGGATCACAAGCCGTACCTGAACCCGGAACTGGACATGGCGCAAGTGGCAGCGGCCACTGGTTATACGCGCAATCAGATCTCTTTCTTCCTCAATCAGGTATTGGGTTGCAGCTTCTACCAACACATCAATCAGCTGCGCTTGCGCCACTTGCTGGGGCAGCTGGAGAGCGTCATTAGTACGACACGCATAGACGAGCTGGCGCGTGCGGCAGGGTTTCGCTCCCTGTCGACGTTCTATCGTTGTTTCCGTGAAGAAACGGGGCTCTCTCCGAAGGCCTATCTGGAGCGTTCGGCCCATGCTATTTAAATGCGTGCGGGCCCGCGTGCAGGACAAGGCAGGCTCGCCGCTCCCACTCTGACTTTATGCTTTGCTCACTGGCAATTCCGCTCGCCGATCGTGGAGAGCTCATCAGGAGAGCAGCATGCGTGATCAACTTTATATCAATGGCTCGTGGCAGCCCGCCGGCAATAGCCGCACCTTCGACGTGTATGACCCCAGCAACGAATTGGTGATCCAACAGGTGGCGGCAGCGAGTCCGGAAGATATCGACAAGGCGGTGCAAGCCGCCCGCGAAGCTTTCGATGAAGGTGTCTGGCCAACCTTGAACGGAGAAGCGCGAGCAGGATATCTGCGGGCGATTGCCGAGGGCATCCGTGAACGACGCGAAGATCTGGCGCACCTTGAGGTTCGAGACAACGGTAAACCATTGCCCGAAGCCCAATGGGACATCGACGATGCGATTGGCTGCTTTGAGTATTACGCAGAGCTCGCGGAACAGATCAATGACGCAGGGGAGGTGGTGGCGCTGCCCGATGAGCGCTTCAGATGCCGTGTGTTGCGCGAGCCCGTCGGCGTGGCGGGGCAAATCATTCCCTGGAACTACCCTTTGCTGATGGCAGCGTGGAAAATCGCGCCGGCCCTTGCTGCGGGTTGCACCATGGTGCTCAAGCCCTCGGAACTGACGCCGCTGACTGCACTGGAGTTGGCCGCTATTGCCGATGATGTCGAGTTGCCACCTGGCGTTTTGAATGTCGTAACGGGGCATGGCCGAGACGCTGGCGCATCGCTTTCGACCCACCCCGGCGTCGACAAACTGGCATTTACCGGCAGCGTGCCAACCGGTAGAGCGATCATGCAGGCGGCTGCCCAGGACATCAAAAATGTCAGCCTGGAACTGGGTGGTAAATCGGCGTTTATCGTGTTCGACGACAGTGACGTCGAGGCTGCTGTCGAGTGGATTCTGTTTGGTATCTTCTGGAATCAGGGGCAAGTGTGCTCCGCCACATCCCGCTTGCTGGTGCAAGACCGGCTGCATGACCGGCTGGTGGAGCGACTGGTCGAAGAGACTCGCAAAATCCGTATCGGCAATGGTCTGGAATCCGGCACATTGCTGGGTCCTTTGGTCAGCCAGGAGCAGTACGAAAAAGTGCTACAGGCGATCGAACGTGGCCGCAGCGAAGGCGCGCGATTGGTCAGCGGTGGTCGCCGTCCGGCGCATCTACAGCATGGCTGGTTTGTGGAACCCACCGTGTTTATTGACACGCCGCTGGACAGCGCATTGTGGTGCGAAGAGATATTCGGTCCGGTTTTGGCGGTGCGCCGTTTCAGCGACGAAACAGAGGCCGTTCGCCTTGCAAATGCCAGCAATTTTGGTTTGGCGGCGGCGGTGATGTCTGTCGACCGTCAGCGCTGTGACCGTGTCAGCCGGGCATTGCGTGCCGGGATTGTTTGGGTCAACTGTTCACAACCCACCTTCGTCCAGGCGCCCTGGGGCGGTTACAAGCAAAGCGGAATCGGGCGAGAGCTGGGTGTGTGGGGTCTGAGTAATTATCAAGAAACCAAACAGATCACCGAATACTGCAGTGATCAGCCTTGGGGCTGGTACTTGAAACCCTGACCTAAGCCCAACGCGTGCTGGCAATCCTGTGAGGTTTGTCAGCGCGCTTGCATTGGCATTTCCCCCATATTTACAAGCATTGCACCCCCACTGACGGTAAGCTTGCGGCTCAATTAATCGAAACAGATGGAATCAGGATCATGAAGTCTGTGGCTACTCCAGACGTTGCTCCACTTGCGCAAAGTGAAACGCAAAGCCTCAAGCCCAAAGCCCGCAAGATGACCCAGAAGACGGTCAAAACCAAAGAGCAAATAATTGAAGGTGCCCTGGCCTGCCTGATCGCTGATGGCGTGGCAGGCGCGACCACGCGCAAGATTGCTGCTCAGGCCGGGGTGCCTCTGGCGGCGCTGCATTATCATTTTTCGAGCAAGGAAAGCCTGCTGTTCGCCGTACTCGAAGGCCTGGCCATAAAGCTCAAGGACGCAATCATCGCTGAAGCTGCGCCGTCCAAGAGCCTGGCCCAGTGCATCGAACGGGTCTTGCTGGCGGACTGGAGCATTGCCGAGAAAAATCGTGAAATCCAGACGGTGCAATACGAGTTGACGCTGTTCGCCCTGCGGACCAAAGAGGCGGACTGGCTCGCCAAAGGACAATACGAAGATTACCTCAATGCCCATGAACAGGTATTCAGCCAGTACATTGACACGACTGATGCTGCCGCGGTCGAGCGTATCCGCGAGCTGTCGCAACTGGCGTTGACCGGTATCGACGGGATCATTTTGCTTGAGCTGGCGGCGCCCGACGTCAAGCGCTCGCAGTCGGCGGTGCGCAATCTGATCAGTTCCCTTCAGAAAACCTACGGCTGATCCGGCAGGGCGTGACGCCCTGCCGGCAGAGGTCAGCGTGTGGTATTAGCCAAGCCTTGGCCCATGACTCGGTACTGCTCGGGATGGGTCGATTTGAGCCGCATGGCGCAGGCCATGCCCGCCACGCAAGTCAGCAGGACAAGGTAGGGGAACGAGCGCACAACCCAGGAGTCCGAACCGCTCATCAACGAAAGGTTATTGATGACCAGTATCAGTGACACCGCCAGCAGCACCGCACTGACAGCGGGTGCTAACAAACGTTGCCAGAGTGTTGTGCCGCGAGCGTCCTTCCAGAAAAAGCCGATAACCGCGAGACTGGCAAACACCTGCACCGCAATCATTCCGATGGTGGAAAGCGCGGCCATCCACGAGTAGATCACCAGGTACGGGTCCTGGTCGAAGACAGCGAAAGCTCCCATTGCCAGCAATGCCGTCAGCGTCTGTACGCGCCCGGCGATGTGTGGGGATTGATGAACGCCATGGGTGCGCGCCAGGCCCTTCCACAGCAACTGCTCGCGGCCCATGGCGAACAGATAGCGGGTGATGGAGTTATGGAAAGCCAGAATGGCGGCGAACATGCTGGTCAGCACCAGGACGTTCATCAGGCTGGCTGCACCATGCCCCAGCAGCTCCCCACAGATTTTCAGCCAGAGGTTGCCTGGGTCCTTGGTTGCCATTTCCATCGCGCCGTCGGCGCCATAGGCCTGAATGATCGCCCAGGCCGAGAAACCGTAGAACAGCATGATGCTGAGGACCGCCAGATAAGTGGCGCGGGGGATGGTGCGCACTGGGTCGCGCGCTTCCTCGGAGAAGATCGCAGTGGCTTCAAAGCCCAAGAACGCGCAGATCGCGAAGATCATTCCGATTCCCAGGCCCGGCGCCAGAATCTGCGATGGGGTAAATGGCGCAGCGGTGAAGCCGTTGCCATTTCCGTTGGAGAGGACAATGGCGACATCGATAGCGATGACGATGGCCGTTTCGGTGATCATCAGCACGGCCAGCAGCTTGCCGCTGAAGTCGATATCGCGCGATCCGCAGAAGTGCACCAGCCAGATGGTCGCCAGCACCAGCGCGATCCACGGCACATCGAGGCCCCAATGGCTTTTCAGTGCTTCGCTGAGGAAGTAGCCGAAGCCGCCGTAGAGGGCAAATTGCACCGCGTTGTAGGCCAGCAGCGCCATGAACGCGCATCCCGCCCCCAGTTGCGGGTTGAGCCCTCGGGTCACGAACGTATAGAAGGCGCCGGCATTACCGATGTGTCGATTCATCGCGCAATAGCCGACCGCAAACAGCAGGTAGATCAGCCCAGCGATGAGAAAGAGGCTGGGAATACCGACCCCTCCACCCATGGAAATCGCCAAGGGGACACTGCCGACAACGACCGTCAACGGTGCGGCCGCTGCGACCACAAAGAACACTATGCCTGCTACGCCGATGGCGTTTTTACGTAAACCTGTTTGGTGTGTACCGGACATCTTTTTCGCTCCCGATAATTTTTTTTCTTAGGACAAAAAGTGGTTTGGCATCAAAAACTGCTCGCCATTTGAAGTGGCCTTTCTTTTGTTGTTATTTGTCGGTCGATCGACCTAAATTATTCTCGAAAATAGAAATCGTCAATCCATAATCGTGTGCATCAGGTATGCGAAGCGACAGACGTAAGAGAGGCTTGGCCGTCTGCCGCGATTCGTCTTTAAATCGGGTGACGGTTACGCCTGCTTGCGGCTGGTTTTTCCTTCGGCAATGTCGCGCTCAATGGCCTTCGGATTGCGAGCAAATGGCGCGCCCCAGCCGCCACCGCCGGCTGTTACCGTGATAAGCCGGTCACCGGCGTGCACCAGCATTCGCTGCTTGGTAATGCAAATGTGTTCACCGTCTGCACGAATTAGCGTCAGCGACGCCGGGCGTCCTGCCTCACCTCCTTCGGCGCCCCACGGCGCAAACTCGGCGCGAGTCTGTTCGCTGTAGAACACCACATCACAGGTATCTAGAAACTCGTACTCGCGACATATCCCCAACCCGCCGCGGAATTGGCCATTGCCGGCCGAGTCGGGTGCAAGCTCGGTGCGCAGGATTCTGATCGGATATTGGCGCTCGCAAATCTCCATCGGCAGCATGGCGACGTTTCCAAGGTAGGGGTCAACGGCGCTCAGTCCATCACCTCGGGCGTTACCCCCCATACCACCGCCGAGGTCGTCGGCCATCACCACCATTTTGCCGTTGCGTGGGTGGCGGCACCCTGCTGCCAGGCTTGAAAAACCAACGAACGAACCACCCACTTGCAGGTCCCGGACGATGCCGCTCAGCGCGCGCACCAGCGTATCGGTAATGCGTTGAGCCGCCAGGTGACGCAGGCTGACAGCCGCGGGGAAGGCGGGGTTCACGGCAGAGCCGGGCGGCAGGATGATGTTCAGTGGCCGCAGGCATCCGCCGTTCTGGTCGCCTTCAGGGTCGAACGCCGATTTCACTGCGTAGATCACCGCTGCGATGGTCGCCGTGCGTGAGCAATTCATGCCGCCGGCCATCTGGGCGGAGGTGCCAGTGAAGTCAATGGTGATGTTGTCGCCCTGCAACTGCAGGCTGACTTCAATTCGAACCGGCTCCTCGTTGATGCCGTCGTTGTCGAGGTAACCCACGGCGTAGCTGCAGCCCTCTGGTGTAGCGCGCAGCAGTGAACGCATCCGACGCTCGCTTTGGTCGAGGCGTTCGACCATGACTGCTTCGAGTAGATCGGCGGAGTATTTGCTCAACAGGTCCTGCATGCGTCGAATGCCCAGCTTGATCGCGGCCATCTGCGCGCGCAGATCACCCAGGCTGGAGTCGGGGTCTCGGGTATTGTTGGCGAAGTAACTGAACAAGGCCTGATTCTCGCTGCTCTCAACCGCCAGTCTCACCCATGGAAAGCGCAGCCCTTCTTCAAACACCGAGCGGTTGGCGAAGCCCTCGGTTCCGGGATTGGTGCCGCCAATGTCGGTGTGGTGGGCCAGGTTGCCGACCCAGGCAACGATACGACCTTCGGCGAACACGGGAGCGAACAGATGAATATCAGGAGTGTGGGTACAGCCTCGATATGGATCATTGCCGATAAAAATGTCGCCTGGCTTGATACTGTCGATGGGGTTTTCCTGTAGCAGGAACGGCAGCGCAACACTCATCGATCCCAGCAGGGCCGGGATCTGTGCGTCTTCCGCCACCGACTCCCCGCTGGTGGTGAACAGCGCGCAAGCGTAATCGAGCATTTCACGAATGATTGGCGAGTGCGCGCTGCGGCGCAGTGAGTCACCCATTTCGCCGGCCACGGCCTTCAAGGCACTGCCAACGACGGCTACGGTAATGGCATCGGTCATTGTTCAGTCTCCGAAATGATGAGGCAGCCGCTGGTGGCGACGTGAGCGCTGTGGCCCGGATTGATCACGGTGGTGGTATCGAACTGTTCGACGATCGCAGGACCATGCAGTTGGTCACCCTGCTTGAGGTCTGAGCGCCAATGCACCGGAGTATCGATATACCCTGCGGTCTCGGCGAACCAGACCGGGCGCGTAGAGAGCGGCTTGGATACCTGCAGGGTGCGAAGAGCATCCTCGACACGCAAGAATCTCCCCCAACCTGTCAGCCGCGCCGCAACAATTTCGACCTCGGTGCCCGGTGCGCTGTGGCCGTAGGTGCGTTCATGCAGCGAGTGGAAAATCTCAATCGCGGATGAGGTCGCATGACCTGAATCGACGGGTACTGTGACCGCGTATTCCTGGCCCGCGTAACGGATATCCAGAGCATGTTCGAAGGTGCATTGTTCGGCGGGCATGCCGTCTTCCAGCAGGCGCTTGAGCATGTCCATCTGCAGCGACTGCTGAACACTTGTCAGCGCCTCTGCGTCCAGTTCACCGGCTTCGCGCAGCAAGGGTAGGGTGATATCGTGACGAAGGTTTGCTGCTAGCAATCCTCCGGCGCTGAGCAGTCCTGGGAACTGCGGGATTACCACGGTCGGAATGTTCAATGCACCAGCGAGGCCTACAACGCTGAAGCCTCCTGCACCACCGGCGGCCACGAGTGCAAACTCGCGCAAATCATCTCCGTTACGCGCAGCCGAGCGCTGAATCGCGCTGGCCATATTGGCTTCCATCAGCGAAATGATTCCCAGGGCAGTTTCCTCGACGCCCAGCCCAAGCTGCTCGGCCAGGCCTGCAATTGCAGTGCGAGCGGCGTCGATATCCAGCGCCATCGTCCCACCCAATAGACCCGCCGGGTTCAAGCGCCCCAGCAGGGCCTGGGCGTCGGTAACCGTTGGTTCTGTTCCACCCTTACGAAAGCATGCAGGCCCTGGCACCGCACCGGCGCTTTTTGGCCCGACCTGTAAGGCGCCACCTTGATCGATCCAGGCAATGCTGCCGCCACCGGCGCCGATGGTTTCGATTTCAAGATTGGGCACGGTGATCGGAATGCCATTGGGCAGTCGCATGGTCTGGTGAATTCGCGGCTTGCCTTCAACCACGATGCCGATATCAGCGCTCGTGCCGCCCACATCCAAGGTCACCAAAGAAGCGATTCGCTCAGCCGAGCAGAGTTTTTCGCCACCGATTACCCCACCGGCCGGGCCTGAGAGTACAAGGTGATGGGCTTTTTCACCGACCGAGCGAGCCGCCGTCGCGACCCCGCCATTGCTTTGCATGATGTAGAGCGGACACTCGAATCCATTTTTCTTCAGGGCCGCTTCCAGGCGCCGAATATACGGATCAAGGGTAGGAGCCAATGCAGCATTGACCGCGGTGGTCGCGAACCGTGGGTATTCGCGCACTTCTCTGGAAATCCGGGCGGAGCAGGCCACGTAAATGTGCGGGGCCAGGCGAGCAATCACCTCAGCAATGGCTTCCTCGTGCGCGGGGTTCTCGAAGGAGAAGAGTCCGGTGACCGCGATGGATTCGACCCCTTTTTCCAGCAAGCTACGAACAGCCTGTTCCACCTGCTCAAGGTCTAGCGGTTCGATTTCGCTGCCATCGGCGGCGAGGCGTCCTTCGACCTCAATGCGCAGGTCACGGGTTATCAAGGCCGTCCTGGTAGGGTGCAATAGGTTGTAAAGCTGTTCGCGCTGCTGAGTGCCGATCTCGACGATGTCTCGGCAGCCGCGAGTAGCGATCAGACCAGTAGGGGCGTAATTGCCTTCGATTACTACGTTGGTGGCTACGGTTGTGCCATGCACGATGGCATCCAGTTGATTGGGTGAAAGGCCGGCTTTGGCCATAAGGCTCAACACGCCTTGTACGATGGCTTGATCCGGAGAGTCGGGTCTGGAAGGCACCTTCTCAACCATAACTATCCCGCTGGTGTCATCGATCAACAGGCAGTCCGTGAAGGTGCCACCGGTGTCTACTCCGATTCTTCGCATCTCTTTCTCCGCAGTATTTTAATATTTATTCGGTCGTACGACCAAATTTTTACTCCTGCCAATGAAATCTTGCAAATCATTTTTGATGATCGTGAGCTTCGAGAATAAAAAAGGTGGGCGTGAGAGAAGCGGACGAAGCTCCGAAGGCCGAACACCTGTTTAGCGCCACTCAAACAGAAAATCACTTCGCCAACGGTTGCGGACAGTGCAATGGGGGGTTAATAGCCTCTTAATCCAAATACGAATACTGCGAACACTCAGAAGCTCAAATTTGAGGGTTCTGTCGCACTAAGCCCGTGTGAGGTAACCTGTTGTTTTCCATGAAGCCACTGCCTCAGATGTCGCTGATCCGAAAAACCTTCAAACGCCTCCATTATCCCGTTGCTGTTATCGCCCAGTGTGTTCGCTGGTATCTGGCTTACGCCCTGAGCCTGCGTAACATTGAAGAGATGATGGCGGAGCGCGGCATTGTCGTTGATCATTCCACGCTGCATCGCTGGGTTATTAGGCTGGCTCCCGTGCTGAATACGGTCTTGCGTCGATACCAGCGTCCCGTGGGACGCCGCTGGCGAATGGATGAGACCTACATCAAAATCCGCGGCCACTGGAAGTACCTGTACCGCGCCGTGGACACTGATGGCCAGACCATCGATTTTCTGTTGACCGCTAACCGGGATGCCAACGCAGCATTGCGTTTTTTCCGCAAAGCCATCCGCCAGTGTGGCAAGCCTGAGGTCGTGACCATCGACAAAAGTGGTGCCAATACCGCTGCCCTGGCGGTGCTCAATGCCGACCAAGCTGAAGGGATCACCGTTCGGCAAAACAAATACCTGAACAACTTAGTTGAGCAGGATCACCGCAACATCAAAAGACGAATACGACCGATGTTGGGATTCAAGTCATTTCGTCGAGCACAAACGTTACTGGCAGGCATTGAATTGATACAGATGATCCGCAAAGGGCAGCTTCAACATCCGCAAGGTGAAGGGCTGTCACCTGCCGAACAGTTTTATCTTCTGGCCGCCTAAACAACAGACTGCCGATTTTTGGCTGCCTATCGTTGTTAATGCGACAGAACCCAGGTTTTTCTCCATTTAGGAGTCGATTCAGAATTCGGAATTTAAAGCACGGTAAGAAGGACTCGACCCTGCTGCAGCGGGGCTTTGCGCTTTATGCTTGTCATTGGAAGTGGCGTTATGGTCGTTCTCGAAACTCGACGGTCTCGGCGGCTCAATATGGGAGCTGTTTTCGAGGATGGGAAAGGCAAGACCAGTACTGACTCGGCAATTTTTCTCACAGAGGCTTCTCGGAAATGATCGTTTGTGAGGGAGCGTTCATAGGCAACGGTCTAACGTGTTTTAAATTCCGAATTCTGAGGCGACCCCTACTACCGAAATTTCACTGACCCAAGCTTCTGCTTCGTAAAGCATCATCGGTGCCGACTATGAGCGGATTGCTGCTGGGTCAGCGTTACGCCGGCAGCAGGGTCAACTCCGCATCAGCGCCAACAGACCGGGCTTAGCAATCCTCTATTTCTCTGACCAAATCAGAAAATTAGTCGGTGCCAAGCCCAATCCAGGGAGAGGGTGAATGTTAGAGTTCGCCTGTCAAAAACTGTGCCCGTCCATTGCCAAAGCTCCAGTCGGCATCGTCGTTGATCACAATGGAAACCATCACGTCGTTTGGTTGAATATTGCAATGGGTCTGTAGCTCGTGCGTGAGTAGCTCGTAGAATTTGATCTTCGATGATTCACTACGCGGTCTGCTGGTGACGCTGATAATGATCACGTCTTTCGTTCTTGGGATATCTAAACCGGTATCTTCGACGATCATGCGGCTGGGCCGGTGTTCGTTGACGATCTGATAACGATCACGTTCGGGCACTTCAAAAGCCGCGACCATCGCACGATGCGCAGCATCCAGTAATGCTTTGAGCTGCGCGTCATCACGACCTTCTACAACATCAAATTTCATCAGAGGCATGTGAGTAATCTCGAGTCTGGAGGGAATGTCTGCATCGCAGGGCTTGATGTCCACATTAAGCTGTTGCTTTGTTCATGGCGAGACGCAAAAATCGAATTAATTGTTTGCGTGGGAGAACAATCAAATCATGCTGAAAGTGGAAGTCGAAAAGCTCTGGACCCATCTGCACTGGTTGACGATCCTTGAAGAGCAGGGTACGTATACCGCGGCGGCGATCAGGTTAGGGGTGAGCAAGTCAGCGGTCAGCCAGCGAATTGCTGAACTGGAAAAAGCCACGGGCCTGAGTCTGGTGTTACGCACGACTCGCAGTGTGCGATTGACCGATGCGGGAAACGCCCTGGTACGTAACGTGCGCAGTGCGTATGAGCAAATTGCCTGCAGTTTTTCCGATGTTCGAGACTCTGCCGGCGTGGCACGGGGACTTATACGCCTGACGGCTCCGGTCGCGTTTGCCCGCCAGCAATTGATCCCGGAACTGGCCGGTTTCTTCAAGCAATTTCCCGAAGTCAAAGTGCAGCTCGACGTTTCCGATCATATTTCCTCCATCGCTTCGGAGGGGTTTGATCTGGCGGTTCGGCACAGCAATCAGATCCCGGATACCCATGTCGCCTGGAGGTTGTGCGCGACGCGCTCGGTGCTGGTTGCGACCCGCAGTTATCTGGAGAGATTCGGCGAACCTCAACGTCCAGAGGATCTTGTCGAACACAACTGCCTGTACTACCCGCGAGGCAACGATACACCTGCCTGGGCTTTTGAAGGCCTCGCCCCCTCACAAGGGGAGGAGAAGCGGCTGACTGTTCCTATCCAAGGCACCTTTGCAACCAACAATAGTGAAGCGTTGCGTGATGCGGCCTTGACTGATTTGGGCATAGCACTTTTGCCCGACTTCAGCGCTCAAGCCGGGCTCAAGAGTGGAGGATTGGTGCAGGTGTTGCCAACGTGGAGATTAGTAGGAGCCTTCCCAGAGGATATTTATCTGGTGCGTCCTTATTCCGCCCATGTGCCCAGAGCCGTTACCGTCTTTGTCGACTACATGCGAGGGCGGTTCACGGCCGGTTTTATCTGAGGGCCTTCGCAGTGGCCGCATGTATCCACGTTCCAAGAGTTCCCTACCAAAACTCGATGAATTCGCCGATTTCATCGCCGAATTCTGGGGGAGCCACCAGCCTGCCAGCCCCTAAGGTTCTAGACGATTTCCAGCACCAAGTAAGCATACGGATCATGCCCGTTCATGCGCGCCGACTGGATCAAGCTCATGATCGCCGCCGCACGTTTTCCGCTGCGTAGCGATCCGGCAAGTCGAGTCAGCCGAAGGGAATTTCACCCCTCGGCTGCTCACAGAACCGTATCTGCCTGAGTCATGCAAGGTGACTTCGGCGGACGTACATGGACGTCCCCTATTTGCCAAGCTTTCATTTAGAAATGGTTTGAAGGTAAAGTTCATCCGGACTTTCACTGCGAGACGTGCTCGCTGTCCCTGATGGGTTCTGCTGGTCAGAGCCTCAATCGCTTACACGCACTCTAAGTGCCTCGTCCGCCGAGGGTTGTGCCGACCAAGGTCTTACAGCTCGCGCGCGAACTGGGAGTCAGCTACAACACGGCCTGGAAGCTCAAGCATAAAATCATGCAGGTTATGTTCGAGCGCGCACAAAGCCGGGTACTCAGCGGCCGAATTGAAATGGCTGACGCCTATCTGGGCGGTGAACGACCTAGAAAACGCGGGCGAGGTGCGGAACATAAAGTGCCCTTTATCGCGGCGGTGCAGACCAGTGCGCAAGGGCATCGCAGTACCTGCAACTACGCCGTGTACGCGCGTTCACGAGCAAGGAGATAGTGCATTATGCGCAACGCTCGGTTGCCTGCGCATTCCACGCCATCCGGCCACCCAGCCCACCAACATCCGGCCACCTGTTCCACGCTCATCCGGCCAGGCAGTCGGAGCGCAGCGACGCAGGTTTGCATTGTTAGTCTGAAGCTCCTGCCGTAGTCAATTTCGTTGCCCGCCTGCGCATCGATTCGCCCTTCAGTTCGATGCGATAAGCGTTGTGCACCAGACGGTCGAGGATCGCATCGCCCCAGTTCTTCCAGCAGACGCGGCAAACGCAGGTAGCGCACGCTGTAGCCGTCCCGGCAGGCCTTGTGGGCCAGCGCGCAGGCGAGCCAGGTTTTGCCCACGCCGTGGGGCCGCCGATGATCAGGTTCAGACCGTCGCGCAGCCATTGGCCGCTGCCCAGTGCAGGATCAGGTATTTGTCCAGACCGCGTGGGCTGCGGTAATCGATGTCTTCCAGGCAGGCGTAGTGGCGCAGTCGCGCTGCTTTGAGGCGGGTGGTCACGGCCATGGCCACACAGGTCATTCGATTGCTCTGAATGCCCGTGATGCCTCCCGCATCGCGTAAGCCCAAGGCATAGCCTTAGGCACGCCCGGCGGCTTCCATCACCAAGTGCATAAGGGTGCCTTCGAGGATCTTGAGCAGCAGGCTCTCCCTCCGTTCCGTCTGCCCGCGGCTCAGCCCCAACATGGCGTCATACGAGCGAGCAAATTTAATAGGGCTGTCGTCCCGAGCGCTCGACATGGATCAAAACCTTTCCTGATTACCCATGAAGGTTTAACAATGTGGCATGATCATTTGCATATCTCTACCAAGCTACTTATTATCCGGCTGGGTGCGTTGTTGCATACGGCAAAACGCAGGTTAAAGCTCAAACGTTGGTCGGGCCGCCAGCGGAGAGTACATATGGCTGATAAATACTCGGCGTCCCCCTCAATTCCGCGTCCTCAGGTTTTGACCGCTCGTGCTCTGTCCGCAATAGAGCGCTTTTCGCATATAGAAGCGGTTAGCGGCATCGTATTGCTACTCGCGGCGATGGCTGCACTCATCTGGGCCAATAGTCCAATCGCCGACTCCTACGAACATTTCTGGAATACCCAAATCACCCTGGGTTTAGGCGACTTTACCGTCTCTGGTTCATTGCGTTTTTTGGTTAATGATGGGCTGATGGCGGTTTTCTTTCTCGTAGTCGGCGCCGAGATACGTCAGGAAATCAATGACGGAGCGCTGTCCAGTCTCAAGTTGGCAGCACTGCCACTGGGCGCTGCGCTGGGCGGTGTCGTGGTGCCGGCGATCATCTACTTGGCGTTCAATCAAGGTACCGAAGCCAGTACAGGGTGGGCTGTACCAACTGCTACCGACATTGCGTTTGCAGTAGGTGTCCTCGCCCTGTTAGGAAAGTCGATTCCAGGTGGGGTACGCGTCCTTTTGCTGGCGCTGGCAATCATCGATGACATTGTCGCAATCCTGATCATCGCCGTGTTCTATACCGCAACACTGGATTATCTAGGGTTAGTGGTTGCGGTGAGTGGTCTGGTACTGGTGTTGATTTTTCAGCGCATGGGTATAAGCAAGGCCTATGCGTACATACTGCCTGGCGCCATTGTATGGTTTGGACTCCTGAAAACCGGTGTTCACCCCACCCTTGCCGGCGTCATTCTTGGCCTGATGACGCCAGTCAACTCCAAGCCTGCAACGGAACGTCCACTCGACACAATCGGCCATGCGTTTCATGAGCTGATGGATCGACTCTCTCAATCCTCCAACAGTCCGCAGGAAGTCGCTAAGCCGCTGAAGCAACTCCAGCAAGCCCAGAGGGAGATATTGCCTCCGGTACAGCGAGTACAGTGCGGCCTGCATCCGTGGGTGGCGTTTGGTGTCATGCCGCTCTTCGCACTGGCTAACGCGGGAGTGAGTCTGGGAGGTTTCAATCTGGACGATGCTGCTTCCCAAAGTGTTTTTGTGGGGGTGCTGCTGGCGTTGGTACTCGGCAAGCCTTTCGGAATTGTGCTGGCGAGCTTCGTACTCACCAAACTCAATATCTGCAAGCTGCCAGTAGGTGTGACATGGAGTGGTGTCTGGCTGGTGGGGCTGCTAGCGGGAATTGGATTCACCATGTCCATTTTCATTGCGTCGTTGGCGTTTCCTGATCCGGCGCTACTATCTGCGGCGAAATTGAGTGTCCTCGCGGCCTCGACCGGCGCTGCAATTATGGGATTGATCTGGGGGAAGCTAACAATGTTGGGTACGGCTCGCCCTAAAGTAGTCGCTAGCGGGGTGCGCAACCCGGAACGGGTGAAGGCATGAAATTGACTTACGAAAAGTTGCCTTCGTAGGGGCAACATTGGATGGGTGCGATCCAATTGTTGACGCTTACACCGAATTGACCCATGGGTCAATCCGGTGTAAGCGTCAACAGCCCTGGACATGACCGATTTGAATGGCGGCGCGTTCTTCGACGCTGAGTTCGTGATAGGACATGGGGCAGCACCGTACTGGAAAGGTCAGTTGTTGCACTCAGTTTTTGCCGCCGCCCTGATATTGTTAAAATTTGGCGTTATTTTAACCATTTCTTTTTTCGCATTGTCTCAGCCAGTTCAGTGATTAGTTCGTTTGTCAGATGTGACTTGTTGCTGTTCTCTTTCTCGATAAGGCCCAGGATCCGGTGGGGCGCTTTTCGGGTAAAATCGAGGCGTTTTAGAGGCAGCGAGCCTGGGTACTGTATATTGCGTTCTGGAATAACTGAGACGCCAAGACCGTGATATACCATCGTGGAAATAGCTTCCAGCGTATTCAGTTCCATGGCGTCGTTTACGACGATACCCAGGTTTTTCAAATGCTCGTCGATTAATTGGCCACACCATGCATTCTTGTTGAAGCGGATAAAAGGGTGAGTCTTCAGCAATACTTCCGGAGGGACATTGGGCGAATCAATGGGTGCAATAACGATCAGTGGTTCTATGCCAAAGGGTGTCCAGCTAAGTCCTGGGCGTTCGGTGGGAGGCTCGCTGATAATGGCGGCATCGATGGCGCCTCTTTCCACCTGTGCGATCAATGAGTTGGACAGCCCGCTGGATACCGTTATATGAAGCTGTGGAAGGGAGTGACGCAGGCTTGCCAGCGCCGTTGGTAACACCCCGGTTAACATGGTAGGTACCGAACCAAGGGCAAGCTGCCCCGACAGCTTGTCAAAGATGGCCGAAGTTTCCATCAGTTGTTCATAGTTCCGGACGATTTCCCTGGCCTTAGGGACGATCGTTATGCCGGCTTCGTTCAGGGTTAGCGGGCGGCGTGTCCGGTCGAACAGTGGCATGTTGAGCTCATCCTCAAGCGCCTTCATTTGCAAGCTGACTGCAGCCTGTGTAAGAAACTCAGCTTCTGCTGCTTCCACAAAGGAGCCCTTGTCTGCGATGGCAAGGAGCGTTTTGAGATGGCGAATTGACATTGACTGATTCCTGGCTAGCCCTGAGGGTCATGGTGTTGGGTCAGGCACCGGTACAGTATAAGAAAAAATTGAAAAATATCTACATATTAATCGGTAAAATTACTAAAAATTAAGAATGAGTAGCGGCTGGGCAAGGAGCAAAACGCCGTCGCCAACTTTAAAAGATATTAAGACTTGGTTAATAAAATGTAGATTGTAATTATCCCCCTTGATGTTAGTGTGTTTTTTGTATTGAGCCAAGGTAATTGCCATTGCTGCTCGATAGGGATGGTGAAAGGTGATCAGCGCTAATTTGGCTTTTGATAAAACCTCACCTCTGTAACAGAGGGCGAGTTTGTATTTACTATTCAGAGAACAATAATAATGACAAAAAAAACCAAATCATTTAAGGATATTCACAAGGTAGTCAAGGCGGGCCTGTGCCTAAGCATAGGGCTCATGCTTTCAGCTCCGGCTATGGCTGAGTATCCAAAGCGCCCAATATCGTTAGTGATTCCCTATGGACCAGGTGGTGCTACCGATATTTCGGCACGCGCCTTGGCACGTTCCCTTTCTGGCGAAGTCTCCAAGCCTCTGGTGATCGTAAACCGCACCGGTGCAGGCGGAGTGACAGGTTCGGCCAGCGTTGCTCACGCGAAGGGTGACGGCTATACAGTGCTTGCCGCACGTGTTGGCTCCCATACCGTAAATCCCGCCATGAAGAGTAACCTTCCCTATGCGTTATCAGACTTCAAATTTGTTGGGGTGTACGAAATAAACCCAATTGTCTGCGCAACGAACAGCGACAGTGGGATCGATTCTATGGAACAGCTGGTAAGCAAGGTGCAATCCAACCCAGGAACAGTAAGTTATAGCTCCTCCGGGGTCGGCTCTTTTCTTCAGTTGTCTGCGGTCATGATATTGGATGCCTTCGGTGTAAAAAAACCGCTGGAAATGGCCATTCACCTGCCAATGCGTGGCGGCGGCGAAGCGGTCACGGCGGTACTTAACGGTACAGCGACCTTTATCTGTGATAATTCATCGACCCTGGCAGGCTTCATCAATAATGGCCTGATGACCCCGCTTATTGTAACGACCAAGGAGCGAATCAACGGAATCGATGCTCCCACGGCGTCTGAGCTGAATCATCCAGAGCTCGAGACGCTACTGGGTTGGACAGGAATCGCTGGACCCAAAGATATGGATATGGAGGCTGTCAAATCCTGGGAAAAATGGCTAGCTGCGGCGACCCGTGACCCCGAGTTCGTAGGTAGCATGGAAAAACTTGGCTCCGTTATCGTCAATATGGGGGCAAAAGAGTCGGAAGAGTTCATTAACAAACAGTACATTATCTTCAAGAGCTTGGTAGATAAGTTGGGTATGGAAGCTAGTTAATGGTTGGTTATATTATGTGTGCCAAGTATAGAGTACATATTTTTATACATTAATGAGGTTGCCGATATGCTCATCAATAAAAAGGAGCTAGTGGTCGGTGGAGGCGTGTTTGCCTCTGGCCTTCTGTTTATACTCTTTCTGATACCTGTCGCAGTTGTTTCGCCCCAATCTATAGCTATTGCGGTTCTTGACCCGGCGTTCTGGCCTAAGGTTGTGTCATGGGTATTGCTGATTCTTGGTATATGCATGATGTTAAATATAATGCTTAACAGGAGGTCTGAGCCTCACGCTAACTCTTTCGAAACGACTTCATGTGAAACCGCTTTTCGAATGTCCGTTTTTGTTGTGTTTCTATCTGGTTACTATTTGCTGCTACCTTATCTTGGAATGGTTTGGGGTTCCAGCATTGCATACATAATACTATCAATAGCATTCTGCAAGACTGGATATCGCTTTACGGCAGTAGCTGTTGGAATTCTTTTGCCCGCAGCACTATATGCCTTTTTCTATCATGTTGCGGGCATCGACATTCCCCAAAGTGAATTTGCGAGGTTGCCATGAGTTTTCTTGATACGTTGATGGGGGCTTTTTCGCTGGTTGCTCAGTTTGACAGTATCCTTGCACTTGCGATTGGCGTTGCTATTGGTGTGATTTGCGGGGCTATTCCAGGTATGTCTGCCACTATGGCGGTGGCGCTCACCCTACCTTTTACCTTCGCGCTGGAACCTGTAGTGGGTATTCTGTTGCTTCTGGGGGTATATAAGGGCGGTGTTTTTGGTGGTTCCATACCGGCGATTCTGATCAAGACTCCCGGTACGCCGGCTTCCAGTGCGACCGTGCTGGATGGATATCCTCTGGCTGAAAAGGGGCAGGCGGGTAAAGCTTTGAGCATGGCGTTATATGCATCCTGTACGGCGGATATAATATCGAACCTAGCGCTGATTCTATTTGCTGGTTGGCTAGCTTCCTTTGCAATGAGCTTCGGGCCACCGGAGTTTTTCACACTGATGGTGTTCTCGCTGATGATTATCGCTGGAATATCCGGTGACCGGTTGATGAAAGGTATGGTCTCTGCTGCCTTGGGGTTACTGCTTGCTACTGTCGGTTTGGATCTGGTTTACGGCACAGATCGATTTATCATGGGCAATGTAAACCTGATGGGCGGGTTCAATTTCATCGCTGTCCTGATCGGATTGTTCGCGCTGCCGGAAATTATCGCCTTTGCCATGAACCCATCCGACGCCCATGGAAAGGTTCGGGAGCTGGGTTGTAATAGCATTACTCTTCAAGAGTATAAACGTTGCTTTCGAACGATTTTTCGGGGCGGCATCATCGGTGCCATACTCGGAGCCATTCCGGGCATAGGTGCCGCACCTGCTGCATTTCTTTCGTACAGTGAGGCGAAACGGAAATCCCCCAATAAAGATAATTTTGGTAAAGGCGAGCTTGAGGGCGTTGCCGCAGCTGAATCAGGTAACAATGGGGTTTGTGGCTCTACCCTGATTCCATTGCTAGCATTGGGTATTCCTGGGGATGTGATCACCGCCATCATTATCGGTGCTTTCATGATTCACGGAATTCAACCCGGGCCCATGCTTTTTGAGACCAATGGCACTCTCGTTTATGCGTTGTTTATGGGCTTGATTTTGAGCTCTTTTTTCCTGTTCTTTATTGGCGGCTTCTCCATACGTATCTTTGGATTTGTTGCAGATATTCCTAAATCGATACTCATGCCAGCGGTATTGGTGCTTTGCGTTTTTGGGACATATGCTGTTAACAATTCAATGTTTGATATTTTGGTCATGTTTGTCTTAGGCTTGCTCGGCTACCTCATGATGCGGCTGGACGTGCCTGCTGCTCCTTTTCTGATCGCTTTTATATTGGGCCCTTTGCTTGAGGACAACTTTCGGCAGTCGATGTTGATGTCCAATGGCGATTTTTCAATACTGTTTCGTAGTGTGATTACTTGGGTGTTCTGGACGCTCACCGCGCTTACGCTGTTCTTCCTGATCAAGAATAGCCTTGCTGCCAAGCCCACGGCCATTAATGCCAACAGTGAAACAGTGAAACAGTGAAATAAGGCTAGGGAGTCTTGGGAATGGGGCACTGATCTAGGAGTGTCCCATTTTCAGGATTATGGCGTACGCTTTAGTTTGCTATTAATAGGCTAAATAAATGGAATACATCTCGTCATCACTTAGCCTGGCAATGGCGTCGGATAACCTAAGTTGCATCGGTTTGATACTTTTTTTTTCATTATTGCTGCGCGCGGCGATCGGCTTTGGTGATGGTTTGCTGGCGGTTCCTCTGCTGGCAATGTTCATTGATATACGTGAAGCTGTGCCTTTGATTATTTGTCTCTCCACAACTATTTCGGTTAATGCGCTTTGGCAGGGGCGGCGATCACTGCAGCTTAGTTCGCTAAAACGTACATCCGTCGCAGCCTTAGTTGGTATCCCTCTTGGTGTCATGCTGTTGAGTTTAGGCAATGAAGTTGTGGTCAAGAGCTTACTTGGCGTTTTGCTCGTTGCCATGGCTTTGTGGCGTTTAGGGCCTAAATCGCAATTACAGTTAAAGTCAGATGGCTGGAGTTATCTGTTCGGAGGTCTTGCAGGCATGCTTGGGTCTGCTTACGCCCTCCGTGGTGTCGTTTTCAGTATTTATGGTGGACTCAGAGGTTGGAGTCAGGATCAGTTCAAAGGTACCATTAGCGGGTTCTATATTCTAAGTGGCGTTGTAATTCCTATAAGTTATTTGTCTTCTGGCTTGATTACACCTCGTTTGATTGGCCTCTATTTACTTTTCTTGCCGTTGGCATTTCTATCTACGATACTTGGTCATCTGCTGACCCATCGGCTTGATGCCGATATGTTTCAAAAGATCATTTGGATCTTCCTGTTGCTGTTTGGAGTCTTTTTGGCTGCTCGCCCTTTGCTATTTTAGTGAAATGGCTTTTGGAACTTCTCCCGTTTCGCGCGAAGTGATTTTTTATAAAAGTAAGCCGTTGAATCTCCGCCCCGATACCGATCCGAGCTTGCGATACCCCGATTACTGCTCAGCGATGAGTACTGGTTCGAAGATGCGGAAATTGTGCTGAGCAAGACTATCTTCCTGCTGTTCGCCAGGGTGTCCCGGTGCTTCGATCAAGTTGCCATGTACCCCAGATTTTCGGTTCACCTCGCATGCCGCCGGCCTATCCGGACGCCGAACCGGGCAAGAGTGAGCCCACGAATTCGGCGCGTGCCTGCCTCTTCGTGGTCTAAGTGTGCGCCCGTGTCGATGAGCCACCCATAAAAATACTGGAGAAAATCATAATGAGAAAGACCTCCCTGGCGCTGGCCGTAGTCGCCGTCACTCTGGGCATGTCCCTGAGCCAAGTCGCCAACGCCGAATTCATCAAGGACAGCAAGGCCAGCATCGAAGCGCGCAACTTCTATTTCAATCGTGATTTCCGTCAGGCCGCCGCCAGCCAGGCCAAACAGGAAGAATGGGCGCAAGGTTTCATTCTGCGCATGAACTCCGGCTATACCGAGGGTACGGCGGGCTTCGGCATCGATGCCATCGGCATGCTCGGCTTCAAGCTGGACTCAGGAGGGGGCACCGCCGGCAGTGGTCTGCTGGTGCCCGACCGCTCGGGCGGCTCCCAGGATTACTCCTCCGACCTGGCGGTGGCCGCCAAGGCCAAGCTGTCCAAGACCACCCTACGCGTCGGCAGCATGCAGTTCAAGAACATGGCCATTTCCTCCAGCGACAGCCGCCTGACACCGCAGGTATTCAAGGGCGGCCAACTGCTTTCCCAGGAAATCGACGGCCTGACCCTCGATGGCGGCTATGTGCGCGAGGTCAACAACCGCAATTCTGGCGATTTCGAAGACCTGTCTATGACCGCCGGTAGCCGGCGCGACTTCACCTTCACCGATGGTATCCTGACCGATTCCTTCCGGTTCCTCGGCGGCACCTACCAGCTCAACAAGGAGCTGAGCACGGCCTACTACCACTCCAACCTGGAGGATCTGTATACGCAGAACTCCTTCAACCTGGTGCATGTGCTGCCGCTGGGCGAAGGGCAGAGCCTGAAGACTGATTTGCGCTATGCGCATTCCACCGGGGACGGCCACAGCAACGTCGACAACAAGGCGCTGGGCGCGATGCTCACCTATGGCCTGGGCGTGCACAAATTCGGCATCGGCTACCAGAATATGAGCGGCGACACCGGCTTCGCCTATCTCAACGGCACCGACCCGTTCCTCGTCAACTATGTGCAGATCAGCGATTTCGCCAACAAGGACGAGACGTCCTGGCAGGTGCGTTACGACTACAACTTCGCTGGCATCGGTATCCCTGGGCTGACCTTCATGACCCGCTACCTGAGCGGTGATAACGTCGATCTGGACGCTGCCGGCGACGGCAAGGAGTGGGAGCGCGACACCGAGTTGATGTACGTGTTCCAGGAAGGCACCCTGAAGAACTTCAGCGTGCGCTGGCGCAATGCCATGGTGCGTTCGAACTTCACCAACGATATCGACGAAAACCGTCTGATCGCCAGCTACACCCTGCCGCTGCTCTGACAGTTGCCTCGTTGCTGACGGGGCTGTCAGGTAGTTGCATCCTGTTTGGCGGAGTAGCTCAGGCAAGCCTGGGTCGCGCTACGGGCTTGCCTGATGAGATCGTCATTCCCACACCCTGCGAAGGCTAGCCTTTCGCAGGGTGCTTTTATGGTTCCGCCCTGTGGAGCCCGAGCGCAGCCGCGCAGTTGATCGTACGTCCGGCCGGCACCTTTACTCAGGTTTCGGCGCTGAGGGGCAATAGCTCATCGATTCGTTGTTGGCCAGGCGGGAAGCTTTTCCAACGTGTCCTTGAGCCAGGCGGATGGCTCAATATCCGTTCAGTTTGGCGATGGCCAGCAGGTTCTGGATGGCGGCGACGCGTTCCGATCCTGTGAGTCGAGTCAGCGACACGCCCAAAGACGCGACCGCCAGTGCCCAACTCTACAGCTTGGTGGAAACCGCCAAGGCCAACGGCCAAGAGACCTACGCCTACGTGCACCACATCCTCGAGTGCCTGCCTCAGGTCAACAGCGTCGAGGGCTACGAAGCGCTGCTGCTGTGGAACTGCACACCAGCGACGCCACAGTAAGCATCAACCCCATTTATTGGAAGACGGTGTTCATGGATCGCTTACGCTTGTTTGTAGGCAAGCGACCCCGGCTGCTTGTTTATGAGTTCAAGCGCACGCATCAAGCTGCGCACCTTGAACCGACCCAGTTGCTCATTTACCGTCTTTACCCATCATCAACAGGATGTGCGGCTACCTGCAGCACTGCGCTTTGCGAGAACAGCTCACTCACCCGGCTGCACAACTGAAGCCGTTCGACATCAGGAGTCCGGCACCTGAGGCGGTGGGCGTAGTAGCTTGAGCGGTTGATTTCAATCACATTGCACTGTCAATCAACCGGATCATGGACGCTAAGCTGAATGATCAGCACGTATTTTCGTGATCTTCCGACATCAGAGCGCGGTAGCCTTTTAGTATCGATCTCTCCCGTCCGAGGCTGATGATCCGGGCTTCCAGCTCCTGGATTTTTGCTGTTCCGGTGTCAGTGCTTTGCTCTGCGGAGTGAGACCTTCGCGCTCCTGCTGAGCCTGGCTGGCCCAGCGGCGGAGTGCCGACTTGCCAATGCCGAGTGAACGGCTGGCTTCTATGTAACTGTATTGCTTGAGCACGCGATCGGCAGCCTCGCAAATGAGTTCAGCAGGAAAGGGACGGCGTTGCTCGACCATCATATTAATAAATCCTTAAGCTGTTATTAAATTTATATGGATGGCATAAGTAGATCTGCGGTTATAAGATCGACTGTATGAAACGGTAGCCAGTAATTCTGCAGTCATGTACTTCCGGTGAGGCGCAAAAAATATGGAACATAATCACAAAAAAATAACCGTATCAGTCTGGCGAGGAAAAGAGGAAGGTGGTTTTGAAGAGTTCCAGGTTCCTTTTGTTGAGGAGCAAACAATTCTTGATCTTTTGACCCATATTCAGCGATCGGTTGATAGTTCCCTGTCGTATCGATTTGCCTGCAGGGTCGGTATGTGTGGTTCCTGTGCAATGCAGGTTAACGGCAAGCCTCGCTGGACCTGCCGCACCTTGGTACGCAACGTCGTAGAGAATGATGCATTGAGGCTTGAGCCGCTGGCTAACTTGCCGGTTGTCAAAGATTTGGTGGTTGATATGGAACCATTCTTTGACAAGTGGCAGCAAGCCAAAGGCCGATTTGAGCCGGCAGAATCGGCGGTGCAGGAGTTCGCGCCAATCAAGCCGCAAGACAAGCAGCGCGCGAAAGTCGACGAGGCCATCGAATGTATTAATTGTGGCATCTGCTACGCCGCCTGTGATGTGGTGGCGTCTAACCCCGCCTACCTGGGCCCTGCGGCACTCCAACGTGCCTGGTCACTGATCAATGATGCCAAAGACTTCGCGAACCCAGAGCGCCTGAAAGCAGTGAGCGGTGATGGCGGCTGTCAGAACTGCCATACCAACTCCCAGTGTATGGCCCGCTGCCCATTGGAACTGAATCCTACACGTTCCATTGCCGGCCTTAAAAGGGCGGTAGCCTTTGCAACGCTGAAGGGGGACATATGAGCACTCGAATCGAGTTCAAGTTGTGGCTCTTGCATCGTGTTAGCGCCATGTTACTGGGATTGTTTGTGGTGATACATATCGTTGGGATGATTATCGCGATTCAGGGTGGGTTGTCTTCGGCTGAAATTTTGCAGCGCACCAGCGAAAATTATGTCATGGGAGTTTTCTACTCGGTATTCACGATTGCAGCTGCTGTTCACTCTTCCATTGGACTGCGTACTGTCGCATTTGAAGTATTGGGGTGGAGAGGAGCGATTGTAAACCGCGTTCTGACTGTGTTCTTCCTGATGCTCTGCGTGACAGGTATCTCTGCAATAGGAGGGCTGGTGTTGTGAAAACCAACCGCGATAAAAAAGAATACTGGGCCTCGTTTGTCCAGCGTTGGTCGGGCGTTGCCCTTGCGCTTTTCCTACCGTTTCACTTTCTGGTGTTAAGTCTAGTTCTCCAGGGAAGCCATGTGCTGGACGGTTTCCTCTATTGGGCTGATGCCCCGCTGATCAAGTTTGCCGAAGCCGGTTTAGTGGGTTTGCTCGCGGTTCACCTTTTAGGCGGTGTGCGCCTGCTAGTTATCGAGTTTTTTGCCTGGAAAGAGTGGCAGGGGTATTTGATTTCCGTCGCCGCGACCGGCGCTGCGGCGACCGGTTGCTTGTTTCTTCTTAGGGCATTTTAAACAGCTTATTGTGTCCTTTGAGGATGCATGGGAGACGGTATGACTATTGAAACTAAACAAACCGATATTCTGATTCTCGGCTCTGGTGGCGCCGGTTTATTCGCAGCGCTTCATGCCCATAAAAGCAATCCGGACCTCAAGATTACCGTGGCCGTTAAAGGGTTGCTGGGAAAGTGTGGCTGTACCCGAATGGTGCAGGGGGGATACAACGTTGCCTTGAATGATGGTGACTCTGTCGAACGTCACTTTATGGATACCATCCATGGCGGCTACTGGATTCCCAATCAGGAACTGGCCTGGAAACTGGTAGAAACCGCGCCCAAGCGAGTGCTTGAGCTGGAAAACGAGATTGGATGCTTCTTTGACCGTGTTGACGACGGCTCCTTGCATGGCAAGGCATTTGCGGGCCAGACGTTCGATCGCACCATTCATAAAGGCGACCTGACGGGTATCGAAATCATCAACCGCTTGGCCGAGCAGGTGTGGTCTCGGCCTATCGACAGGCTTGAGGATCACCGGGCCATCGAGATTATCCAGTCCGAAGATGGCAGCCGGATATCGGGCATTCTGATGCTTAATATCCGCACCGGTAAGCCTCTGTTTGTTCAGGCCAAGGCCGTGATGCTGGGCACTGGCGGCGGCCCTACGATGTACCGTTACCACACGCCGTCCGGCGAAAAATCCTGCGATGGTCTGGCCATGGCGCTACGGGCGGGTCTCAATCTGCGCGATATGGAAATGGTGCAGTTCCACCCCACCGGATTGCTGGCCGGCGAAGGCACGCGTTTGACCGGTACGGTGCTGGAGGAGGGCCTGCGCGGCGCGGGCGGCCACCTGCTCAACGGCAAGGGAGAGCGCTTCATGCACTCCTATGATGAGCGTGGCGAGCGCGCCACCCGTGATGTGGTATCCCGTTCGATCTATCGCGAAATGCGCAAGGGCAATACAACCAAAAGTGGTGGCGTACATATCAGCATGGCGCACCTGGGGGTCGACAATGTGCGCAAGAAATTCAAGGGCATGGTCAGCCGTTGCAAGGATGTAGGGGCGGATCTCGCAGGCGGCCTGGTAGAGGTGGTGCCAACGGCACACTACATGATGGGCGGCGTTGAGGTGAACGTAGACTGCGAAACCGCGATGCTCGGGCTCTACTGTGCAGGGGAGGATGCCGGCGGTGTACACGGCGCCAATCGCCTGGGCGGTAACGGTGTGGCCAACTCGACGGTCTATGGCGGCATTGCCGGCGATGTCATGGCCGACTGGGTCTTACGGGAGGGACAGTTCGCTGAACCTGACCAAAATCGAATCGCGCAAACGCTGGAATTCATTGATACGCCGTTTCGCCAGAGCCAGGGTGATCTGACCGATCTGCGTTATCGCCTGTTAGACAAAATGTGGGATGACGCCGGCATTATTCGCAACGAAGTAGGGCTGGTGCGGGCCTATGACGATGTATTAGCCATCCGCGAAGAACTCATGGGTCTGGGTATTCCCGATCATGGCAAGGCCTATAACCAGACCTGGCATGACTGGCTGAACCTGCATTCACAGATCAGCGTCAGCCTCTCGATTATCAAGTCGGCTCAGCTGCGCAAGAACTCAAGGGGCGCTCACTTTCGTGATGATTTCCCCGAAAAGGGTGACCTGGACACATCAACCTATGTGCGGGTTCGGCAGGACGGTGACGCTATTACCGTGACGGAAATACCGGTTGAATTCACCCGCGTTAAACCTGGCCAGACGCTGATACCAGAAGAAAACGACAATAAAATTGGAGTCGCATCATGAGTTTTAATCCCATACCGCAGCAACTGGTGCTGGAAACGGCAACGGAGCTGATGTCCCGGGCGGCCATTGATATTCCGCCTGACTACAAGCGTGCCCTGCAGCAGGCCGCGAGCAGGGAGACCGAAAACCTCTCCTGCTTTGTTATCAAGACCATGCTGGACAACTACGACGTTGCCGAAAAGGACCGGCGTCCGATGTGTGCAGATACTGGCCTGCCGCGGTTTTATGTCAAGGCAGGGAATGAGGCCATGGTGCAGGGCGGCTTTGTGGCGCTGGAAAATGCCTTGCGTCAGTCGGTTGTCATCGGTACTCAGGAAATTCCGCTGCGTCCGAACCGTGTGCATCCATTAACGCGCAAGGACAACAACAACAACTTGGGTATTCATGCCCCTGAGGTCGAGTATACGTTTGAGCCCGGCGGTGACTGGATCGATATCATCACGGTACACAAGGGCGGCCTGTTCGGTACCGACTACCGCATGCTGTTCCCGGGTGATGGCATTGACGGCATCAAGCGTTTCTTCCTCGACACCATGGCCTCTTTTGGCCGCCGTGGCCTGGCCTGTCAACCGGCCATCATCGGCGTGGGTCTGGGTGGCAACAAAGACACCTGTATGCGAATCGGCAAGGAGGCCGCCTGCCTGCGCGTTGTCGGCGATGTTAACCCGGATCCGGATGTCGCCAAGCTGGAGCAAGAGCTCAAGGACCTCGGCAACAGCATCGGCATGGGCCCCATGGGGTTTGAAGGCAAGACGCTGGTCATCGACTGCCATGTTGAAGTGGCATACACCCATACCGGCGGCATGCCCATGAGCATTCATTCGTTCTGTCATTCGTCCCGCCGCGCCGCTGCGCGTATCTATAGCGATGGCCGGGTTGAATTCAGGGATGACCCGCAATGGTTCACCGACTTCTATCGGCGGGAGGGTATCTGATGAGCAATATGAGAGTTGTAAAATTGCAGGTGCCCGTATCCCAAGAAGATGTCGATAACCTGGAGCAGGGCGATATTGTCTATCTGACAGGCACAATCTATACCGCCCGGGAAGGCGTTTACAAAAAAGTCCTGGAAAGCGGAGAAGAACTGCCCGTTGATATCCGATCAATTTCCAATGTCAACTTCCATTGTTCTCCGGCAGCAAGCCTGAATAAAGAAGGTGGTTACGATGTGGGGGCTGTAACAGCGACTGCCAGTTTTCGCTTCGGAAAATGGATGAAAAGCTGGTTCGAAACCTCGGGTGCAAAAATCATTATCGGCAAGGGCGGAATGCCGGAAGAGGCTTACCGAGACGTCTTTATGCCCAACGGTGCACGCTATCTCTCAACCGTGGGCTATGGCGCTGGCGCATTGCTCGGTCGTGGTATTACCCGTGTTAAAGATGTGCACTGGCTGGAAGAAAATGGTATTGCACAGGCGATGTGGATTTTTGAAGTTGATGAAATCGGTCCCTTTATCGTGGATAACGACCGTGAAGGCAACAGCCTTTTTGTAAAGCACGAACGTGCGGTTAATGTCAGGCTCGAAAAGCTCTATGAAGGCCTTAAGCCTCCTGCTCTCAAGCGTTACGGTGAAACTACTAATCGTGGCGATGAAGTTATCGGTGAGCCAGACACTCAACCCATAAAATTCGTAAATGTGATGCCAACTCAAAAGGATAATAACTAATGAATCAGTTAGGGCACTATGTTAATGGCAAAGTAGTAACTGGTCGCGGTGAGCGCAATCGTGCAGTATTTAATCCGGCGACGGGGTTCCAGAGTGCGCAGCTGAACCTGGCGACCGTAAAGGAAGTAGAAGAGGCAGTTCAGGCTGCGACCGATGCGTTACCGGCTTGGGCGGCCACGCCGCCGGTACGCCGGGCCCGGGTAATGATGAAGTTTCTGCAGCTGCTGAACGAGAACATCGATGAGCTGGCGCTGCTGATCTCTCAGGAACACGGCAAAGTGCTGGATGACGCCAAAGGTGAAGTCACCCGTGGTATTGAAGTGGTTGAGTTCGCCTGTGGAATTCCGCATCTGCTCAAGGGTGAGTTTAACGAAAACGTAGGTACCCGCGTCGATAGCTGGTCTGTGCGTCAGCCCGTGGGTGTGTGTGCTGGTATTTCGCCATTCAACTTCCCAGTGATGGTACCGCTGTGGATGTTCCCAATTGCGATCGCCTGTGGTAACACCTTTATTATGAAGCCCTCGGAGAAAGACCCGAGCAGCACGCTGCGCCTTGCGGAACTCTTCTCAGAGGCGGGCTTGCCGGCGGGTGTGTTCAATGTGGTCAATGGCGACAAGGAGGCGGTGGACACCCTGCTGCAACACCCGGGTATCAGCGCTGTCAGCTTTGTCGGCTCCACACCGATTGCACGCTATGTACAGAAAGTCGGTATCGAGCATGGCAAGCGAGTACAGGCCCTGGGCGGTGCCAAAAACCATGCCATTATCATGCCGGATGCCGACCTGGACAGCACCGTGAATGCGCTTATGGGGGCTGCCTATGGCTCTGCAGGTGAGCGTTGCATGGCCATCTCAGTCGCGGTTGCCGTAGGCGATATTGCTGATCCGCTGGTGGCTGCACTGAAAGACCGACTCAAAGACCTGAGAGTGCTGCCCGGTACTCACCCGGACGCCGAGATGGGCCCGCTGGTGACGCGCGAGCACCTGGACACTGTGTTGAGCTTTGTCGACAGCGGCATTAAGGAAGGCGCAGACCTGGTTGTGGACGGGCGTCAGTTACAGAACCCCGAGCATGGCGAAGGCTACTTTATGGGCGGCTGTCTATTCGACAACGTAACGCCTGACATGCGCATTTATCAGCAGGAAATATTCGGTCCTGTACTGGCTGTTGTCCGTGTTGATGACTTTGAGCAGGCGCTGGAATTGATCAACAGCCACGAGTACGGCAATGGCACCGCCATATTTACTCAGGAAGGCCATGCTGCTCGCGAATTTGCCGCTAGGGTTCAGGCGGGCATGGTGGGTATCAATGTCCCAATCCCTGTACCGATGGCATTCCATAGTTTCGGTGGCTGGAAGGGTTCACTGTTCGGTGATCACCATATGCACGGCATGGAAGGGATACGTTTCTTTACCAAGCTGAAGACGATTACTTCCCGCTGGCAGGCCAGTAGCAGCCAGTCGCAGTTTTCCATGCCAACCATGAAGTAATGAAGTACTCATCGAGCTATTAATGCGCTGGGTTAATCGATGATGTAAGAACGCTTCTGCATGATTTATTTACGGTAACTTACTCTCGATTAGTTAGTCATAGGTTTCAGGTCGTGGGTCTGCAACACAGGATCATTCATTCTGGTGTTTCTTTAGCGGGGTTTTGTTGAGTCATGGCAGTGCGTGTTTTGTCATGTGACTAGTAATGGAGCCCGCCTTTTTCTGGAGATGAAAAATGTTTGTTGATGAGCGAATTTATACTCTTCATAACGGCAAGCTCGGCGAATTTCTTAAGTTGTATGAGGCCTTGGGCAAGGATGTTCAAGTTCGTATTCTGGGTAATATGATTGGCTATTTCCATACCGATATTGGGCCGCTGAATCAAGTGGTACATATGTGGGGCTACGAGTCGATGGATGACCGATGGAGACGCCGGCAGGAACTGCAGGCCAGTGAGGAGTGGCTTGAATACGCTCTTAAAATGCGCCCGCTAGTGCAAAATATTGAAAACAAGATTCTCATTCCTGAGTCTTGGAGCCCGATCGGCGGCACCGATAAGTAAACAGCTCTACTCCTTTTAAAGCAGGTTCGATTTTGAGCCTGCTGTCTTCTTTATTCTAAGAATAACGCGTCTTTATCCTTGGCGTTCCTTTCTCACAGACTACTGGACAGTAGAATGAACTCAGTCGATCAGTCCTTTTTTTCCTGTCGGTTCGCCGGGTTGCGTACGCGTGTGGCGGAGCTGCTGCCGGGTTTTGTGTTGTGCCTTGTCGTCGGTATGGCTGCAACGTTCGTATCGGAGCACTACGGTGGTCCAACCATCCTTTATGCCGTGTTGATGGGCATGGCATTGAACTACCTTTCGTTGGAAGGCCGTTGTGTCGCGGGCATTGTCTTTTCGGCCAAGGCGGTACTGCGCTTTGGTATAGGGTTGCTTGGCGCCCGAATTACCATTGAGCAGTTACTGGGGCTTGGTATTACGCCCATAGCCATTGTGCTGGTGGCCGTACCAGCGACCATTGGTTTCGGTATCCTGTGCGGTAAGTGGTTGAAGCTTGGCCGTTCACAGAGCGTGCTGGCGGGCGCCTCTGTTGGCATTTGCGGTGCGTCCGCAGCCTTGGCTGTGGCCTCAGTGTTGCCCCAGAGCAAAGACGCGGAAAAAAACCTCATTTTCACGGTGATCTCGGTAACGGCTCTGAGCACCACGGCGATGATTCTTTATCCCCTGATCGTCAGCTATTTTGGTTTCAGTGATACGGAAATTGGTATTTTTCTGGGTGCGACTATTCATGACGTCGCGCAGGTTGTCGGTGCAGGCTACATGGTCTCAGACAACGTAGGGGACGTTGCTACCTTTACGAAGCTGCTGCGGGTGGCAATGCTGGTTCCGGTAGTGGTGATGATCTCAGTCATCGTTGCACGTCGGAATTCGGACGCCGGTAGCAAGGGCGGCAAGTCCGGTTTTCCCTTGCCCGGCTTTCTGGTCGCCTTCGTCATTGTTGTACTGCTTAATAGCAGCGGATACCTGCCGTCATCGATCAGCAATGCCATGATCGAACTCTCGCGCTGGTGTCTGGTAGTTGCCATGGTGGGGCTGGGTATGAAAGCTTCATTCAAGGAACTGGCGGAAATGGGGTGGCGCCCGATGGTACTGATGATTGCCAATACGGTATTTCTGGCAGTGCTGGTGGGCGTATGGTTGTTCCTGGCGCGTTGACAGGTGCGGTTAGCTTATCGATCAGCAGACGCGCGACTGATCCCGGCGAGCATAATAAGTCGCTCGGTGTCTGACGTCCGGAAAGGGTCGCAGAGGCATTGGGACTTAGATTTCACTTAGCAGTGCCATTTTGCTCCCCAGATTTGTTGCCGATGGGGCCGTGGGTCAGTCTTGCGTTGGCAGGTCAATTCGGCATCGGCGTCAACAACCCATGAGCAACCCGCTGCGCATCAATGAAGCACTTTGATTGTCGGCCGCGCATTTAAACCTTTTCAATGCGTTAGCTGGGCTCCTCAAGACAGTAATGGCGAACTGAGTTTGACTGTCATGGACTGTAGCAACGCTCCGTATTGGCCGAAAACAGATTCCAAGAAGTGCGTATTCCGACCCGGGCAGTTGAAAAAGCCTATTGGTGGAGATGCGCGCTGAATTGTGCCCAGAAGGCTACAAGCTGCGGTCCTGGACAATGCCAGAGTAATTCAGACAAAAAAAACGGCGGGATGGAAACCGCCGTTTTTACTGATTCCGGTTCATTGGGTCATCGTCATGATGTATCGCTCTACTGCGATTTTCCTAGCTTACAACCTTGTCAGCCCGTATCGATCCATAACACGTCAGCGATATTAACTGGCCATCCAGCACTTAGGGAGTAGGCAATTGCCTAAGCTGTTGTACGCAATTGCTTACAAGGTTGCGATGCCAGATTCGCTGCAACCTGCATGGGCACAGGTACAAACCGGTAAGGGCCCAAAGCCCGTAGACGCCTATGGGAAACGCTAACCCGGCTGGGCGGCGCCTTCTTTGTACGGTGGCTCAATTACGAAAGAAAGCACTTTCAGTGCATAATTAGTGCGTAACCCCTGCGTTAGGAGACAACTCATGAATACCGTGCTGCAAGAACCCATCGTTGAGCGGTTCCGCGAGCCCAACACCCCGTATCTATCCCCGTCCAAGGTCAGTGATTTCTTCGGCTTTCGGGTACAGGAGTTGGCCGAGCGCGCGCATGTGCATCGCAATACCCCTACCGCGCGGCCTCAGGCACCTCAGTTGCAAAAGTACCTGCAGGACATGTTAAGAGTGCTGGCCGTGGCCACCGAGATGACAGGCGACTCCGAGCGGGCTGTCTTTCTGCTGCGCAATGAGCCGTTGCGGGCCTTCAGTTACAAGACTGCCGATGCCCTGATCCAGGAAGGGCGTGCCGATGCGCTTATCGCCTATCTGGAGTCTCTCGTGGGCGGTGCCGCGGGATGATTTCAACCATCTTCGGTAAGGGAGGGGATGAGCCTGTTACCGGGTCATTTCCCCTGCCTACGCCAGCATGCCGTTATCCGGCATGGGGGCGGCGCGCCAGGGTGGTCGCTTCAACCGCCCTGATCAGGAGGCGTTGTACCTGTCGTTGGATGATGCGACGGCGCTGGCAGAGTACAAACAGGACAACCCCTGGCTGCGGCCAGGCACGATCTGCACGTTCTTTGTCAACGGCCTGCAGGTGGCCGATTTGAGCGCGGGTTTCGACTGCGAGCGCTGGCCGTCGTTGTGGGCTGATTTTACCGTGGACTGGCGTGCGGAATGGTTCGACAAGGCCTCGGAGCCGCCGACCTTGTACATGGCCGATGATGTGGTGGCTGCTGGGCTGGACGGCATTCTGTTCCCCTCGCAGGCGCGTCCGGTTGGGACCAATCTGGTGATCTACCGCAGCTCTGCCAAGCCTGCGTCGCAACTGCGCGTCTGTGACCCTGATGGGGTGTTACAGGGGCTCGCGGGGCATTGAATGGCCACGCGCTGCTCACCAATACCCAACCGTCATCATGTGTGATGACTGGGTCGAGACGGCCGCACAGCAAGAAGCTTCGCAAAAGGCTTCACGGATTGTTACGACTCAGATTTATGGTAAGTGCTGCGAATGGAAACGAATGATGAAAAAGGCTAAGCGGCGCGCTACGAATAACGCGGGCTATGTTCAAGGCCCCCACACCTTGCCCGGGTGTTTCCCACTGGAGGGTTTACGCGACTACCCGACGCTTCGAACATCCACGATAGCTGTATTGCTGCTTCGCTGAGATAGCTGTCTAAACCACAGTATTTCTTTGCCTTGAGAAATACCCCCCGGTCAACTCAAACGAGATTATCTGGTTACTGCGGTACATGAGCAAGTCCACCAATGGCAGGCCCACTACGGCAAGCGTTCGCGGGCCGGTTATCACAATGCCGAATGGGCTCACAAAATGGAGGCGGTCGGCTTGATGCCGTCCAATACCGGCGAACCGGGTGGTAAGCGCCACGGCCAGCAGATGACGCATTACATCATCGAGGGCGGGCCGTTTGATGTGGCCTGCAATGAACTGATCGAGCAGGGCCGCATGCTGTCCTGGATCGACGTGGTAACTAAGCGCGTGCCTATGTCAGCGGTATTGCTCTATGGGCCAGGTGGCGAGCCGGTGCCAGGCATGCCGGAGGATCCGACGATTGATATTCCCGCGCTGACCTCAGCGGGATTGCTGCAGCCAGATCCTGGCAAAGAAGATCCGAAGAACAAACGCAAGTACACCTGCCCGAGCTGTCACCTCAATTTGTGGGGCAAGCCTGGTCTGAGTGGCCGCATTGAATGTGTCGAATGCAAAGTCCAGTTCGTTGACTCGAAAGAGCTGGTCGAGGTCCCGTCCGAAGCGGTGGCCGAAACCGGCGAATAGTCCACGCCGATGGGCGAAGCCCGCACCCTTTCAGCCTGCGGATCCAAGGGGGGCACCTACTCGGTCGCCGAAGGCATTCCGATGCAACAGCCAGCGCACGCAAAATCGCCCAGCGAGCGAGGCCCAACAAAGGCCAGAGCGAGCGGTGCAGTTGTCCACGGGACGGGCGGCTTTTTTTTGCCCGGGCGGTGGGCAACTGCAAGGTGATTCCCTGAGCCGGGCACAGATCCTGATCGCGGCTGTTGCATCGCCCGGGCTGGCCCGGGCCGATAGCGATTCTCCTGTGTCGTAAGTTACAAATGTTGGATACGCTCGCAGTCATTAAACATCAACGAAATTCGATTGACCTTAGCTAGCTGTTGGCGTTGATGCGATTTTGAACCTGGGTCAAAGCCGCATCAGCGCCAACAGGTAGATTCATTCCACTTTACTCAGATCAGCCGCAGGCTTCATTCCGCCAGTCCGTGTTAAAAGGTCATCGAGACGGGGCCGTCTCGATGACCTTGGTTGCTACTTCGTTCCGGGCTGTGGCGTTATTGCTTGGTCACCTGGGACACGTAGTGGGCTACGGCCTCTATTTGCTCGACGCTGAGCAATTCAGCAAAGGCCGGCATCACCCCGACGCCACCGCGTACTGCGGCCATGACCCGTTCCGGGGTCGGCTTGAGTTCATCGAGGTTGGGGCCAATGGCGCCACTGGAGCCGGCGTCCTGCAGGGTGTGACAGATCGTGCAGGAGGGTTGCGCCTGCTCGGCGAACACCTTGCGGCCCAACTGATATTGGGCGTCATCGGTAGCCGCTACACTGGCTTGAGCCGTGCCCAGCAGGCCGCTCAGGGCGAGGCTCAGCGCCAGTGCCGAGGCCTTAGACAATTGCAATGCTGACACCATGATCCCTCCAGCCGTTGTGGCCGTAGCCACGTTCATTTGCCAGCCCCTCCTGGGGTTGGGCGTTGCCCTCGACGTCGGTTGCTCGACTCATCAGGCTGTAGTTACCGGGCTTGAGCTCGGCGAATAGAACAAAGGGACGCCAAGCGTATGGACCCAGGCTCGGGCCGACGAAGGCGGCGGCCTGCCAGTTCTTGCCGTCATCGAGGGATACCTCGACGTCCTTCACTTCCTGGGCACCGCCGAAAGCCACGCCCTGAATGCGCACCCGCCCGGCCTTGGCCTGCTTGAGCGGCTGGGTGATCCAGGACTTGACGTTCATCTCCCACATTGACGGTTGATCCGGTGCGCCTGACTGACCAACCGGACGGATGCGGTAGCCCGAGGCCTGGATAGTGGCGTTGGTCTGTTCCGCGGTGAAGGCCACCTGTTTGATGTATTTTACGTTGTTCACCCCGTAGTAACCCGGTATTACCAGGCGCAACGGACCACCATGGGCCAAGGGCAGGGGCTCGCCGTTCAGCTCCCAGGCGAGGACGGCCTGATCCAGGGCACGCAGGGGCACCGAACGCTCGACCATCAGGCTCTTCGGATCGAGGCCGGCCGGTAGTTCTTCGCCGCCGGTGCTGGTGATATAGGACAGGCCGTCAAGGCTTCCGCCCATGGCCTCAACCACGGTTTTCAGCGGCACGCCGCTCCAGAAAACACAGCCGGCGGCACCGGTTTCCCACTGGGTGCCACTGGCTTCGTGGTCGAAGAATGCCCGACCGTTACCCGAGCACTGCAGCACGCTGGCGACGGTGGTGACACCCAGGGTTTTGAGTTCGCCGAGGGTTATGCTGCGCGGCTTCTTCACGCCCTGGACGGCGACCGTCCAGGCATCGCGATCGGCGACAATGGACGCCGAGGGTGGCGGCAGGTTGTTGCGGATAAACAGCTGTTCGTTGGACGTTACTATGCTGGTGCCGACGGCGTCACGCCGGGTTTCCACGGTGTTGGCGCTGTGCACGATCAGCGCCTCGGGGCTTTTCCAATTGACGTAGTCTGGCAGCGGCATCTCGGCTGCAAGACTAACCGGGCTAAGGCTGAGCAGGCTGGCCGAGGCGAGCGCGACAGCGCTGCCTAGCAGCACCTGGCGGCGTTGCGGGTCAAAGTTGTCGTTCACGTTTTTCTCCCTAATAGGCGAGTCGCCCGGTACGGGATGGGATCCTGATTGGAGCATAGGCAGGATCCGTATCGATGGGGCAGTCAACTGTCCAGGCTTCAGCGCAAACCAGTGGGTCAGCCTCTCGTTGTCTGGGCAGTCAGAGAAGTCTAGCCCGGATGTTTCATAAGCACGGCCGCTTGCTCAAGGTTCGAGCAAATGGCCGTGTTTATGAAACATCCGGGCTAGTACCTCATCACAGAGGATTTGACTGTTTGATCTTCAACTGACTCAAGCCGGGGCAGCACGTCGTACTCGACCAGAACCGATACGCTGCGGGCGCACCCAGGCTGGCGTGAAATCAGCCCAGCCTTTTCGAGGGTCAGAAGCATCTGGTGAACCGACGGTGGGGTGACTTTGAAAAAGCGTTGCATATCGGCCTGAGCTGGTGCGTAACCGTTGACCAGGTTATAGGCGTGAATGAACGACAGATACTGCCCCTGCTTGTGGGTGAATGTTTGTGCCGATTGAATGGTGCGATCCATTGTTGCGCTCTAGGATGAGGGCTCGACAATGAACATACGCTACCGGATAGACCGTGATGAAGCTAAACGTGCGCCACTGGCGAAAATGCTGAGCGGCGGCAAGCATGCCGCGCGCAGATCTTGTGGCCGCCGATGCCGGGATCAGTGATGAAGAGATTACCGCACGCTCTCGGCCAGTAGCTCTACGGTGTATCAAATAAAGCGTCGGTTCGCACTGAATGGCCTGGAGAGCCTTCCTTATGGTAAACCCGCAGAGTTCGAATAAAATCGTACGCTGAGATAATTAACCAACTTGCCATATATAACCTATTAGGTTAATTTCCATTCATGGAAAAAAGAACACCCCACTGCAAGCTATCCGCCGTCAAAGCCTTGATCGAAGTGGGAAAGGTACGCACCACACAAGCTGCGCGAGTTGGCGCGAATGAGTTGGTGCTTGAGTTTTCCCAGATGCTGGCCGTGGTGACGGCGCTTACGCCGGCGGATTTCTACAAGAGCATGCCCACTCACGCCGATCACACGGTGTGGCAAGACGTTTACCGTCCAAACACGCAGGCGGGTGACGTGTATCTGAAGCTGACGGTCATTGATGACGTGCTGATCGTGTCTTTTAAGGAGCTATAATATGAAATGTCCTGTTTGCGGCGCGGCTGAACTGATTCATGACACCCGCGACCTGCCCTACACCTACAAGGGCGAAACCACCGTCATTGCTGCGGTGACGGGGGACTTTTGTCCCGCCTGTGCCGAGTCTGTCTTGGGCCCAGTGGAGTCGGACCGCGTCATGCGCGAAATGCGTGCTTTCTCGAAGCAGGTCAACGCGGCCATTGTCGATCCGGGGTTTATAACCACCGTGCGCAAGAAGCTTGCGCTCGATCAGCGTGAAGCGGCGGAAATTTTCGGCGGTGGCGTCAACGCGTTCTCGCGCTACGAAAATGGCAAGACCAAGCCGCCATTGGCGCTGGTGAAGCTGCTCAAGGTGCTTGATCGCCACCCGGAGCTGTTAAACGAAGTCAGGACGACATAGGTGCATTTGCCCGGTTGAGGCCTCAATCGGGCGTTAAGCCGGCAATACGCGTCCGCTACTGACACAGGCTCGCGGGGGGGGCAGCGTGTACCCCACCTTCGTCTTTCGCGCAGATTGGAGTTTTGCGACAGTATGCCCCTGCTCTGCCGCCACCTCGAGTGACTTCGAAACACCCTCTGCTGGTGGCGTAGCAGAGCTCCAAGTTGTACTGGGCTTCGGCATGTGGCTTTGGGTTCAGGTCAAGGCGGTGAAGAATGACCTGGCCAGTGACCGCACCTCCGATCACACTTTCCTGGCCAACCACCTGCGCCTGTTCTATGCCTGCGCCGCCTACAGCCTGATCCACAGCCTGCGCGAGAACACGCTGTACCATACCGAACTGGCCCGGACGCAGCCGATGTCGATCATCCTGAAGCTGTTCAAACTGGCCGTGCGGGTCGTGCAATACAAGGACCGGATCAAGTTGCACCTGCCGAGCGCCTGCCCGGTCAAAGGTTTGCTGCACCGCGTCAGCGAACTGCTCTACCTCGTTCATCCGCCACCGCTGCGCAGCTGACGCGAAACGCCGTTTCACCAACCGAAATGATTTGATCTGGCCACGGCTGGAGGCACCGATACACCTGGCCTCAGCGATTCACGGCGCGCCGCTCCACTAATGCGAGCCGCGGTCTTGTTTTTATGTGCAGAGCATCAACGCCAGCCTGGCCACCCCCGTTCTGGCCTCCAAGCGCGCGAGCAAAAACGGCCGCAGGCTCAAGGTTCGAGCAAACGGCCGTTTTTATGAAACATCCGGGTTAGTGGGACAGAACCTGAAAACTTCACTGAAGGCGTTGTTGGAAGTCGGCTGGCGTCTGGCGACCCTGTTAGTCAGTGAAACAGTGTTTCTCGCGACTTTGATCCTGATTGCGGTTAAATGGCTGGGATGAGCCAGCGTCATGGGTGACTAATCGCCCCCGCCTGATCACCAAGTTGCCGCCGACACGGTGACTGTGTGCCGGCAGGCTGGTTTAACCAGCAATGGAGGCGGTATGAGTCTGCAAGTTCATCTGATCTTTCTGTGTTGTGTGGCCCTGGCGACCGTAGCCCAGAGCCTTACCGGCTTTGCCTTCGGCTTGATCCTGTTGGGATTGGTCGCGTTCCTGCAAATGGTGCCGCTAACGGAGGTAGCGGTGGTGATCAGTATCCTCACTCTGGGTAACGCCACGGGTACGCTGGGTGGGCCGAAACCGCAGTTGGACCGCGCGGTGCTGATGCCCGTGTTGATCAGCAGTCTGCTTGGCGTCAGCCTAGGGGTGTGGGGGCTCGGTGCGTTGAATAGTAGTCAGCTAACCTGGCTGCGCCTTCTGCTCGGCGTACTGATCGTCGCGGCCAGCCTCATGCTGGTGGTTCAAAACAAGCCCAAAGCGCAACTGTCCCGGCAGCCTTCGTTCTGGCTGGCCGGTGGCCTGTGCGGCCTGCTCAATGGCTTGTTTTCCAGCGGCGGGCCACCGATTGTTTATCACCTGTATCGCCAGCCACTGGGCTACGAAATCATCCGCAATACCCTGATCACGGTATTTTCTGCCAACGCAGCGGCACGCCTTGGCATGGTTGTAGCGCAAGGGCAGATGCAACAGTCCACGTTGTTGTTGAGTGCCGAAGCATTGCCATTGGTGTTGCTGGTCAGTTGGCTGGTCCGTCGTTATCCGCCGAAGTTGTCGCCACGTACGGTGCGTTGGCTGGTCTTCGTGCTGATGGCGCTAGCGGGCGTCAGCTTGATCTGGGATTCATTGCCGGGGCTTTTGGCAACAACCTCGACTTGAAGGCCGACCGCGTTAGTGATCCAGTGCGGCAATGCCGGGGTGATGCTGTTGAACCTTGGCCGGCCCGGTGAGTAAATGGAGGTTGTGTTTGCGGCGTCTTAGCGGGCTCGTTCACTACGGAGGCGGCGGATCTTTAATCCCCCAAGCACACTGATAACAGCGATCAACTCGGCTGTTCAGGCTGCGAATCAGCCCCGTGCGCGGCCCAACCGCGCTGTCTCTGCAATGGTTTGATGCGACTTCAAACGTTCAGGACGTACCTTGGTAATACATCGAGCCGTACGCCTGCTTGTCGTTGATATCTTCTCGGTCAGGTTGCGTATGCGCAGTCAGGCGATACTCCTGCGCAGATGCGCAGGCAAGCAAAATCAGGCCGAAAGATTCACAGCAGTGGAAGTGCGAGGAGATGCGCGGGGGTTTAAAGCAGGCCACACATAGCGCGGTGGCGGTTGCACTACACGGTAAGACGACGGTGGTTAGCGTGGTGCCAGGCACATGGTCCAGCGCCCATGCTGCGGTAGTGATGGTCACGGCCACAGCATTAAGAGGAGCACATAGGGCAGGTAAGTTCTGATGCCAGTTGCGGCGCCTGCTTATCCGCCCCGCCGACATCAACACCGGGACCTTTGTCGCTGCTGCCAACAGAACAGTACGCTGGCGTACAGTATCCATCCAATCAGTGAGCGGTCAGTACGGGTCATTTTTTTATGGGCGACGACTCTAGCACCGAATTTTCCTGGGGATCAGACTTCGCTCGCGCCCAAGTTTAGCTGAGGGGAGCGCAGCGGATGGAAGAGAAAAGAGCGTGCATCTCGGTAACCATCTTTATGAATAGCCTGGGTTGTATAGTTCGAGGACATATTTCCAGAAGCTGTCTGCCTCTGGTGTTCGGGGGGGATGTAACCGGTATAGCAGTATCTTCAGATCTACCGTTGCCACTGGGGCAGGAAGCACGACCAACTGTCCATTCTCAAGCTCGTGCTGAACCAAGCTGGCTGGTAGCCAGGCCACACCAAGCCCCTTCATGGCCAGCGCTTTAAGTCCTTCGGCCAGCGCGCTTTCAAATACCGGGTGAAAACTCAAGCCTGTCGGAATCCGGGGTAGGCATTCACGGTTTATCAGCTGGCCAAGAAAAGAGTCATCTGGATAGGTCAGGAGTTTTAGCGGACGGTCGCACTGTAATGTATGCACGGGATGCCTTAATTCATCTAAGGCAGAGACCAGAACCAGTCTGTCGGTGCCGATTTGAATGCAATCGATATCGTCCCGTTCAAGTTTGGCGAAGGTGACGGGGGAGGCAAAGCACAAGAGAAAGTCCCCCCTTCCGGAAAGGAAACCTTCCACGGCATCGTGCAGATTATCAGCTTGTACGCGAACCAAATTGTCGCCTACCAGTGCACCTACGTTCTGAATCCATGTCGGAAAAAACGATGCGGCCAGGGTGTGCTGAGCGAAAAACTGCAGGCTTTCACGCTGTTTGCTATGAAGACGTAACTGGTTGCGATTACCGTAGATTTTGCTGATCAGGTGTTTGGCTTCATCGACAAACTCTACGCCGAGTTGAGTCAAGGCCATGGGGTGTTGGCTGCGGTCGACCAAGCTCACGCCTAACCAATTCTCCAGTGAACGAATGCGCCGGCTAAACGCTGGCTGCGTTACATAACGCGCTTCAGCTGCTTTGGAAAAGCTTCCGTTTTCGGCCAGAGCAACAAAATCATCAAGCCACTTCAGTTCCATAAAATACCTTGGAAAGCCTATTAGCCGTGGCGTATGCCGAAAAGTAACCGGTTCATGAGGATATAGCATTGGTAGGTGCCGGGGTGATCTTCTTATTGTCAGAGGACGACAACGACAGATCCCCTGTAAAGGAGCGACACCATGCATTTAGCCCGTTTTCCTCGCCTGCATTTTGCCCACTTGCCTACTCCCCTCGAACCTTTGGCCAACCTAAGCAAGATCCTCGGCGGCCCCACCCTGTGGATCAAGCGTGATGACTGCACCGGTCTGGCGGGCGGCGGTAACAAGACACGCAAGCTGGAGTTCCTGATGGCGGATGCCGTCGAGCAAGGTGCCGATACCATCATCACCCAAGGCGCTACCCAGTCCAACCATGCCCGCCAGACTGCGGCAATTGCAACCAAGCTAGGTATGGCATGCCACATCCTGCTGGAGGACCGCACCGGTTCCAAGGCTGTGGATTACAACTACAACGGCAACGTGCTCCTGGATCAGCTGTTCGATGCGCCGCTGCGCAAGTTCCCGGCCGGCACCGACATGAATGCCGCTATGGAAGAGCTCGCGGCAGCACTGCGCGCCGATGGTAAAAAGCCCTATATCGTTCCCGGCGGTGGATCCAACGAGATCGGTGCGCTGGGTTACGTCAACTGTGCGCTGGAGATGCTCAACCAGGCCAATAACGCTGGCCTGCGTATCGACAGCGTTGTGCACGGTACTGGCTCTGCTGGCACCCAGGCCGGACTGGTCACCGGTTTCAGTGGCAGCAACAGCCTGATTCCCGTGCTGGGCATCGGCGTCCGCGCTCCTCGCGAGCAACAGGAGGCCAGCGTGTTCCGCCTGGCTGAGCGGACTGCCGAGAAGTTGGGCATTCCAGGCGCCGTCAAGCGTGAGGATGTGGTTGCCAACTGTGATTACGTCGGCGAAGGCTACGGCATCCCGGCGGCGAGCACGATTGAGGCCATCGAGTTGTTCGCCCGCCATGAAGGCATCCTCCTGGATCCGGTCTATTCCGGCAAAGGCGCTGCTGGCCTCATCGACCTGATTCGCAAGGGGCACTTTAAGCAGGGCGAAAACGTGGTGTTCCTGCATACCGGCGGCAGCCAGGCGCTATTTGGCTACCGTGAAGTATTCGACCTGCCGCAGTACGACTGAACCCAGAGCCAGGAGTCAACACCATGAAAGGGCTGGCCGTGAATCCCATCGAAAGGATAGGAGAATTTAAGCAGCGTTTCTTTCCGGGACTCTGCGTCGCCGTGACGATCGGCATTGCGGCGACTTTTATTTCGCAGCGTTACGGCGCCCCGGCGATGCTGATGGGGCTGCTGCTGGGGCTGGCCTTCAACTTTCTCAGCGAAGTGCCCAGGGTCATACCGGGCATCGAGTTGGCGGCCAAGCAGCTGCTGCGCTTGGGTGTTGCCATGCTCGGGTTGCGCATCACCTTCTCCGATGTTCTGACCCTGGGATGGCCACCTCTGCTGATGGTGTGTTCGGCTGTACTGCTAACCATCGGCTTCGGCATCTTCATGGCACGAATGCTGGGGTTTAGCAGCAGTTTTGGCACGCTTACCGGTGGTGCGGTGGCCATCTGCGGTGCCTCCGCGGCTATGGCGATCAGCAGCGTAATGCCGCAAACCGAGCAAACGAAGAAGGACACGTTGTTCACTGTCATCAGCGTCACCACCCTCAGTACGCTTGCAATGGTTATGTACCCCATGATCAGCCATCAGTTGGGGTTGACGCCAGCTGAAACCGGGCTGTTCCTCGGCGGCACCATTCATGATGTCGCGCAGGTAGTCGGTGCCGGTTACAGCGTATCGAGCGAAGTCGGCGACCTAAGCACCTTCGTCAAGTTGTTGCGTGTTGCCATGTTGGTGCCGATCGTGCTTGTGATTGGGGTGTTCATTCGCCGCTCGATGGCCAGCCGTGGCGAAGTCGGCGGCGGCGGGGTATCCGTTCCGGGTTTCCTAATCGGGTTTGTCGCGCTATTCATTCTGAATAGTCTCGGCTGGATTCCTAAAATGATCGTGCAGCCAATGGCCGACAGTGCCACTTGGTTGCTGTTAACCGCCATCGCCGCGCTCGGTGTGCGGACGTCGCTGAAAGAAATTATGACCGTGGGCCTGAAACCCGTACTCCTGGTGGTCAGCGAAACCATTTTTATCGTCGTACTGATATTGAGCTTTATCGCGATAAGTTGAGTAGAACAATTAACCAATATTGAATTGAGGTGGATCAGATGGAATATCTCAAGCGCGCGGCCGCGGAAGCTGAAGTAGCCCTAGAAGATGAGCGTATCCAGGCGACTGTCAAAGAAATGCTGGCGAAGATCAAGCGTCATGGCGAGTCGGCAGTCCGGGAGTACGCCAAACAATTCGATAGCTGGCAGGGCGAGTTTGTTCTCACCGAAGAGAAAAAGCAGGCATTGATTGCCCAGGTGCCCCAACAAGTTAAAGACGATATCGACTTTGCCCATCGTCAGGTCAAGCGTTTCGCCGAGGCGCAGCGCGATAGCCTGAAATCCTTCGAAATTGAAACTGAAGAAGGCGTGCGCCTTGGCCAGCAAGTGCTCCCGGTTCAATCTGCCGGCTGCTATGTGCCCGGCGGTCGCTACGCCCATGCCGCTTCTGCACTGATGAGTGTCGCCACGGCCAAGGTCGCGGGCGTGCCCTTTATCGTTGCCTGTTCACCACCGCGTGGTGACAGCATCAACCCAGCGGTTGCCTACGCCATGCATGTCGCCGGCGCCGACGTGATCCTGGAGATGGGCGGCGTTCACGCCGTCGCGTCGATGGCATTCGGCCTGTTTACCGGTCGGCCCGCGGATATTCTCGTTGGCCCCGGTAACGCCTACGTCGCGGAGGCGAAGCGTATGCTCTTCGGTGAGGTTGGGATCGATGTGTTTGCCGGCCCCACCGAGTCGGCGATCATTGCTGACAAAACTGCCGATCCAATGACCATTGCTGTCGATCTGGTGTCACAGGCCGAGCACGGCACTAACTCGCCTGTCTGGCTGTTCACCGACAGCCGCGAGCTGGGTGAGAAAGTGCTCGAAATTATGCCAAAGGTCATCGCCGACATGCCCAATGCCGACGTGTGTGAAGCCGCATGGCGCGATCATGGTGTCGTAATTCTTTGCGAAAATCGTGAAGAGGTGGTGCAGATCAGTGATGAATATGCCTGTGAGCATTTGCAAGTAATGACCGAGGATCTGGAGTGGTGGAAAGCCCACCTGAAAAACTACGGATCGTTGTTCCTGGGTGAAGGCAGCACCGTCACCCACGGAGATAAATGCTCCGGCACCAATCATATCTTGCCGACCAAGAAAGCTGCACGTTACAGCGGCGGTCTGAATGTGCAGAAGTTCATGAAAGTGCTCACTTACCAAGAGCTCAGCGAAGAAGCCAATCTGGTGTTCAGCGCTGCAGGTTCGCGGATCTCCCGCGTCGAAGGCATGGAAGGTCACGCCCGCGCGTGCGACTGGCGTTTACGTAAGTTCTATCCGAATGCCCAATGGGATTTTGAGGTGTTCGACCAGCAGCGTTACAACTAACCAATTCCGCTGCCAGTTACATTGCGCCCGCTATGGAGAAGTGTAATGACTAGATTCACCAAATCGTTCACCCAGCAGGAGCCGATTCCCGAAGAAGGAATCGAGCACGCACTGGAAGTGATGCGCAGCGGCCGCCTGCATCGCTACAACTCCGTAGGCGATGAGCTCACTGAAACAGCGCTACTCGAGCAGGAATTTGCAGCCTACAGTGGAAGTAAATTCTCTCTCGCCTGCGCCTCCGGCGGCTATGCGCTGCATATCGCGATGCGCGCGGTCGGAGTCAAGGCTGGCGATAAAGTCCTGTGCAACGCTTTCACTCTGGCCCCGGTTCCCGGTGCCATCCACAATGCCGGCGCCGTATCAGTGCTGGTCGAAACCACCGAAGACTACACCATTGACCTGGTCGACCTTGAGGCGAAGGCAGCGGCGGACGATGTGCACTATCTGATGCTCTCGCACATGCGCGGCCATCTGGTGGATATGGATCGGCTGATGGATATTTGTGAGCGTCATGGCATCTGCGTGATCGAGGACTGCGCCCATACCATGGGCGCAACTTGGAATGGCCGTAAGAGTGGCACGTTCGGCAGGGTCGGTTGCTTCAGCACCCAGACCTACAAGCACATCAACTCCGGCGAGGGCGGTCTGCTGATCACCGACGACGAGGAGCTGATGGCCAAGGCGATCATGCACTCTGGCTCTTATATGCTGTACGACCGACACCCGGCGGCCCCGGGCCCTGAGGCCTTTGAGCGGATTCGCTTCGAAACACCCAACTACAGCGGGCGCATGGACAACCTGAGGGCGGCGATTCTGCGACCTCAGCTGCGTAATCTCGATCGCCAGTGCGAGCGCTGGAACGCGCTGTATCGGGAGATGGAACAGGGCCTGCGCGGGATTTCAGGCATCCGCGTCCCGCAGCGAAAGGAGCCTGAGTTCTTCGTCGGCAGTTCGATCCAGTTCTCCTTGCCGCAGCTCAGCGCCGGAACGGTGTGGGACTTTATCCAACGCTGCGAAGAACACGGCGTCACCATCAAGTGGTTCGGTGATGCCGATCCCAAAGGTTATACCAGCCGTTTTGATAGCTGGCAGTACCTCGATTCCACGCCCTCATTGCCCAAGACTGTGAAGGTCCTTGAGACCATGTGCGATATGCGCTTGCCGCTGACATTCGACGTTGAGGATTGCAAGACGATAGTGGCCGTCATTGCCGAGGCGCTGGATGCAACACAAAGCTAGGCAAGGGCAAGTAGCAGCAGTAGGTACGAGCGTGGGCCGCAAGCCTTAACTTGTGACCCAATAAGATGAAAGCTAACAGTGAGAGAATAACAATGAACGGTCTACTTAAACTGACTCACGCGTTTGCTATATCTGCAGCGTTTATCGCCGCGGCGGTGCCAGCCCTGGTACAAGCCAAGACCTTCAAGTTGGGGATGGGTGATCCTCTGAATTCCGACCAAGGAGCGCTGGCCAGCCGCTTCAAGGATCTGGTTGAGTACTATTCCAAAGGCGAGCTCAAGGTCACCCTGTATCCGAACGGCTCCCTGGGGTCGGAAACCGAAATGGTCCAGAACGCCCGCCTCGGGTCATTGGACATGGCCGTAGTGGGTATTGGCAACGTCACGCCGTTCTCCAAAGAGCTCGGCATACTGACCATGCCCTATGTCATGAAAAGCCACTCGGATGCGGTCGCCATGACCACCGGTGAGTTGGGGGATCGTTGGAACACTCTGGCCCAGAAACAGGTAGGCGTTAACATCCTGGGTTGGACCTATTCGAACTTCCGTTACCTGACCAACTCGAAGCGCCCGGTAAAGAATCTGGCAGACGCTAAAGGCCTAAAAGTTCGCGTTCCGCAGAACCCAATTATGCTTGATTCTTGGGAGGCATGGGGTGCCAATCCGATTGCCATGTCGTGGAATGAAACATTTACCGCCCTGCAGCAAAAGGTGGTAGACGGCCAAGACAATCCCTACATCGTCAACAATACGATGAAGTTTTATGAGATACAGGATTATCTTACCGAAGTGCATTACATGTACTCGCTGCAGCCATTGCTGATCGGCAATAACACCTTCAAAAAGATGAGCGAAGATGAGCGCAAGATTGTGACACGCGCTGGCCTGGAAGCTCAGCAGTATGCGTTGATGTTCCAAATTGCCGAAGCCGGTAAAGCCAAGGAAAACATGATTCGCAATGGCGTCGAGGTGTTTGAGCTGGAGGATGAAGACAAGTGGATCGAAATTGCCAAGCAGGAGGTCTGGCCAAAGTTTTACGACACCATCGGTGGCAAGGAGAACTTTGACCGTGTGCTGGAGCAATTGAAGTAAGCCGATATTTTCACCTGCCGCGCTTTGGCAGGTGGCGATGGTCAGAATAATACTGCAGGTCGTGATGCCTCGGTCCGGCAGCCAGTTAAGGGAGTGATCAAATGTTTAAGAAATTAATTAACTTGCTGGATCATGCCGAAAACTATATCTGCCAGTTACTGCTGTGCGGCTTTATTATCCTGTTGTTTGCTCAGGTGGTGATGCGGGTTGGTTTTAACTATGGCATCCACTGGAGTGAAGAGCTGTCGCGCTTTGCCTTCGTCTGGTTTGTTTTCTTGGGGGCCTCGTATGCCGCCAGGATGGCGGCACATAACCGGGTCACCTTTCATCTCAGGATGATGCCCGAAAAAGTGCGTAATGGCGTTGAGTTGTTCGCGGATTTGTTCTGGGTTACATTCAATACGCTGATGACCGTAAAGAGCATCGAGGTAATTGAGTCAATGATGGAGTTTACCTATCATTCGCCGGCCCTGGACTGGTCGATGGCCTACCTCTATTTTATATTTCCGATCTCTTTTACGCTGACATCAATCCGTATCGTTCAGGTGAACTACATGAAGCTGGTGATGGGCGTTAAATTTCATGATGTTGACGAACCGGACTTAGAGGCGCTGGAAGCCGAGCTTCTTGAAGATAAAGCGTTGAAGTCGCGTGAAAAGAATAAGACTTTTCAAACACTCTGAGTGTTGATTGTTTCGCGGGGCAAATAGGAGAATAAAAATATGACGGCGCCCTTTATACTGTTTGGTATGTTTGGATTTTTTCTGTTAATTGGTGCACCCATTGTGGTTGCGCTGGGAGCCTCGGCGCTCACCGTGTACCTGGCCGCGGGTGATGACTTTGTATCCCTGGTGCAAATAGCCTGGAACGCGGTCGATTCATTTCCGATCATGGCCTTGCCGGCCTTCATTCTGTCGGGGGCACTGATGCAGTGCGCCGGGATCTCAAAGCGATTGGTTCATATCGCGGAAGTGCTGGCCGGGCCAATGGCGGGGGGACTCGGTTTCTCTGCGATCCTGGCCAGCATGTTCTTTGGTGCCATTTCAGGCTCCGGCCCGGCAACCACGGCGGCAGTGGGAATGCTGATGATCCCCGCGATGGTAGACCGGGGCTACAGTAAGAGTTATTCCGCCGCATTGACTGCGTCGTCTGGTGGCTTGGGGGTGGTGATTCCGCCTAGCATTCCAATGGTCATTTATGGCGTTACCGCCAGTGAGTCCATTACTAAACTGTTCTTGGCCGGGATCTTGCCGGGTGTTCTACTCGCTATGGGCCTGATGATCGGTAATTACCTGATCAGCAAGAAAAAGGGCTATGCATCAGGCGAAACGCACGCCCCCGGTACTCTGGGTAAGGCTTGCAAGGATGGCATTTGGGCGATCATGGCGCCGGTGGTGATTTTGGGCGGTATCTACTCAGGGCTGTTTACGCCGACCGAAGCTGCGGTGGTATCCGTGTTCTATACCCTTTTTGTCGGTATCTTCATCCATAAGGAATTGAGTTGGAAGGGACTCAAGGAGTCGCTTAACTCCACGACCTGGCTGACTGGTCGCGTGCTGATCATCATGTTTGCCGCCACGGCGTTCGGGCGGATTCTCGTTGAAAATGACATTCCGTCAATGATCGCGCAGTCGCTACTCGAAGTGACAGGTAGCTTGACGCTGATTTGGATAATCGTCATCGCCTTTCTGATATTCGTTGGTATGTTCATGGAAACGCTGGCAACGATCATGATCGTGACGCCTGTATTGTTGCCCGTGATGGTCAGCCTCGGTGTGGACCCCATTCATTTCGGTATCGTGCTGGTATGTTGTTGTGAAATTGGCTTCTCGACACCGCCGCTTGGCGAGAACATGTTTATAAGCTCGAGTATTGCCAAGGTCTCGATCGAGGAAATAACTGTAAAGGCGCTACCTTTCGTAGTTATTCAATTGTTCGTGGTGATGTTGATCGCATTTGTTCCCGGGATCTCGCTCTGGATCCCCGAGTTATTTGGGTACTGACTGCCTTCGCGACTTAGCGGGCCTCACATAGCCGGGTAATTAGATTGTGCGCTGATTGTTTTGCCAGGCACCATCTAGTTGTATTTATTGAGCGTCACCGCTCGTTGCGCCAAGCACTCCTGTTTCAGTTTACATGACGACTGGATGTCGTCGCTTTCAAGGAAGGGGGGGCTGGTTGCTTTTGTGAAAATTTGAGAGGAAAAAATGCGCGAAAAAATAGTCGGTATAATTGGCGGGATGGGGCCGGAGGCCACGGTAGATTTGATGCGGCGAGTCATTGAGGCTACGCCTGCCGAAGATGATGCAGACCATATTCGCATGCTAATTGATAACAATCCTAAAATTCCGTCGAGGATTAAGGCACTGATCGAGGGTACGGGGGAAAGTCCGGCACCGTGCATGTCGCAAATGGCTAAGGAGCTGCAGCGGCAAGGGGCCGATTTTCTGGTAATACCCTGTAATACCGCACACCACTATTATGGGGAGGTGGCTGCGTCAGTCTCAATACCGGTCATTAACCTTATTGAACTGACTGCTAAGACTGTCCAAATAAGGAAGCCGGGAATACGTAAGATTGGACTGCTGGCCTCAAGTGCATTACAGAAAATCGAACTTTATGAACCCTGGTTCAGTTCGCTGAATATTGAGGTCCTCTACCCGGACGCAGATAGTCAGGCAGCAGTTATGCAGTTGATTCGTGACGTCAAGGCACGCCGTTGTACTAGTCTGCAGATCGACGCATACAATGCGGCTGCAAAAAACCTTGAAGCACAGGGTGCTGAATGCCTTGTGGTTGCATGCACAGAACTTTCAGTTATTAACAATCAACTTATATCTACATTATCTATATATGATGCAGCTGATATTTTGGCCGCAGAGATTGTTAGGTTGGCGGAGCTTTGAGGCAATGCAATAGGCCTTATCAGTAGAGTGGCCACTCTATCAGTTATGTAGGGTGTTTAGGGACAAAGGTGGCTTCACGATGTTTATGACGTACACATATCCCTCCGGCTGTATGTTCGGATAAGAAAAAATACTACATTTTACGAGTGCCGATTTTAAGGGGGGCGGTCTACTCAGTTCTGAGTAACGTGAGATGTCACCTTTGGTAGCACGTCATGCATTTAATATCTGGCAGAGGTAATACCGGTAGTCGTTGTTTCATCGTGGTGAGTGGAAAATCTACATCTCAGCATGCTCTAAAAGTAATCTTCAATATTCCAAAAAAATTAAGTTTCCCATTGCATGATGGGTCGAATGGTGCTAAAAATGAAAGCGCTTACATTTTGAGTGGCCTTGGTTAACGCATCCAATTAGCGCGGATACCGGTCCGGTGTGTCTAACTAGTCAGTTGTGCGGTTGTCGCATAAACACGCACTAAGGAAAATTCATGAAGAAGCATTGTAAGGTAGTGATTATTGGTGGTGGAATTGCTGGTTGCAGCACCCTCTATCACCTAACTCGTGAGGGCTGGACAGATGTAGTGTTGGTCGAGCGAAACGAACTAACATCAGGCACGACTTGGCACTCTGCCGCCCAGGTCACTAATTTTGGTGCAGTGCAGACGATGGTTGGCTTGAAAAGCCATAGCATTAAACTGTACAAAGAATTGGCGGAGGACCCTGAGCACCCAATCAATTATCACCATGCTACAGGTGGTATTCGTCTCGCCTCTACTCAAGATCATATTGATGGTTATAAGCATTTCATTTCTTTGGCCAAGGGAATGGGAGTCGACTTTGAGTTGATAGATGCTGCGGAGTGCGCGAGGCGGCATCCGTTGATTGAGACTCATGATTTGCTTGGCGGACTCTGGGACCCTCTAGACGGTGATATTGACCCTGCTCAACTCACTCAAGCTTTGGCGCGTGCAGCGCGTAAAGCTGGCGCGGAAATATACCGCCATAATCCGGTTGAAGCGGTATACCAAAAAGCCAATAGTGAGTGGGTAGTACAAACTCAAAATGGCGATATCACATGTGAAATTATCGTGAATGCTTGTGGCTATCGAGTCAACGAACTCGGTGCCATGTTGGGTGTCCAGTATCCGGTTATATCCATGGAGCATATGTATTTCCTGACGGAGCCATTGCCTGAGCTGGAAGCTATTGACTGGCGTGTCCCTCTGCTGAGAGATCCAAGAGATGATTTTTATAGCCGTCAGGAGAAGAAGGGCCTATTGGTAGGGATCTACGAGCAGCGTTGTAAAACCTGGGGTATGGATGGAATCGACCCTAACTTTGTTAACGCACTTTGCCCAGATGATTTGGATCGCTGCTTGGACAACATGGAGCGGGTCTTCAAGCGCATGCCTTGCCTTGAGCGCACTGGCATTCACAGCATTATCAATGGCCCTATCACCTATTCCGCAGATGGCAACCCGCTCGTGGGCAAGACCCCGGGTCTGAAAAATGCTTATTCAATTATTGGTCTGCGAGCCGGATTGGGCGAAGGCGGAGGTCACGGTAAAATCCTGGCGGAACTTATCGTTCACGGTGAGTCTGAGTGGGATACCTGGTGCCTTGATCCGGCCCGGTTCAGCCGTCATGCCAACACAGAGTTTACGGCCCGTAAGGCCGTAGAGGATTATCAAAACGAGTTCCGTTTTCACATGCCTCACGAGCATCGCCCTGCGGGTAGGCTGGCGAAAACAACCCCACTGTATCCAGTGCTAAAAGCGATGGGGGCAGAGTTCGGCGTGGTAAGTGGTTGGGAGCGGGCACTGTTTTATAAGCCAACTGCGGACTTCAAGTTCAAGCACAGTTTTCGTTTCACTGATGTAGAACAGGTTGTCGCCGACGAAATCAAGGCAGTACATGAACACGTCGGGCTTATGGAAGTAAGTGGCTTCAACAGATATGAAATAAAAGGTCCTCGCGCGGCGGAGTGGCTGGATAGCCTGATGTGCGGGAATGTACCCAAAAAAGTGGGTCGTATTGGTCTGTGCTACTTCCTTACCGATAAAGGTAATGTTGCGGGTGAAGCCACTCTGGCGAAATTATCAGAAGAGCGTTTCTGGTATGGATCAGCGGCAGCCTCTGAGGTTCATGATTTGGACTGGCTGCGAACTCGTCTTCCGAGTGAGGGAGTTGAGATCATTCCGATGACCAACTCACATACGATTTTGGTTGTTTCGGGACCCAAGTCCAGAGAGCTGCTGGCAAAACTGTCCCCCCGAACTGATTGGTCGAACCAGAACTTCCCCTGGCTCACCGCCAAGTCTGTATACATTGGACATGCTGAAGCACTTGCCATGCGTGTTAGCTTCAACGGTGAGTTGGGCTGGGAGCTTCATGTGCCCAATGAACAGCTCTACCTTGCACACTCGCTTATTAAAGACGCAGGCGTCGAGTTCGATCTCAAGCCATTTGGTGCGCTGGCAACAGAGTCGATGCGTCTCGAGAAAAGCTACCGCCATTGGAAAGCCGACCTGATTACCGAATTTGATCCGTTCGAGAGTGACCTGGATCGCTTCGTGAAACTGGATAAGGCAATCTTCCCAGGAAAAGAAGCGCTACTGGCCAAGGCGGGTCAGCCGGCAAGAAGAAAGTTTGTAACAATGGTTATCGATTGCGAACATGCCGCCGCCCACCCCGGTGACTCAATATGTGCATCAGGTTCTGTGATTGGCACAGTCACTTCGGCGGGATATGGTCATCGGGTTAAAAAGAACATTGCAATGGGCTTTATTGATCCCGCTTATGCGTTTGAAGGCGCTGAGTTCGAGGTGGAAATTATTGGCGAACCGCATAAAGCACAGGTGGTGCAAGGTTCAATATTTGACCCTGAAAACACTCGGATTAAATCCTAAAAACATATCATTTTCTTTTGATTGGAGGTTTTTATGAATCTCATAAGTAAGTGGGTATTTCCTGCAATATTGTATTTGTTTGTTGGAATGGCTCACGCTGCGGATGTGGTTGTTGGAGTGCCAAACTGGCCAACTGCGGCAGCGACAAGTTATATTTTAAAAGTGGTGATGGAGGAAGAGCTCGGGCTAAATGTAGAGATGCAGAATGGCACTAACTCAGTTATTTTCGAAGGTATGGACCGTGGTAGCATTGACGTGCATCCAGAGGTTTGGTTGCCAAATCAGCAAAATTTGTCTGACAAATATGTAAAGGGTAGGGGGACGGTCAAGCAAAGTCCCAATGGGATTCTGGCTACCCAGGGAATGTGTGTAACTAAAGCGATCTCTGAAAAGTACAATATTAAGAATGTCTCTGACCTTACTGATCCTAAAATTGCGCGCCTATTTGATCGTAATGGTGATGGCCTTGGCGAAATGTGGATCGGAGAGCCTTCGGCGGCTTCCGGACCTGTCGAGCGGGTTAGAGCGAAGAGTTATGGCTACGATCAAACATTTACCCTTCAAGAGGTGGATGTTGCACTTCATTTGGCGGCGCTTGATGCTTCAGTTAAGTCGAACACGCCTTATGTATTCTTCTGTTATGCCCCCCAGCACCTGTTTACCTTGTATGAGTTAGTTAAGCTAAAAGAGCCGCCTCATAATCCGTCTACATGGCATGTATTGCAGCCATCCGAAGATCCTGAGTGGTTGGCTAAATCTAATGCTGACAGCGCGTGGCCGGATGCTTATCTGTATTTGCATTACGCCAAATCGCTGGAGGGGAGGCAGCCTGTGGCAACTGCTTTTCTGAGAAGGTTTAAGCTAAGCAGTGAGCAGTTGAATTCGATTAGTTATGCGATGGCGGTGGATAAACTAGATCCAGCAAGCTTTGCGGAGAGCTGGGTTAAAGAAAACCCCAATGTGGTTCAGTCTTGGTTGCATGATTAGAGGGCGGTAGAGGCTTCTGTCGAGTGTATGGATGTTGGATAAAAGGCTCTTATGAAGAAGTAAGTAGTTGGATTATTTAAGTTCAAGGGTTATTTTGGTGCGTGTGGGCTCTGAGGCGCTGCTTGTATTTAGAGCGCCGAGAGTTGTTGGTGTGAGGCTGGTTGGTCCTAGAGGATTTGTATATGAAGGTTATGGTGGGTGTGAAGCGTGTGGTTGACGCTAATGTCAATGTTAGAGTTAAGGCGGATGGCTCAGGGGTCGAGCTGGAAAATGTTAAAATGGCAATAAACCCATTTGATGAGGTTGCAGTAGAGGAGGCTGTTAGGCTGAAAGAAGCCGGCATAGCTGATGAGGTGATTGTGGTTTCTATAGGGCCGGAAAAGGTCCAGGAAACATTGCGCCAGGCCTTGGCTATTGGCGCGGATCGGGCAATCCATGTGCCATACGATGGGGATACCGAATCGCTTTCAGTTGCTAAGGTATTAAAAGGTTTGGTAGCCAAAGAAGGTATTGAATTAGTGATGCTTGGCAAGCAGGCAATTGACAATGATTGCAACCAAACTGCGCAAATGTTGGCCGCACTTCTTGCTTGGCCACAAGGTACTTTCGCATCTGGCTTAATGATCAAGTCGGGCAAGGTGGAAGTGGTGCGTGAGGTCGACAATGGGCTGGAAACTTTAGCGCTCGATATGCCGGCAGTAGTGAGTGTTGATTTACGACTGAATGTGCCGCGCTATGCATCGCTACCCTCGATTATGAAGGCTAAGAAAAAGCCATTGGAACAAATCACATCCAGCGACTTGGGTGTTGATTTGACTTCACATCTTGTCCTGCTGTCCGTAGTTGAGTCGCACGCTCGCCAGGCTAAAGGGATATTAGTTAAGGACGCCGCTGAATTGGTGATGAAGTTGAAAACTGAAACTGATGCACTCTAAGGAGTCAAATATGTCAATTCTAGTTATTGTTGAGCACGATAACGATACGATTTCGGCTGCAACACTTAATACTCTCGGAGCCGCACAGCAGATTGGCGGGGATATCGACTTGATGGTGATGGGGTACGAGTGCGCCAGCGTCAGCCAGTCCGCGGCGGCCATCAGCGGCGTGCGGCGGGTGATCCGCATCGATGCCGAGTACCTCAAACAGCCGGTGGCTGAAGACATGGCGCCGCTATTGCGCGATTGTGCTGGGAATTACAGTCATATTTTGGCCCCGGCCAACAGCTTCGGCAAGAACTTGATGCCGCGGGTTGCCGCGCTGCTGGACGTGGCGCAGCTGTCCGATATCAGTGCGGTAGTCGATGCAGAGACGTTTGAGCGGCCCATCTACGCCGGCAACGTCTTGGCAACTTATCGCTCCAAGGATCGGGTGAAAGTAATCACTGTGCGTAGCACTAAGTTTGCCCCTGTGGCGGTCGCTGGGGGGGCGGCGGAACAAATGACTCTTCGTGCACCCGCACCTCAGCGCAACGCTAGCGTGGTGGGACGGTCGGAAGCTAAGTCTGAGGGTCCTGAGCTCTCAACTGCTCGTGTTGTAGTATCTGGAGGGCGTGGTATGGGCAGCGGCGCGAACTTTGCTCTGCTCCATAATGTCGCGGGTAAGTTGGGTGCTGCGGTTGGTGCCTCTCGTGCAGCTGTGGATGCCGGCTTTGTACCGAACGACTACCAAGTTGGTCAAACAGGCAAGGTGGTTGCCCCAGAGCTTTATATAGCTGTCGGGATTTCTGGGGCGATTCAACACTTGGCCGGTATGAAGGACTCCAAGGTTATTGTTGCGATCAATAAGGATCCCGACGCGCCAATCTTCCAGGTGGCCGATTACGGCATTGTCGGTGACCTGTTCGAGATCATGCCGCAGCTCGACGCAGCCCTCTAAATCAACACAATGTGAGTCAGAAGAGAATCGATATGAAGAACAAACCCTCATATATCCTCAAGGTCTCCTGCCCTGGACGCGTCGGTATCGTCGCCGCCATCGGTAACTTCATGGCCGACCGCGGCTGCTTCATCAAGGAACTGCACCAGTTCGACGATCTGGATACCGGCCGCTTTTTCTCCACCATCGAATTCGTCTTTGAGGGCGAACGCACGTTCAGCGTCGAGCAGTTGAAGGCTGCCTTCGAGGTCACCGCGCTGCGTTTCGAAATGGATTGGGAGATTCACGACACTACGGAGCCCGCCAAGGTGCTGATCATGGTGTCGAAGTACGACCACTGCCTGCGCGACCTGCTCTATCGTCGTGCGACTGGTGAACTGTCGATCGACATCACCGCCATCGTCTCCAACCACGAAGATCTGCGGGCGATGGCCGAGCATGAAGGCATCGAGTACATCCATTTACCGGTGACCAAAGAAACCAAGCCGGAGCAGGAAGCCCGATTACTGGAAATCATCGAAAGTACCGGCACCGAGTTGGTGGTACTGGCGCGCTACATGCAAGTACTCTCCGATTCGCTGAGCAAGCAACTGGCCGGACGCTGCATCAACATCCACCACTCCTTCCTGCCGGGCTTCAAGGGCGCTAAACCCTATTACCAGGCCTACGACCGCGGCGTGAAGCTGATCGGGGCAACGGCGCACTACGTCACTGGCGACCTCGACGAGGGGCCGATCATCGAGCAGATGGTCGAACGGGTGAACCACTCCCACGATGCGTTGCTACTGACCCAGATTGGGCGCGACATGGAAGCCCAGGCGCTGGCACGGGCTGTGAAATACCACGTGTCCCACCGTGTGTTCCAGAACGGGCTACGCACCGTCGTTTTCTAAAATAGAGGACTTGCATTGATGAGTGATCTGGCAACCAAAATCCAACACGAGTCCATCCCTGCCGTGCGCATTGACGGCAAGGCCTTCGCCGATCAACTGCGTCAAGAAATAGCGGTCGGGGCGGCTGGCTTTACTGCTGAAACGGGACGCAAACCGGGCCTGGCGGTGGTGCTGGTCGGCAGCGATCCGGCCAGTCAGGTCTATGTACGGACCAAGATGCGTCAGGCCGCAGAGGTGGGCATTGCGTCCTTTCCGCATCTGCTCGACGTCGACACCGGCGAGGCCGAGTTGTTGGCCCTGATCGACTCGCTCAACCGCGACGACAATGTCGACGGAATCCTAGTGCAGCTGCCGTTGCCCGCGGGTATCTGTGAGGCGGCGGTGCTCGAGGCGATCGACCCGGGCAAGGATGTCGACGGCTTCCACCCCTACAATGTCGGGCGCTTGAGTGGCGGTAAGCCGGTGATGGTGCCCTGCACCCCGCTGGGTTGCTTGCTGCTGTTGCAAGACCGACTGGGTGACCTGTCTGGCCTGAAGGCCGTCGTGGTCGGGCGCTCCAACATCGTTGGCAAGCCGATGGCGCAGTTGCTGCTCAATGCCAGCTGCACGGTGACCACGGTGCACTCGCGCAGCCGCAACATGGCCGAAGAGTGCCGTCAGGCCGATATCCTGGTAGTAGCCGTCGGTCGCCCGGGGTTGATCGGGGTCGACCACATCAAACCGGGCGCCACTGTACTGGATGTGGGGATCAACCGGGTTGAGGATGCGCAGGGGCAGTCGCGCCTGGTCGGCGACGTCGACTACGCCACCGCGCAGGATGTCGCCGGCGGAGTGACCCCGGTGCCCGGTGGTATCGGCCCGATGACGGTGGCCTGTCTGTTGCGCAACACCCTTGAGGCGGCGCGGCAGCGCTCGCTCAGTCACTGATTCATGTTTATATCAAGGTGAATCCAATGAACGAGATTGCCCGCGAATCAATGGAGTTCGATGTTGTCATCGTCGGCGCAGGCCCATCGGGGCTGACCGCCGCGTGCAAACTGATGCAGCAGGCCCAGGCGGCAGGGCAGCAATTGAGTGTCTGTGTGGTCGAGAAGGGCTCCGAGGTTGGTGCCCATATCCTCTCGGGGGCGATCTTGGAAACCCGTGCGCTGGATGAGCTGTTTCCCGATTGGGCCGAGCGCGGTGCTCCGCTGAATACCCCCGTGACGCAAGATAAGATCCTGCTGCTGCAAAATCAACAGCGTGCCCTGCAGTTGCCTAACTGGATGGTCCCCAAGACCCTGCACAACAGCGGTAACTACATCATCAGTCTAGGCAACCTCTGCCGCTGGTTGGCTGAGCAGGCCGATGCCTTGGGCGTCGAAATATTTCCCGGTTTCGCGGCGAGCGAAGTGCTCTACCGTGAGGATGGTTCGGTCAAGGGCATAGCCACCGGCGACATGGGGGTCGGGCGCAACGGCGAGGCCAACGATGGCTACATACCGGGCATGGAGCTGCATGCCAAGTACACCCTGTTCGCCGAGGGCTGCCGCGGTCACTTGGGCAAGACGCTGTATCGGCGCTTTGACCTAGATCGGGACGCCGACTGCCAGCATTACGGTCTGGGTATCAAGGAGCTTTGGGACATCGACCCGAGCAAGCACAGCCCTGGCCTGGTCGTGCATGGAACGGGTTGGCCGCTCAGCGATGGCACCTCGGGTGGCTTCTTCCTCTATCACGGTGACAATAATCAGGTCGTCGCCGGTCTGATCGTCGACCTGAACTATTCGAACCCGCACCTCAGCCCGTTCGATGAGTTTCAGCGTCTCAAGCACCACCCGGCGCTGGCCCAGTACCTGGAAGGCGGTAAGCGTGTTGCCTATGGCGCGCGGGCCATTACCAAGGGCGGCTTCAATGCCCTGCCGAAAATGACGTTCCCGGGCGGGCTGCTGATCGGCTGCAACGCCGGGACTTTGAACTTCGCCAAGATCAAGGGCACCCATACGGCGATGAAGTCGGGCCTGCTGGCGGCCGAGGTGGTGTTCGAGGCACTGCGCCAAGGCGACGGCGGCGGCAATGAGTTGCTGGCCTACACTGAACGTTTCAAAGCCTCCTGGCTCTACGAGGAGCTGCACAACAGTCGCAACTTCGGCCCCGCGCTACATAAGTTCGGCCAGGTACTCGGTGGCGCCTTCAACTTCATCGATCAGAACCTGTTCGGCGGCAAACTGCCGATTCGTCTGCGCGACAATGTCCCTGACCATGCCCAAATGAAGCAGGCGGCGCTGTGTCAGCCGATCGTCTATCCGAAGCCGGATGGCGTGCTGAGCTTCGACAAGCTGTCCTCGGTATTCCTCTCCAACACCAATCATGTCGAAGATCAGCCCTGCCACCTACAACTGCTGGACCCGGATGTACCGCTGCAGCGCAACCTGCCGCGTTACCTCGAACCGGCTCAGCGCTACTGTCCGGCGGGTGTCTACGAGGTGCTAGACGAAGAGGCGGGCAAGCGTTTTCAAATCAATGCACAGAACTGTCTGCACTGTAAGACCTGCGATATCAAGGATCCTGCCCAGAACATTCGCTGGGTCGCTCCGGAAGGCGGAGGCGGACCAAGTTATCCAAATATGTGAATATTAAAAATAAGTTAGGAGGTTATGGCTATCAAAGTAAGGTCGTTTAATGCCCTTCCCGCAAGCCTTGGCGGATATAGCTTTGGTCTATTGGCGGTGGCGATTGTGGATCCAAGTGGCATCGGACTTAGATTCGGCGCGGTAGCAGAGAGAATATTGGAGGATTGGACATGCAAGCAGATGTGATTAGCTTAGATGGAGTCTGGAAAATTTTCGGCCATAATCCCGCCGAGGTCATGAACGCAATCACTACAGAAGGACTTGATAAACCAAGTGTCCTAAAGCGATTTAGCTGTGTAGTAGGAATAGCAAATGTTTCGTTTACAGTACAGCGTGGTGAAATATTTTGCATCATGGGGCTTTCCGGAAGTGGGAAGTCAACACTAATTCGACACTTGAATCGTCTGATTGAACCTACAGCCGGCAGTATCAAGGTTTTAGGCCATGATATGTCGAATCTAACACATGACGAGCTATTAAATATCCGCGCCAAGCATATTGGTATGGTGTTCCAGCATATGGCTCTTTTGCCACACCGGACCGTGATAGAAAATGTCGCGTTTCCCTTGGAGGTTCAGCGCATACCTAAATTTAAACGCTGGGAGATCTCTCAGCGAGCACTGTCGCTTGTTAATCTTGGAGGCTACGAAGATCACTTCCCCGCACAGTTATCGGGTGGTATGCAGCAGCGCGTTGGGCTTGCCCGAGCTTTGGCCAGTGATCCTGAAGTACTTTTGATGGACGAACCATTTAGTGCATTAGATCCACTAATACGGAGGGAGTTGCAGAACCAGTTTGTTTCATTGACCAAGACGCTAAAGAAGACCACGGTGTTCATCACACATGATCTTGATGAGGCTATCCGGATCGGAGACCGTATTGCGATCATGAAAGATGGGCAACTTATTCAGGTTGGTACGCCGGAGCAAATTGTAATGCATCCTGAAGATGATTATGTGGCAGATTTCGTGAAGGATATTTCCAATCTTAAGCTTGTTAGTGCTCGCTCCATAATGCGAGACATCGACAGTAACTCTGTGCCCGTCGGTATGAGTCTTGCGCAAGCCCCTCGCGTCAATGAGCATACGTCTCTTGAACATTTGATCGATATATCAGTCTCTTCAGAGTTGCCAATAGTCGTGACTAATGCCACCGGTGTAGATGTTGGATTGATAAGTAAGAATACTCTATTGCTCGGCATAAAAGGAGGAAATCAAAATGACGGCTAATCAGAACGGCCATGTACCAGTAGAGCTTGATAATTCCGTCCAGCAATTCGCCGGGCGTAACGGAAACTACTATGCCAGACAATTCATGAGAATACAGTCTAGTAGCGGTATTTCGGTTTCTTTTAATTTTTATGCGGCTTTACTGGGGCCGTTCTGGGCAGCCTCTCGTAGTCTGTGGGGCTTCTTCTGGCTTAGCGCTATGGCTAATTTATTAGCACTGGTCCAGGTCGGGAGGGGGCTATGGGGGGAATTAGGAGCTGACCAGCTTTCACGCGCGGCGCGATTGAGCATGAAGGCACAGGAGATGTCAATAAAGGCTCAGGTCGCAATCGACTCAGGTGCAAGTAATGCAGAATCCTTGCAGCGAACTACTGCTAACCTACAGCAGGCCGCTGAAAATGCCACAGCGGCAGCGTCCCTTGCTGCACACGGGGCTAGTCAACTGTTGTTGTTGGGAGCGCTTGGGCTCCTGATAATCATGGTCGCTCAAGGGTTTCTAGGCAACCTGGCATACGAAAAGAAGTATTGCCGGTGGCGTATTAATAAGCTTGAGAAAATTGGCTTCAGCGTAAAAAATCTGATATTTGGTGTTGTCTTGTTGATTCTAATATTTCCGCTGACCATTTACCGGTATACCGCGGAGAACCCACTAGTATATTTAATTAAGTTCCCAAGTGATAAGTCTTTTTATTCGTTCGTCGCAAATTGGCTAGATGCGGCTTTTGACGTTATCGCGTCTAAAGGTTCTGTATTTTTTGGTGGTATAACAAGTGGTATCAGTGCTCTGCTCGACACTCTCGAGGTAATATTGGTGCATACACCTTGGCCGGTTACGATGTTGGTGATTGTAATTATGGCCTGGCGTTTAGCGGGGCCGAGAGTCGCGGTATTCACTGTCGCGGCGTTAGCCTACCTAGCATTCATGGGCTTTTGGGAAAAAAGCATGTCAACCATTGCTCTGCTGGGAACGGCTGCAACTATGTGTGTACTAATTGGAGTGCCACTGGGTGTGTGGTGTGCGAAGAATCGTTATGCTCAAGTTATTACTGAGCCAGCCCTTGATTTTATGCAAACAATGCCGGCGTTTGTTTATTTGATTCCTATTATCGCGTTTTTTGGAACAGGCAAGCCCCCAGGGATTATAGCAACCATAATTTTTGGACTTCCTCCTGTGGTGCGATTAACTGCGTTAGGGATCAGGCAAGTACCGCCCTCGATAGTTGAAGGCGCGTTAGCCTTTGGTTGCAACAGTCGGAAGCTTTTGCTGGATGTCGAGATTCCATTAGCGATGCCAAGTATTATGGCTGGTGTTAATCAAACCATTTTGATGTGTTTATCGATGGTTGTTATTGCTTCTCTCATTGGCGCTGAAGGGCTTGGCTCAGATGTGTTAATGGCTTTGCAGTACGCAGCAAAGGGGCAGGGGCTTCTAGCCGGTGTTGCGATATTGCTTTGTGCTATGGTTATTGATCGTATCGTGCAGGGGCGTTTTAAAAGGCGAAATGAATGAGTCAATAGATGTACTTAGTGTGCTGCCTCATAAATATAGCTACTCATGCCTGTGAGGTCTTTGCCTCACGGGCTCGCTGTATCTTGTTAAAAATATCTTCCCCCTCGGGGGTAGATGCATGTGGAAGCGTTTGTACTTCTCAAGCCATACCTTCACCTTCGGATGCTTGTGCGTGGCGTAGTTGTCGACGATCAAATGCAGCTGAAGATGCTGGGCGTTTCGCGATTGATCTTCTTGAGAAACACCAGCTATTCCTGATGCCGTTGTTGGCGCTCGATGGAACTGATCAAGCGTCCCTGAAGATCCAGCGCAGTGAACAATGTGAAGGCGCAATGGTGGAGATAATCGTACGATTGTATGCGGATATGCCTTTTTTTCCCAAAGGCAGTCCTGGCTGGGTTCGCTCAAGGGCCTGAACTTGGCTTTTTTCATTGCAATAGAGCACCAATGCCTTATCCGGTGGATCCAGATACAACCCAATGACATCCCAAAATTTCTCTTCGAAGTTTGGATCGTTGGACAGTTTGAAGGTGCGTGTGAGGTGCGGTTTTATGTCGTTGGCGGCCTCCGCTGGACGCTGGCCGATGAAATGCCGGCGACTCAAGCCACGCTTCGACAGAGAGATCCTTGGCCCAGAAGATCAAGTCGAACTGAGTCGTTGACTCGGTCACCATCAGCCAGCACCTTAGCCGTTGCGCTCAAGTGATCCTGCTGGCAGCGATCATGATGAGGAGACGTAAGTCGCAGACGTGCATTGGAAGGGCTCTGTCATATATGGTATGATATCTGGTTGGTTATTTGATTTTTAGTGGTGGCCTAAGAATGGCTAAATTTTAGCTGATGGAATCATTGTTTTATACCTTGCTCTTTCGATCCCCATGAATAAATTTTTTGAGTCAAGTGTGATCTGGTTTCTGGGATTTTTTTCGTTTACGGCGTATGAGTCTAATTGTATGAGAAAAAAAATCGACCCGTTAAAGAACTCAACCTTAGATGATGTGGCTCGATACGCAGGGGTGTCTTCAGCGACAGTGTCGCGCTGTTTAAATAACCCTGATGTAGTCAGTGAGCGTAGTAGGCGGAAGATAGAGGCTGCAATTAATATCTTGAGTTACGTTCCTCACGCTGCTGCGCGCACCCTTGCTTCGAATAAGTCGTATATGATCGGGGCTATTGTTCCGTCCTTAGATAGCACACTTTTTGGGCGAGCTCTTGAGGCGTTCCAGAACTGCATTTCTAGGTCAGGTTACACTATGGTGGTTGCATCAACCAATTATGACGCCGAAAAAGAGTATAGTCATATTAGGAAAATGGTGTCTCATGGGGTGGATGCTGTATTGCTAATAGGTGGTTCTCGGGATGAATCAGCTTATAGTCTTCTTAATAATAGCAGAATACCCTATGTTATAACTTGGACTACAGATGACGCGGATAAACATCCTTGTGTTGGGTTTGATAATTATGATGCGGCTAGCAAAATCACGGAATACTTAATAGGTCTAGGTCACAGCCGTTTTGCTATGATATCTGGTATCTTAAATGGCAACGATAGGGCGTGTAGTCGCCTCCAGGGTGTGCGCGATACTTTGGCGCAGCGTGAATTAAGATTATCAGATGAGTTCGTTATCGAGAGACCTTTCGGGATTGAGCATGGGCAGGACGCGTTTAGATATTTAATGTCCCGTTGTCCTCGGCCCACAGCAATAATTTGTGGTTCTGATCCTTTCGCTTATGGGGCTGTTTTTGAAAGTAAAATTTTAGGTGTTGATGTGCCTCGAGATGTTTCTATTACTGGATTCGATGATACGTGGCTTGCGCTTAACTTATCTCCTCCATTAACGACATTACGAACGCCTCAACAGCAGATTGGCCTGAAGGCTGCTGAGTATTTAATTTCTAGACTGAGCGGCGAGGAGGTCGCTGCTCCGTCGGCACTGGATGTTGAACTGATTATACGGGAGTCTTGTTCAAGTCCCTCCACAGTCTGATCCCAATGAGCGGATCAGACTGCACAGATAGATTTTGAACGTGTGGATCATGAGTTGGTTAGTGCTCAAGATAAACGGTTCTGTTGCACTAAGCCCGTGTGAGGTAACCTGTTGTTTTCCATGAAGCCACTGCCTCAGATGTCGCTGATCCGAAAAACCTTCAAACGCCTCCATTATCCCGTTGATGTTATCGCCCAGTGTGTTCGCTGGTATCTGGCTTACGCCCTGAGCCTGCGTAACATTGAAGAGATGATGGCGGAGCGCGGCATTGTCGTTGATCATTCCACGCTGCATCGCTGGGTTATTAGGCTGGCTCCCGTGCTGAATACGGTCTTGCGTCGATACCAGCGTCCCGTGGGACGCCGCTGGCGAATGGATGAGACCTACATCAAAATCCGCGGCCACTGGAAGTACCTGTACCGCGCCGTGGACACTGATGGCCAGACCATCGATTTTCTGTTGACCGCTAACCGGGATGCCAACGCAGCATTGCGTTTTTTCCGCAAAGCCATCCGCCAGTGTGGCAAGCCTGAGGTCGTGACCATCGACAAAAGTGGTGCCAATACCGCTGCCCTGGCGGTGCTCAATGCCGACCAAGCTGAAGGGATCACCGTTCGGCAAAACAAATACCTGAACAACTTAGTTGAGCAGGATCACCGCAACATCAAAAGACGAATACGACCGATGTTGGGATTCAAGTCATTTCGTCGAGCACAAACGTTACTGGCAGGCATTGAATTGATACAGATGATCCGCAAAGGGCAGCTTCAACATCCGCAAGGTGAAGGGCTGTCACCTGCCGAACAGTTTTATCTTCTGGCCGCCTAAGCAACAGACTGCCGATTTTTGGCTGCCTATCGTTGTTAATGCGACAGAACCGGCTTGGCCGGCCGGTTACACCGAAGGATGTCGCTGACAACGTTATCGCCAAGCTCAATTAACCACCGAATGTCCGGCGCGACCGCAGTCGCGCCAGGCTGAAGCGATTCAGTGATCGCCGCTAAGCAGCTATCATTTATAGGAAAATTAAACCTTCACGCTTGCGAAGGAGGGCTCCCTTTGTGCACGGCTTAATGCCGCGTGGGCCGGGGATAGTGCGTTCTGTAATAGACTCTCAGGAACTTGCATCAACGCCACAAAGCTGTTCTGGCTAGTGCGTTCGTAATGGGGAGAAACACCGAAATACCCACGGTAGCACTTGGAGAAATGAGGAGTGGAGACAAAGCCGCATATCGATGCTACTTCGATGATGGAGATAGAGGTTTGCTTTAACAGCTGGCGTGCCCGGACCAAACGCAATTTGAGGTAATAGCGCGAGGGGGTACAGTCCAAGTATCTCTGAAACAGACGCTCCAGCTGACGACGGGAAAGGGCTACGTGACGTGCCAGCTCGTCGAGGTCGATGATCGCCTCCAAATTGGCTTCCATCAGCATGACAATACTCTGCAACTTGGGTTGGTTGGTGGCCAGCGTATGTCTGAGTGGTACGCGTTGGTTGTCCTGTTCATTTCGGACGCGTTCATAGATGAGCATTTCGGAGATGTCAGTCGCCAGTTCACGGCCGTGGTCACGGACAATCAGGTGCAACATCATGTCCATCGGAGCAGTGCCACCGGAAGAGGTGTATCGATTCCGGTCAATGGAAAACAAACGAGTGCAAACGTCCGATCGGGGAAAGGCTTCTTGCATTGCCGCTACGCACTCCCAGTGGACACTGTATAAGAAACCATCCAGTAATCCGGATTCGGCCAGCACCCAACTACCGGTGCACACCGCACCGATCTGACGGCCTTGGCGGGCTTGTGATTGCAGCCATTTGACGTGTTTTTGACTCACGCGGTGCTGAATATCGACGCCCCCGCAAACGATCACGGAATCAAGGGTAGGGGCCGCCTCAATGCTCGCGTCCGGCGTAATTTTTAAACCATCACTGGCAAATACCGGCTCGCCATCCTTACTCAAGGTGAACCATCGATACAACTCTCTACCCGAAAGCTGATTTGCCATGCGTAATGGCTCAACCGCCGATGCCAATGAAATCAGGGTGAAATCTTCCAGCAGAAGGAAGCCGATTGATTGCGGAGAGTAATGCTGTGTAACGGAGTTAACCTCTTGATTCAGCGGTGTCATTTGATAAGCCCTCAAGGTAAGCCGGCAGTGCACAATCATTTCGAGGCTTATTGCGATCTCCTGAAATGTGGCATCAAGGAACGTACGAAATTCAGCCGCAATCGCTCCTTTTTGCACAAAAAATTCAAATATCGTCCGTCCATTGAGGGGCGGATATAAGCCGATTTACCGTCCTCGCGCCAAGGTGTGCGTGGGGTTTGGGAGAAGCGTGATTCGTTTATTGATGATTGTCAACAATTGTGAACAGAGCTTAATTGTCCTGCCACAAGCATGGCTTTTTTCTAGCTCCGAGTGCTGTGGATCGACGAAGGCCGCAGCCGTGCGGCGGTCAGGCCGTTCTTCGAGGAATTGGGGCCAGAGGGTTGTGCCCGAATCGAAGCGGTGGCGATGGACATGAAAACCGCTTTTGACTTGAAGGTTCGTCAGCACTGCCCAAAGCGCGAGTGGTCACTCTCTCAGAGTGTGAGGTGGCCCTACCTCTCCTATTTTTCATCTCTCAAATCAGAGTGTGGTTACGCCGAGATTTATTTGTTAATAAATGATTGTCAACCATTAACCATGATGGTAGTTTTTGCTCATTCCGCCGAAAATGCGGATTCATGGGCAGCGACAACTAGCGGAGGATGTATCGATGGCAGAGTTCGAGGGGGCCACGTCGGCCAAGCCGCGCTTCACCCAAGACGAGTGGAATGTTCGTGTTGATTTGGCAGCGATGCATCGCCTGGCGAACGTCTACGGTTACGACGATATTGTTTGGAACCACATTACCGCGCGGGTGCCGGGCACCGACCACCATTTCTTGATGAACCATTTCGGTTTGCACAATACCGAAATCACTGCGTCCAACCTGATCAAGATCGACGAGCACGGCAACGTACTGGACGGTCCGCCCGAGGTGAACACCGCCGGTTTCGTCATCCATCGCGGCATCCATCTGAGCATCCCGAACGCTAAGTTCGTGTTCCATTCCCACGCGCCAGCTGGCCTTGCCGCCACCGCGATTCGCGACGTTGTGCACTTGGTGCAGGACTCCTCGATGCTCTACGGCAAGATCGGGTACCACGAGTGGGAAGGGCTGTCGGTAGACACCGATGAGAGCCTGCGCATCGCCGACAACATGGGTGACAACAAGTGTCTGATCATGCGTAACCACGGCTTCCTGACCGTAGGTGAAACCGCCGGCGAAGCCTTCATGAACATGCATTATCTGGTGCGCGCTTGCGCCAACATGCTGCAGGTGTGCGCCACCGGTTTGCCGCTGGCCGAAACCAAGCCGGAGATGTGGGAGAAAGCCGCGCAGCAATACGCCGCGTTCGTTCCGGGCAAGTACGAGTGGCCGGCGTTGCTGCGCCAGGTTGACCGGATCGACCCATCCTACAAGTACTGATCAACCTTGAATCGACAACAATAAATAGGAGTCTCTGATGCAGGTTTCTCTGAAAGGTAAGCGCGCTTTCATCACTGCCGGCGGTGCCGGCATGGGCCGTGCCACGGCCTTGGCCATGCACAAGCTTGGCGCTGAGGTGTTTACTTGTGACGTCGATGCCGAGGCGCTTTCGACGTTGCCGGATGGCATCACGACTTTCGTTTCCGACGTATCTGACCCGAATGCAGTGGACGCCATGTTCGATGAGTTCCTGCCGGGCGGTCTCGACATTCTGATCAACAATGCTGGTATCGGTGGACCGACCAAGCCGGTCGAGCACGTCACCAATGAGGAATGGCGCGCCTGCATGAGTGTGTGCATCGACTCGCAGTTCTATTGCGCGCGCCGTGCGGTGCCGACCTTCCGTAAGCAGAAGAGCGGGGTGATCATCAACCTGGTGTCGGCCGCGGGCATCCTCGGTTTTCCCAATCGCAGCCCTTATGTGGCGGCGAAATGGGCGGTCACCGGCTTCACCAAGACCTTGGCCATGGAGCTGGGCCAGGACAATATCCGGGTCAACGGTATCGTTCCGGGCAACGTCAACGGCGAGCGCATGGAGCGAGTGATCAAGGCCCATGCCGAGGCCGAAGGCATCGACCCCGAAGAGGTCCGCCGGCTCTATGGCATCGGCGTGTCCATGCAGTGCTACGTCGACCCTGAGGAAATCGCCGATATGATCTGCTTCCTCTGTTCCGACTATGGCCGGCATGTCTCGGGACAGATCGTCGGTGTGGACGGCCATACCGAAACCCTCTACCCGCGTCAGTAAATATGGCGCTCGGTTAGGCGGCTGACGGGTGGTCCCGCGCTGCAGTCGTGGTCGCCCGTGATGTGTTGCAATGGCTGCGGTCTTGATGGCGGCCAATATTGGCCGGAGAGTTAAGAGCGGTGATGGTAGAACTCAGTGAGTACGATAGGCGCCTGCTGTCAGGCGACGAGGGCAAAGCTCGGCGTGTGGCCATGCAGATGATGGTCAAGGCTGCCGAGGCGATGGGTGCCGAACGCCTGATTGATGTCTCGATGGCCCATGTCAACAGCTGTTTCTACAGCGGCAAGGTCGGACTCGACTTTGCTGAGTTTCTGCTGGCCGATGGCGTCAAGGTTGCGGTGCCGACCAAGACTAATGTCGGTCTGGTCGACTTGCTGCATCCGGAGTTACGCCCGGAAAAGGCCAATAGCGAAGCTGTGCTGGGTGCACGTCGTTTGATGAAGATATATGAGCAACTGGGCTGCGAGGTGGTGTGGACCTGTGCGCCCTATCAGTACAAGGTGCGACCTAAAGTCGGCGACCAGATCGTCGGTTCAGAGTCCAATGCTGTGGCCTTCTACAACTCGGTACTGGGTGCAAGAACCAATAAGTACGGCGATTTTCTCGACATCTGCGCGGCAATTACCGGCCGTGCGCCTTATGCCGGTCTGCATCGTGACGAATGCCGCAAGGGCGAGATTCTCTTCAGTTTGGAAGGGATTCCGCAGAAGTTGCTTGAACAGGACATTTTCTACCACGTCCTCGGCATCGTGCTGGGGCGTGAAGCCGGCAACAGCGTGCCTGTCATCCAAGGCTTGCCGAAATCGACGACTGAAGATCAGTTGAAGGCGATCTCGGCGGCCAGCGCAGCCTCGGGTTCGGTCGCACTGTTCCACGCCGTTGGCATTACCCCTGAGGCGAAAACCCTGAGCGATGCCTTCCACGGTGCGGAGCCTGCGCGGGTGATCGCAGTGACGCCGCAGATGCTCATTCAAGCTCGTGATGCTCTGACCACCAGCGCGGCGGGTAAGGTCAGTGCGGTATGCCTGGGGACACCCCATTTTTCTTATACCGAGTTCGAGCGACTTACTCCTTTGCTGGCTGGCCGGCAGGTACATGCGGATTTAGGGCTGTATGTTTCGACCAGCCGCTACGTGCTGAGCCAGGTGCGTGAACAGGGCTGGCTCGAATTGCTTGAGAAAGCTGGAGTGAAAATCGTGGTCGACACCTGTACCTACTTCACTCCAGTGGTTAACGGCATCAAGGGTCGTGTAATGACCAACTCGGGTAAGTGGGCTTACTACGCCCCAGGCATTCTCGATGTGGATGTGGTTTTCGGTAGCCTGGAGGAATGTGTCGAGTCTGCCGTGAGCGGCGAGGTTTGGCGCGATGAGCGCCTGTGGAGTGGTGATTTCTGGGGGGCAGCGCAATGCTAATGAAAGCCAGTGTGCTAAATCCGGGCAGCGTCAGTGGCCAACTACTGGTGCTTGATGAGCCCCTGAGCTTTTGGGGCGGCTATGACCCGCTGACCGGCACCATCATCGATCAACAACATCCGCAGGTCGGACTCAAAGTCACCGGCAAGGTGTTGGTAATGCCAGGGACACGTGGCTCCTCGGGCACGCCTGGGGTTCTGGGCGAGTCCTTGCGCCTGGGGACAGGCCCGATCGGATTAATCCTCGGTAAGCCGGATGTCAACGTCATGGCAGCAGCTTTGGTGGTTTCCGAATTGTATGACCTACCGGTGCCAGTGCTGGTGCTGGATAAGGCGGGCTATGCCCATCTGCATAACGGCCAGATGGTCAGGCTGGAAAGCAACGGCGAAGTTCTGATTCAGCGTTAAAACACGTGGGGCTTGGCAGTTTATTGAGCAGAGGGAGAGAGCGTTGAACGAAGTTCTGGAAAAAGCGATCTCTCCCACGGAAGCAGGCATTCAGCGCGGCATTGGCCTGTGCCTGCTGTCGATGCTGGTGTTCGCCAGCCAGGACGCGATCACCAAGGTGCTGGTGCAGGACTTCGCGGTGGCCCAGTTCATCATGGTGCGCTACTGGGTGTTTGTGGCCTTCGCCCTGGGCTATGCCCACTGGCGCGGCGGTCTCGCTGCGGCAGCGCGGACCCGGCATCCCTGGTTACAGCTGCTGCGCTCGCTGCTGTCGGTCGGCGAGATCGCCATCTTCAGCCTTGGCTTGCGTTACCTGGGACTGGCCGAAAGCCACGCGCTGTTCGCGGTTTTTCCGTTGCTGGCGATGGCGCTGGCCGGGGTGGTGCTGGGCGAGTTTATCGGCTTGCGCCGCTGGCTGGCGGCGGCGATTGGTTTTCTCGGCACCTTGGTCATCTTGCGCCCGGGCCTGGACTTGTTCGAGTCGGCGGCGCTGATTCCGCTCTCGGCGGCATTGGCGTTCGCGGTCTACAACCTGGTCACTCGCCTGGTCAGTCGTGAGGACGGCTTCACCACCAACATGCTGTATATGGCGGTGGTCGGCGCGGTGGCGTCCACGGCCTTCGGCTTGCCAGTGTGGCAAGCACCCAGTCCCGGTGAATGGGGACTGATGGGGGTATTGTCGGTGAGCGGGATAGTCGCTCACCTGTTGCTGGTCAAGGCGCTGGAGTATGCCCCCGCCGCAGCCCTGCAACCTTTCAATTACAGCCTGCTGGTGTTCGCGATGTTCATCGGCTTGCTGGTGTTTGGGGAGTTCCCCGATGCATGGACCCTGGTCGGAGCCGCGTTGGTGGTGACCGGCGGCGTCTTTTCCATAGGCGCAAGCACATTACGCAAACAATCGACTGTCTGATACGGGAGAGAATACCTGATGAAAATCGCGTTTATTGGTCTGGGTAACATGGGGGCGCCGATGGCGGCCAATCTGCTCAAGGGCGGCTTCGATCTGACTGTCCATGACGTCGACCGTGACAAATCCCTGGCACTGGTGGAGGCTGGCGCGCATTGGGCCGATAGCATCGAGGTCGCCATTAGTGAGGCCGACGTGGTGATGACCTCACTGCCTTCGCCCGCAATCATCAAGCAGGTCGCCTGCGCGACGGACGGGTTGATCGCTCATATACGTCAGGGCGCGATCTGGATTGAGCTGAGCACCAACAACCTTGAGGTGTGGCGCGAAGTGCGCGCCTTGACCGCGGAAAAACAGATCCGTACCCTCGATGCCCCTATCTCCGGCGGCGCCGAAGGTGCAGCAGCGGGCACCCTGACTGTGCTGGTAGGCGGCGACCTGGCGACCTTCGAACTCTGCCAGCCGATCTTCGCCGCCATCGGCAAGCGTATCGACTACCTGGGTGAGGCCGGCGCCGGCTATGTCGCCAAAATCGCCCAGGTAGTGCTCTGCTACCTCCATTCAGTGGCGCTGTCCGAGGCGCTGATGCTCGGCGTCAAGGGCGGTGTGCCGGCCGACAAGATGCTGGCGATCATCCAGAACAGCACCGGCCGCAGCTACGTCGCCGACCGTTACGGCCCGAGCATCCTCAACGGCGATTACGACCCGACCTTCGAACTGGGTCTGGCCCTCAAGGACATGCGTCTTACCTTAGAACTGGCGGGCCAGGTCTCGGCCGAGCTGCCGATGTGCCAGCAGGTCGAGAGAATCTATGAGCAAGCTGTCGACCAGTTCGGTGGTAAGGCGCCGCACCTGATGGCGGTCAAGTTGCTGGAGCAGGCCAATGATCAGTCGCTGCGGGGCTAGTCCGGCGGCGCTGGCGGGACGGTAACGCCCCGCGGACAGATGAAATAGTGGCACCTCGGTGCTTTTAGCCCTGGACTCCAGGGTTTTTTTTTGCGGCAGCGTCGACCGCAACTCACCTGCCAAGGGGCTAATGATGCGAGCAATGATCAGAACTACCGCTGCACTGCTGCTAAGCATGGGCTTGCTGATGCTGGGTAACGGTCTGCAGGGCTCGCTGATTGGCTTGCGCGCTTCGCAGGAAGGCTTTTCCACGCAAATCACCGGGATCCTGATGACCGGCTATTTTTTCGGATTCCTCGCCGGCTCGACGCTGACCCCAAGGATAGTGGCGCAAGTCGGACATATTCGTGTGTTCGCCGCGCTCGCGTCGCTGGCGTCGAGCGTGGTGTTGCTCCATGCGGTGTTCATCGACCCTTGGCTATGGTTCGGTATGCGCTTGGTCACTGGCTTCTGTATCGCTGGCTTGTTCATTGTCGCCGAGAGTTGGCTCAACGACAGCGCCAGCAACGCCACCCGCGGGCAGCTGCTGTCGCTCTATATGGTCATCACCACAGGAGCCATGGCCTGTAGTCAGCTGCTTTTGAACCTGGCCGACCCCGGCAGTTTTGAGCTCTTCATTTTGATCTCGGTGCAGCTCTCCCTAGCGCTGCTGCCGATTCTGCTGAGCGCAACGCCGGCACCAAGCTTCGCGGCACCCGAGCACCTGAGCCTGCTCCAGCTCTATCGCAGTTCGCCGCTGGGCATCCTAGGTTGTATGGGTACCGGCATGTCGATTGGCGCGATGCTCGGAATGGGGGTGATCTATGCCCAGCAGATGGGACTGTCGCTGAGCCGGATCTCTTTGTTCATGGGCCTGGTGTTTGTCGGTGGTGTGGTGCTGCAGTGGCCTATTGGCAGTCTGTCCGACCGGCTCGATAGGCGCAGGGTCATCTTCGTCGTGACGGCCTTGGCCGCGCTGACCTCGTTGTTGGCGGTGGCGATCGCAAAGGCTTCGACGGCGGGCCTGCTGGCCGTAGCGTTCCTGTTCGGTGGTCTGGCCTTCCCCATGTATTCCCTGTGTGTCGCCCATACCAACGATGCGCTCGATCCTCGACAGATGGTCGCCGCCAGCAGCAACCTGGTACTTGCCTTCGGCATCGGTGCGACCATAGGTCCAAGCCTGGCGGCTTTTGTCATGGAGGCTGTGGGTCCAGATGGGTTCTTCTGGTATTTGGGCGTGGTGCATGCCGTTATTGGCGTCTTCGCCCTGTACCGCATGACCCGGCGTAGCGCTGTGCCGCTCGCCGAACAGGGACTCTGTGTGCCCATTGGCTCCGGTACTTCCCAGGTCGTAATGACCATGGTTCAGGAGACCACGGTCGGCGCCTCGAATGAAGTGCCGGAGCAGCTTACGGTCGCAGAGAGACTCAGTAAAGCAAACTCCGACGGCGCTCAGCCATAAGTCACAGCGTCGGGTCTATCACCATGGGCAGTTGCTTTGCCGCGACGAATGTCACCAGAGCACCTGATAGCAGATGCTCATTCAGGGGTAGGTTGGCATCGAGAACTATCGGGTCGCAGATCACACCCTTGGGCAATATGGTGGGCCTGCCTTGGCATCGATTGCGGAGACTGGGTGAGATGGGAGCACCTATGCTGTGCAGTTCAGCCCTTGCCCGGCCAGTGGATCAGGCAGGCGAGACGGTGGCGCGTCTATTGTTCTGGGTGTTATTCGAGGCGGGTGATGACCTTGTCGGCAACTTCCTGCGGAACCCAGGTCTTCCAGATATTTTGATGATTTTTCAAGAAATATTGGGCGACTTCCTTGGGCTCGACCTTGTTGTCCTCGCCCCAGGCCAGCAGCTTGTTCAGTTTGGCGTTCTCAAACTGTACCCTCCTCAGAAACTGGTAAATGACCGGAGCACTGTTCTTGATGGTGTCGGCCACTACGGTATTTACCGCTACGACCGGGAAGGCGCTGAGCGTTGGCTTTTTGCAATCGGCCTCGGCATTGCATGAGTCATTGGCCTCGTCGTATGGTGCCATGTCCAACTTGACCATGTCCGTGCCCGTCCGGCGAGATGCCGGGCGGGCACGGCAACTTGTAAGTTGCAATCGGCGTGGGCGTTCAGTGATAGAGCGCCCTCATAACCTCGGCCTTGTCCAGGTGGCCGATTAGTACACCTTCATCATTGTGCACCGCCAGGCTGCTGTCAGTGCCCATGAGCAGCGGCATTACCTCTTCCAGCGGTTGGTTCATCCGCACCGTACCAGAGGGGGCAGGGCGCGCGTCGGCAAAGTTTTCGCCGCCTTTGACCATGGCCAGTGGCACCTTGCGTAGCAGATGGCTAACGCGGATCGCCTTGTAGCGATTGACCCCACCGATGAACTCCTTGACGTAGTCGTCGGCCGGACGCATCAGGATGTCGGACGAGGTGCCCTGCTGGACCAGTTCGCCGTCCTTGAGGATGGCGATGCGGTCGCCGATTTTCAGCGCCTCATCGAGGTCGTGGGTGATGAACACGATGGTCTTGTTGAGCTTCTTCTGCAGTTGCAGCAGTTGATCCTGCATCTCGCTCTTGATTAGCGGGTCGAGGGCGCTAAAGGCTTCATCCATCAGCAGGATGTCGGGGTCATTGACCAGCGCCCGGGCCAGGCCGACGCGCTGCTGCATGCCGCCGGAGAGCTGGTGAGGGTAGTGCTTTTCCACCCCGGCCAGGCCAACCTGTTCCAACCAGTAAAGGGCCTTTTTCTCGCGCTCGGCGCGGGGCACACCCTGCACCTTCAGGCCGAAGGCAGCGTTGGCGAGCACGGTCTCATGGGGGCACAGGCCAAAACGTTGAAACACCATGCTGACCTTGTGCCGGCGGTAGTGCTCGAGCTCCTTCTTGCTGAACTTAAGCACGTCTTGACCATCGACCAAGACCTGTCCGCTGGTCGGTTCGATCAAGCGGTTGAAGTGACGGATCAAGGTCGATTTACCTGAGCCGGACAGGCCCATGATTACATGGATATGCCCGGCCTCGATGGCCATCGAGACGTCATTGAGGCCGACCACGTTGCCGGTTTGCTTGAGAATCTCGTTCTTGCTTGCGCCACCCTTGATCATGGCAATGGCGGCGCTTGGAGCCGCTCCGAACACCTTGTAGATGTTCTTGATCTCGATCTTATAGTTGCTGTTCATAGTCATACCCAATCAGCTCTTGGTGTCCAGGTGGGCCTGAGCGCGTTTGCCAAAGGCCTGGGTGATACGATCGAAGACCACAGCCAGAAGAACGATGGCGAGACCAGCCATCAGGCCACGTCCGACTTCTAGGCGGGTGATGCCCTGCAAGACTTGGAATCCGAGGCCTTGGGCACCGATCATCGAGGCGATCACCACCATTGACAGTGCCATCATCGTGGCCTGGTTGATGCCGGCCATGATGCTCGGCAGCGCGAGCGGGATCTGCACCCAAAACAGCTTCTGCATGCGATTAGCACCGAAAGATTGGGCCGCTTCGATGATCTCACCGTCGACCTGACGAATGCCCAGATCGGTCAAACGGATCAGTGGCGGCACAGCGTAGACCACGGTGGCCAGAACCGCCGGGATCTTGCCCGGGCCAAATAGCATGATGACTGGGATCAAATAAACGAAGCTGGGCATGGTCTGCATGATGTCCAGCACTGGCAGCATCACCGAGCGGAAGCGATTGGACCAGGACATCAGGATACCCAGCGGTACGCCGACGCCGGTAGCTAAAAGCGTGCAAACGAGCATCAGCGCGAGGGTGCGCATGCCGTCTTCCCAGAGGCCAAGAAATCCGATACCAAACATGGCTAGCGCGATGAAGACTGCCAGTGACAACTTGCGGGAACTGGCATAAGCCGCGGCCGAAACCACACCGATAACCAGCCACCACGGGCTATGGATCAACACCGACTCGAAGAAGTTCAGCAACTGGAGAAAGGGATAGAAGAATTCCTCGAGGGCCGTTGCCCAGTGGATGACGAACTGATCGATGGAGTGGTCGACGACGCCCCTGAAAACGCTGGGGTCTATCATTTCTGGAAACATGGGTTAAGGACCTCGCATCAGTCTGGCGCGACTACGGCCGCGCCGGACATTCAGTGGTTAATTGAGCTTGGCGATGACTTTGTCGGCGACGTCCTTCGACACCCAGGCAGTCCAAATATCTTGATGATTCTTTAGGAAGTAATTGGCGATTTTCTCCGGATCGGCGCCGTTATCTTCACCCCAGGCAAGTAGTTTGTTCACTGCGGCGTTCTCGAGCTGCACTTTGCTCAGGAACTGATAGATCGAGGGCGCCTTCTCCTTGATTTTACCGACAACCAAGGTGTTCACTTCTGCTCTCCGGAAACCACTAGTCGTTGGTGTCTTACAGTCGGGTTCGGCGTTGCACGAGTCGTTGGCTGGGTCATAAGGCTTCATGTCCAGCTGAACCATGTCGTACTTGCCGAGAATGGCCGAAGGTCCCCAGTAGTAGAAGAAAATCGGCTTCTTGCGCTTGTAATTCGACACGATGGCCGCATCAAGCGCCGCGCCCGAGCCAGCCGAGTAGATCTCGAACTTCTCATCCAGAGCATAGGCATGCATCAGGTTGGTACTGCGTGCTTCGACGGTCCAGCCGGGGATGCTGTTGTAGAAACGGCCCTTGTCCGAGCCCGCGACTTTAAATAGATCGCTGTAGCGGGCCAGGTCTTCCACCGATTTTATATCGGGGTGTTGATCGATCACGTACTTGGGTACCCACCAGGCATCGACACCGCCACTAGCGAACACGTTGCCGGCAACGTATGCAGTGCCTTTCTCCTCGCCTTCCTCAAGCAGTTTCTTGGCATTGCTGCTCCACAGCTCTGGCGCGATATGCGGGAGGCCCTTCTTGACCATGGTGGTGGCTGTGGTGACCGTCTCGCCCGGGATGAGCTCAGTCTTACAGCCGAAGCCGTTCTCGAGAATCTTCGACTCCACGTGAGCAATCGTTGACGCCGAGACCCAGCTCATATCAGCGATCTGGATGGTTTCGCCGAACTCACAGTTGGCCTGGGCCGATAACGCAGTGGCCGCCAGGATGCAGGAGGCTAGCGTGGTGAGACTTGTGACGGGCTTTTTCATGGTTCACCTCTTGTACTTATTAGGATTATCAACTAACGGTCGATGGGCCGGTTTCGTGGGTGCGAATTAACCCATGGAATTTTTTTGATCACATTTATGTGTGAGCGGCAGACCTGAAACTGATGAACCAATGTCTAGTTCGTTGTCGTTTCCTGCGTCACCCATACAGTAGCTTTCGAGCGAAAAGAGGCTTGTTGGCGGTCATGCTTGTTGTCCGTACACGGGTACTGGATTGCCGAACGAGCCGAGATAGGCTTCCACGACCAATCCCGGTTAGCGTCAGCGATGGCCTTTTCATTGTCCTGCGACATCGGCGCACCATCAGTTAGCTTGTTACTGAGGAGGTTCCAGCAGGCGAGATTGACGGCGGCTTTGGTATGCCTATGGCCAAGAATGGTGTGGTCCATTAGACGCTCGATGTGCGCTACTTGGCGGAGGTCTTCACTCCTCAAGCGCGCCGCCGATTCCGTTACCTCGCTGTGGGCCACTATGTGGTTCTCGCCGCAGAACTCACCGACATCACTGGGGCTGGCATCGGTATCTACTACTTCAATAGTGGACGAACTCGACTCGATGACGTTGCCACGGCCCCTGGCAAAGACTTCGTTGCCGTCGCTGAGGTTTTTTCGGTAGATCGCGATGCGCGAGATCTTCACTGTTCGCTCCGAAGCTAGGAGGTTGTCGGCGATACGCCCGGTGCAGGCCAACTGGTGTTGCAACTGGCTATCTTTGTAAATCGATAATTGATGATTGTCAACCATCATCAAGAGACATATGCTGATCCCCGCAAGCAGTGGCCCATGTTGATGCGCGACTTATGAACCACCTGCGTGGTCTCTGTCGACCCTCAGCGAGGCGCTCAAATTAAGTGAATCGGGAACAGTGCAAATGAAGATTACGAATCTGCGAACCGTGCAAGTCGAGGTGCCCCTGGAGAAGCCATTGATCACGGCCATCCACGAGACGCGCTCTGTGGGTTGCGTGCTGGTCTATCTGGAAACCGACACTGGGCTCATCGGCGAGAACTACATCTTTACCCTGAACACCTCTCGCCTGAGTGTTTTCGACGACATGATCAAGAGTCTGGCCCACCACGTGGTGGGTCAAGACCCGCACTATGTAGAGCGGATGTGGGACGGCATGTGGCGCGAGATCAATCCCATCGGCCACGAGGGCATCACCATCGGGGCGATGTCGGCGCTGGATACCGCCTGCTGGGATCTGATCGGAAAGGCGGCCGGGCAGCCGGTCTACAAGCTCTTCGGTGCCTATCGCGACTCGGTTAAGGCCTACGCCAGCAGCGGCTTGTGGTTATCGCAGAGCGTCGATGAGTTGGTAGAGGAGGCCAGGGAGTTCCTGGCCCAGGGCTTCCGCTCGATGAAGATTCGCCTGGGTAAGCCGCGCATGGAAGAAGACGTGGCTCGCGTGGCTGCGGTGCGCGAGGCTATAGGCGCGGACATTGAACTGCTCGCCGACGGCAACCAGGCCTTTGCCCCCCATCAGGCGATACGTCTCGGGCGAATGTTAGAACCCTTCAATCTTGGCTGGTTCGAGGAACCAGTGGCCTCCTATGACCACCAGGGCCATGCCGCCGTGGCCGCGGCGCTGGATGTGCCGATCGCCTCGGGCGAGACCGAATACACCCGCCATGGCATGCGTGCGATGATTGACGCCAAGGCCGCAGATATTCTCATGCCGGACCTGCAGCGTATCGGCGGGCTTACCGAGTTTCGTCGGACGGCCAACCTGGCCGCTGCCCACAACATGCCGATCTCTACGCATATTTTCACCGAGCAGAGCCTGAGCATCGCAGGCTCGGCACCCAACTGCATCTCGGTCGAGCACGTGTCCTGGTTCTCGCCGCTGTACCGGGAAAAAATGGAAATCAAGGACGGTTTGATTGCTATCCCCCAGCGTCCAGGACTGGGCTTCAGCTTCGATGCCGATGCCGTGGATCGCTTCCGCGTGCTCTGACCCACCCCATATTCCCTAGTGGAGGCCCCCCATGGCATTGCTGTTCAGTTACGCAGGCGCCGACCCCGAGTCCTGGCGCCGCGAATTCGCCAAGCATCTTCCTGAGCAGGACTTCCGAGTTTTCCCCGACGTCGGCGATCCGGCCGAGATCGACTTCGTGGCCCTGTGGATGCACCCCGTGGGCGATTTGCGCCATTACCCGAACCTCAAGGCGATTCTGTCCTTCGGTGCCGGCGTTGAGCACATCCTCCGCGACCCCGACCTGCCGCCGGGAGTACCGATCGTGCGCCTGGTGGATGACTTGGTGGTCAGGGACATGGCCATGCACGCGGTGCATTGGGTGATTCATTTTCACCGCAACTACCATCGCTACCAACAGGACCAGCCGCAGCGGCTCTGGCGCCGCCATCCGCACCTCGATCCCGCTGAGCGCCGCGTGGGTTTTCTCGGCATGGGTGCGATGGGCGCGGTGGCGGCGAAGTTCGTCCGCGACCTGGGTTTCTCGGTTTCCGGTTGGGGGCGTGATCCAGTCAAGGTCGAGGGCGTCGAGTTCTACCAGGGTGATGAGCGACTCGCCGAGTTTCTGCAACAGACCGATATCCTGATCAATGTGCTGCCGCTGACCCCGGCCACGGAAAATTTGCTGAATGCCGAGCGTTTCGCTCAACTGCCGGCCGGTGCCTGCGTGATCAACATTAGCCGTGGGCCGATCCTGGTCGAAGATGACCTGGTGGCGGCGTTGGACAGCGGCCACCTTGAGGCTGCCGCCCTGGACGTATTCCGCAGTGAGCCGCTTGCTGCGCACAGTCCGCTGTGGAGCCATCCCAAGGTCTTCGTCACCCCGCATATCGCCGGCATCAACTACGCCCACTCGGCGGCCAAGCTGATAGCCGACAACATCAAGCGGGTACAAGCGGGCGAGCTACCTTTCCCGATCTACGATCCAGTGCGCGGCTACTAAACACAGGAGGCTGGTGATGACGGGCAGGCTGGTGGGCAAGATCGCAATAGTCACCGGCGGTGGACGCGGCATCGGCCGCGCAATCGTCGAGCGCTTCGTCGTCGAAGGCGCCCAAGTGGTGGTGGCCGGGCGCAGCGAGCCCGATCCACCGTTCGCCGGCGGCGCCGGGAATCCGCTGTTCTGCCGCACGGATGTGGCCCGTGCCGCCGACGTGCAGGCGCTGATGGCCTTCGCGCTCGAGCGCTTCGGTCGCCTGGACGTACTAGTCAATAACGCCTCGGTGCAGCTGGAAAAACCCATCGGTGAGACCAGCGAAGCAGAGTGGGACTGGCTGATGGGCATTAACCTCAAGGGCGTGTTCCTCTGTGCCAAGGCAGCCTTGGCGCCCATGCGCCAGGCTGGCGGAGGGGTCATTCTCAATATTGGCTCCTACGACGGCTTCGCCGCCGATCCGGGCCTTGCTGCCTACTGCGCATCCAAGGGCGGTGTGCATGCCCTGAGTAAGTCCATCGCGGTGGATTACGGTCGCGAGGGCATTCGTTGCAACGCCATCTGTCCGGGCTGGATCCGCACCGACATGATGAGCGCCTACCTGCAGAGTCAGGCCGACCCGGCCGAGGCCGAAGGCGCGGTGATCGCCCAGCATCCGGTTGGTCGCCTCGGCGAGCCGCAGGACATCGCCAACCTGGCGACCTGGTTGGCCTCGGATGAGGCCTCTTTCGCCAGCGGCCAACTGTTCGTCTTGGACGGTGGCCTGACCGCTCATGCGCCCTACGTTCAGAGTCGCAACTAACACTTCAAATAACCATCGAGGAGCTATCCAAATGCCAACTATCCGAATCCAGGCCATCGCCCCACAGAGCTGCGATGTGAGTCAAATGCTGACCCGCTGCACGGCTGCCGCCGCCGATGCGCTGGGCATCCCGCAGAACTATTGCTGGGTGATTTTTCAAGCGGTTGCTCCAGGCACCTATGCCGAAGGCGACTGCGTCTGGGGCGAAGCCGATGCCGGCAAGGCGGCGCCACTGATCTCAATCACGGCCCTGGAGGGGCGTACGGCAGAGCTCAAGGCGAGGGTTCTGCAGGCCACCGCCAGCACGGTCGCGGAGTGCCTGGCAGTGCCGATCGAAAAGGTCTTTGCCGAGTACCGCGACATTCCCCAGGGTCATGCCTTCAGCGGCGGTAGCCTTTGCTGAGCGACCTACACCGGGCCAATCCCAGCTACCTAGAGGAGGTGATCCATGAGTAGTGAGCAAGCCGTAGCCGTGGTGGCCGGGGTCGGTCCCGGTCTGAGCGCCGCTCTATGCCGCAAGCTGGCCGCAGCAGGTTATGCCGTGGCCGGCCTGGCCCGGCACCGCGAGGTGGGTGAACGCCTCGCGCAGGAGATCGGCAGTGCCGGTGGCGTGATGCGGTTGTTCACCTGCGACCTGACCGACGAGGCAGAGTTGAGTCAGGCCTTCGAGGCCATTGAGCGCGATCTTGGTGTGCCCGACGTGCTGGTCTACACGGCGGGCGCCTTCCTCTGTCAATCCCTAATGGACACTCAGGCAGCCGACTTCGAAGCGCTCTGGCGGGTCAACTGTTTGGGGGCCTTCCTGTGCGCCCAGCAGGCGGTATCTCGGATGCAAAAAAGGGGCAAGGGAACCCTGATCTTTACTGGTGCCACCTCAGCGGTGAAGCCTGGAGCCAAGTTCGCCGCTTTTGGTTCGAGCAAATTCGCCCAGCGCGGTCTTGCTCAGTCGATGGCCCGGGAATTGGGACCCCAAGGTATTCATGTTGCACATGTGATCATCGATGGGGTGATCTGTGCGCAAGACGGGGATCAGGACAGCACCCTCAAGGCCGAGGCGGTGGCCGACAGCTATCTGCATCTGATCCAGCAGGATCGCTCGGCCTGGAGTTTCGAGTTTGATTTACGACCGGATGTCGAGCGCTTCTAAAGGAAATGCCGCCGATCGCCTAGACATATCGGCGGCAGTTGTTAGGCGGCGGGCTCTCGAGTCCTACCCAGACGTGAGCGCCTGAATGTGCCGATGCAATTTCGGATGTTGTAGATCAGGCCCGCGTGCCAGGCAAGGCGAACCAATCTGAGTCCCCGAAAACGCGGCAGCATCTGTCCGGCCAGCAGCATACCCAGCACCCGCGAGGCCACTGCCTGCTTTTTCCGCACTTGGTGGGGCTGAAACAGGTCCAGGTCGCGAAAGGTCATCGGTTGATCGAGGCAGACGGCGCTGGCCCGTTCGGCCTGCTCCAGTAGTTCTAGGCCCTTCGGCGTGCGGGCAATAAAGCCATTGAAACCGGCGTCTTCGCCCTGTGGCGAGCCGCCGGGCCACACATCGGAAACGGCGATGTCGGCTTGTTCGCCAATGGCGTCCGGGCAGATCTTGCAGCGTGACTGCAACTGCCAGCCGGCTTCGTCACCCCATACCTCGTTATAGGAGGCCTCGAAGGTTCTGCCGTCTTTGGTCTCGATCCGGGTTGGCCCGGGGTTGCCGTTGCCTCGGTAGCGCAGCAGGCCCACCTCCGGTTCCTCGAGCCCGAAGCGGGCAATGATATTGTGGGACAGCGTCAGCTCCGAGGCGCCGCCGCAAACCGGGCTGAGCAGATAGCGCGCAAATCGATCGACGCGCGGATCGGACCTGGCCAGATTACGCACCGCAGCCACATCGCAGGGTTTGCCGACGAAGGCGAATGGCCGCTCCTGATCGAGCAGCTGGCAGAAGTCAACCAGTGGCGCCGCTGGGCCGTAGCGCGAGCCGGCTCCTTGGAGCACCTGGCTGCGGTCGAAGCTCAGATGGCGCTCCGAGCGCATGGGCTGTTCGTTGGAAGCCGCCACATGGAGGATGAAGTCGACCTTGCCGCTCTCCAGCAGGTAGATGCACAACGCCGACAACGCGCCCCCCGTAGACGCCTTGAAACGTACTTGCGGATCGGCGGCGAAGCCTATGGCCAGTCGTGCGGCCTGGCCCCAGACCGGGTCGGAGGTGAAAGCTGGGCCGAAGTTGCGCTGGTCGAGTCCCTCGACACGGACGCCGGGGCAGACCGCGTAAATGCGCTCGGTGGTCTCGCTCGACAAGGGCTGAAGCAGAGAAGGGCGGAGCCGGCCTTCTCTGGTCATGGTCATCTTCAGTCTATTCGGGCCGGCAATGCTCTGACACAACCCACAGCCAATGCACAGGCCATTGCGAACGATGTCGTTCAGTTCGTGGGGCACGTTGGCTATCTCCTTTTGATAATTTGTCGAATGACGGCGCGCCTTGCAGGTGCAGTTTGCGCCTGCAAGGCCTTAAACCAGCAGGTCCTCTTCGAGTGGATAGCGTGACAGCACCTCGCAGCCGTTGGCAGTGACCAGTACCTGTTGCTCCAGCTTGACGCCCTCGTAACCGCCTTCGGCGCCCATGTAGCTTTCCACGCACAGGGTCATGTTCTCCTCGATCACCCCGTCGTAGCCGTGCTGTTCGAAATCCTGGGGATAGAAGATGCTCGGGTGTTCGTCGCACATGCCGATGCCGTGGGCGATGCAGGGGTAACGGTTGGCGACGAACTCGGCCGGCGGCCTGAAGGCTTTCTCCGACAGCTCGCGGTAGCTGACCCCGGGACGGATCAGCTCGAGGTTGTGACAGATCTCATCACGCGCCAATTGGTAGAGCCTGCGCTGGGAGGCAGAGGGCCTGCCAGGACCGCAATGGAAGGTGCGCGATACGTCGGCACAGTAGCCCAGTGGGCCAATCATGTCGGTGTCGAAGGCCACCAGTTCGCCGGGACGGATGATTCGCTCGCTGGCTTCCTGCAGCCAGGGGTTGGCCCGGTCGCCGGACGACAGCAGGCGGCAATCGATCCACTCGCCACCCATGGCGATATTGGTCTGGTGCAGGATCGACCACAGCTGCACTTCGGTCATGCCGGGAGTCAGCGCCTCGCGCATCCGCGAAATGCCGACTTCGGCCACGGTGATGGCGTGGTTCATGCCCAGCACCTCTTCCGGCGACTTGATCAGCCGCGCGGCTTCCACCAACTCCTGGGCATCGAAAATGTCATGGCCGGAATTGACCAGTGCCAGGGGAATGCGCGCATCGGTGCGTCCAATAGCCAGGCGCCGGTTGCCGCCGCCATGCTCGTGCATCAAGGAGGCGACCTCATCGATCCATTGCTTGACCCACTCCTGCTCCCGGCTACCGCCGAAGAAATAGTTGAGCTGCAGGGCAGGGCGGCATTCGTCGATGCTCTCCAGGCCCCGGGCGATGTGGAAAGAGGACGGCGATTCGTAAAGAATCACCGGCCCCTGCGCGGGGACGAACAGGTAACTGCAGGGGATGTGCATCTGGAACAGTGAGTAATTGCGAAAGCCGGTGGCGTAGCGAATGCTGATCGGGTCGAAGAGGAGGCAGGCGGCGTAGTCGCGCTTGATCAGTTGTTCGCGTATGCGACCGAGGCGGTAGGCGCGCAGGCGGCGCATGTCGATCTGCGCTTCGCAGTCGGTCAGGCGCATGACCGGAGAGGTATGGGCCAGGCGGACCATGTCGACGTTGCTCATGCTGGGACTCCAAACGAGTGCGGTGACGTGCTGGAGTGGTCGCCATGCACGGTCAAAAAAGGCGCCGACCGATGGCTCGGCAGGCGCCTAAAGGGAGCGATGGGGTCAGTCGAGCAGCTGATCCGGGCGCTGCGCTTCCCGCTCATAGTGAATCGGCTCGGCGCGACCATAGAATTGCTTGGCCCGCTCGGGGCGGTTGACGCTGTACGGGTCCAGCACATAGGTCGGCAGGGCGATGTAGCGCGTGCGGTGGCCCTCGATCTGGGTCACTCGGTGCATGGAGAAGCGGCCCTTGAAGATCTGCAGGTCGCCGGGCTGCAGATCCAGTTCATGAACTGGGCCGCGGTCGCCGTGCAGCACTTTGGTGACGGCCTCGAGGTTCTCGTTCTCCGGGCTGCGCAGGTCGGGGCAATACTCGAACATGCCACCTTTCTCGGCTCCCTGAACCAGGATGCTGACAGTGAACTCGTTGCCGTCGAAGTGCCAGGCGAACTCGTGCCCAGGTTCCATCACGCTGTAGGGGTTGCGACCCAGAGGGTCGGCCCATTGGTAGATCGGTGCCACGCCCAGGCAGTCGGAGACGAAGCGCAGCATCTCGTCGGAGTCGTAGGCGGCGCGCAGATCGGAGTCGACCTCAAGGATGTCGGAGTTGATGAAGCCGTTAGTGCGCTTGTTGAAGATGCGCTTGGGGTGGTCTTCCGGCAGCGAGGGGTCGTCCTTGGTCATGTAGGGGTTGTTGGAGTTCTCGGACCAGTAGGTTTGCGGCTTGAGCCGCTCGGCCTCGGCCAGCATGCGTGCGACCGATTCGGGGCGGATGAAGCCGCGCACGCAGCAGCAACCGACGGCATCGAGTTCGGCGCGGCATTGCTCGACTAATGCCTGGGTGACCGGGTCGGCAGGGTCATGGATAGGATAGCGATCGAGGTCGATGATCTGCTCCAGCGCGGGGCTTACGACAGGTTTTGCGAGGGGTTGTGCGACTTGAAGCATTGCAGTGTCTCCTGGCGAGAATCATTTGGGTTGCGGCGCGCTTGGCGCATGGCCGGATCATCTGCAAAATGCTTATATTAGGAAAACGATTTTATTCACTGTCAAGCATTTAAGAATTCGATTTGATTAGGAAAAGTCATTGAATATCAATCATATGAAAGCATTCCTAGAGGTTGCCATGAGTGGCGGTTTCCAATTGGCTGCCGATCGCCTACATATCACCCAGTCGACGGTGAGCGCGCGCATCAAGGTTTTGGAGACGCAACTGGGCCGGCAGTTATTCATACGCAAGCGCGAGGGCTGCGAGTTGACTGTGGCCGGGCGGCATTTCCATCGCTTCGCCCACGCGGCGGTGCGGGCCTGGGAGCAGGCGCGCCAGGAGGTGGCGCTGCCCGAGGAGCTCAATGCGGTGGTGACCCTGGGCGTGCAGATGAACCACTGGGAGCGGATCGCGCCTGCTTGGGTCGAGACCATGCAGGCGCGCGCGGCGGATGTCGGCACGCGGGTGGTGGCCGACTATTCGGAGAACCTGCTGGCCGACCTCAGCGACGGCCTGATCGACCTGGCGATGACCTATATCCCGCGCCAGCAGCCCGGCCTGGCTTGCGAGCTACTGATGGAGGACACTCTGGTGCTGGTCTCGACCACCCCGCGCAAGGTGAGCAAGCACTGGCAGCCGGACTACGTGTTCGTCGACTGGGGCGCCGAGTTCCGCGCGGCGCACAATCTTGCCTACCCGGAAACCCGCGCGCCACGCCTATCGGTGGGCCTGAGTATGATCGGCCTCGACTACGTCCTGAAACACGGTGGTTCGGGCTATTTCTCCGAGCGTACGGTGGCGCCGTTGCTCGAAGAGGGGCGGCTGCACCTGATCGAGAAGGCACCGACCTTCCAGCGGCCGGTCTACCTGCTCCATCCCAAGGAGCCCATCGATGCCGAGCTGCTGGATCTGGCCATAGGCGCGCTGAAGGACGTGGTGGCCATCGATATGCGCCAGGAGCGCAAGCAAGCCCACTGAGGAGGTTCTGAGCTGCCAGCCAGGGGGCTCAGTTCTGGATTTGCAGGAGAACTTGTCGCGGTAGTATTCGAGTTGAATTGAATAAATCGATGGATGGCCATTATATTTGTTTGATTGGTGTTTGAGGGGTTGTGATTATGCAGGCCGATGTACAACCCATTGGCTTATTGTAGGCCTCATGACATCAGCACCTGTGTCCACTACAGAGCAAACGGCGCTTGCGGATATCATTGACTTGGAGCGCTACCCGATTCATCAACCTGACAATCCCAAGACCCAGGCCCTGATCGGCCAGTGCCGGGCGCACTGGATGAGACGGGTTGTAGTGTGGTACCCGACTTCATCCGTCCCGAGGCCCTGGCGCGGATGCGGGCGGAGGCCTACCGCCTGCGGGAGCGGACTTTCTGGTCGATGCAGAGCCATAACCCCTACATGACCGCGGAAGACCTCTCGCTACCGGAAACACATCCCAAGCGTTTCTTCGAGCGGCGCACCAGTGGATTCATCAACACCGACATCCTCGAAACCAACTTGGACCTACGTGCCCTCTATGACTGGGATGCCATGACTCGCTTCGTCGGCGCCTGCGTCGGGGTCTGGCCGATCTACCAATGGGCCGATCCGCTGGCCCGTTGTCCGTACGCGATCATGGAGGATGGCCATTACTTTCCCTGGCACTTCGACGGCAGCGAATTTACCATCAGCGTGTCGGTCGAGCAGCCGGAGCAGGGCGGAGAGTTCGAGTACGTACTGAACATGCGCTCGGTCGAGGATGAGAGTTTCGAGGGGGTCAGACGTGTGCTCGACGGCGACCGCAGTCGGGTGCACAAGCTGATCTGGGAACCTGGTGCCCTGCAGCTATTCAAGGGCCGCTATTCGCTGCACCGCGTGACCCAGGTAGAAGGCAAGGGCGCGTGGATTACCGCATTACCCACCTATGTCCTAGACCCCGAGACCGTCAACCGGCCGGAGCGAGCGAAGCAGTTCTATGGGTATGCGATGCCCATCCACTATGAGCGCGAGGCCCTGCGTCCAGATCGCCTGACCGACTGACCCGCGGTAGACGTCACTCGTCAGTGGCCAAAGCCTTGGCGAGTGATATAGCTCTCTGGTTGGCTTACTTCTGGGTTTCCGTCTGGCGCAAACTGCTGATTAATGCATCGCCTTGGGTGGCATTGTGCTCCTTGGCCAACCGCTCGGCCGCATCAGCGTCACCCGACAATATGGCTTGCACTAGGGCCGCATGCCGATGGCCGATGTTCTTATAGTCCGAGAACTCAGAGTCACAGGAGGCGATAAACACGCGAATCTGCTGCTCGGTCAGTTTGTAGTGCTCTTGCAGACGTCGGTGACCGGAGAGGAAGACGATCAGCTTATGCAGTTCGAAGTCCGCATTAGCGATGTCCTTCGGGTCGCCGGCTTCGCAGGTTTGGCAAAGACGCTGGTAAGCCGCCTCGAGCTGCTTGCTTCCTTCTGGCTTGATGCATTCCGCCGCCAGGCGTGCGGCCAGGCCATCGAGCACGCGCCGCAGGTTGTGCAGTTCCCAGGCATCCTGGGCGTCGATGGCGATGACATGCCAGCCGGTGTAAGGGACTTGGGAAACCAAGCCCTCGTTGTGCAACTTTTGTAAGGCCGCGCGGATGGTGCCGCGAGATACCTGGAACTGCTCGGTGAGCTTCGCTTCGGTCAGGCGAGAGCCTGACTCCAGGATGCCCGAGACAATCATCTCGCGAAGAAAATTGGCTGTCTGCACATCAAAGCTTTGTTTTGAAATAGTACTACTTCCAAGCATGTTCTTTGCTCCAATCGCTAAGTGCTGCTTTAGGCAGAATCATCCCTAACGCAAAGGCAGATTATCGTATAATGGTTAACAATTGTCATGCCGTGCGTCGCGAAAGAGAAATTACATAGGTATTGCCTACGTTTTAGGCCAGCCAGAGTATGGCTGAGCGGACGCTCATGCGTCAGGAGCACCGAGCCGGCGAAAAGCTGTTTGTCGACTACGCCGGCCAGACCGAGCTGGTCATCAACCGACAGACTGGTGAAATCCGTCAGGCCCAGATATTCGTTGCCGTGCTAGGCGCGTCCAGCTACACCTTTGCCGAGGCACCTGGTCGCATCAACTGTCTGTCTGACTGACTCGGCTCGCACGCTCGATGCTTCGCTTTCTCGGTGGGAGATCGCAAATTCTCGTGCCGAACGATCTGCGCATCGGTTCGAGCCAGACATCAACCCCAAATCTCTGATCTTGCACCGGGCTAGAGGCCAATGGCTGCACGACGGCTCGAAAAGCATGGGCTGGATTTGGCGGATGCTGGACTGATCTACGATGCGCCGGACAAGATCACCCTGCGCTCGTCACGCCAAGACGAAGAACGCCTGATGGATGGATGTGGCCATGGTCAAGGTCATGGCGGTGGTCCTGGTATTGGTCTACGTTGAGCGAGGTCCGAATTTCCGAGCGATTTCTCTGCGCCGCACCTCGAAACAAGAGAGGAAACGCTATGCAGCCCTCTAGCAAGACTGATTGGGAACGTGTCCAACGAGAGGCCGCAAATGGCTGGCCAGTAAAACTTTCCTTGGTTCAATCGGCGAGCAGCCAGCCAGACCCAATCCCGTCATGCACTAGCACTTTCATACGAGTGGCGCGGCGGTTGGCGAACAGATAGGCGCAGTGCGGTTTCGCTGCACCGAACACTGCGATCACCCTGGCCAGCGCAGTCTCAGTGCCGGCACGCATGTCCATGGGCTCGGTGGCGAGCCAAATCGAGTCGATGCGAATCATCGTGTCAGGCCGCGAACAAACCGGGCAAACCCGACCGGGTCGAAAGCGGGCCACGTCACAGTCAGGGCCCCTTGCTCGTACGGGATCTCGATGCTGACCGATGTCCCCGGCGTTGCCTGAGCCGTGGGGGCTAGTTGTAAGGGCACAAAGGCCGGCAAATTGGCGACCGCATTATTACGCTTGTGCGGCAGCCATCTACGGACGACATTGGCATTGATCCCGTGCGTCAAGGCGCCACTGGAGACGGAGACACCAGGTTGCTCGCATTCCTGAACAACTTGGGCTTTGAGGGATTTTGAATAGGTATGTCGTTGGCGCATGCGGATCCTAGCGTTAAGGGTAATTGCGTCCGCTTAAAAAATTGTGGACGCTTTTGCCCTTATCGCTCTTGACCTGCTGGTTTGGTAGATGAGTTCGCCAGCCGCTTACTAATGGCCTGCCGTCAGGCAGGCCTTCATTTCATCGGGTAGGCCTAGTGAATCGATCTACGTAAAACACTGCGAACTGATTCATTGCGCTCTTCCAGTCTTGGACTGGCTTGCACCTTTTGTGGTGATATAGCACAGACCTAACGTGCAACCAGTAATAATCTTTGGGCGCGTCAGCCAAGGATCGAAAACCCCTTGCGTGCTACCATGCGCACAAGGACAAGTAGCCAAACTCAGCCTCTATTGGATCCTTGCAACGCAAGAGGTATCAATTCAGGAGGCCAGCTTCCGCCCTTGGCGAAGCCTTCCAGACAAAGTGTTAAGTCATGTTCTACCCAGCAAACAAACATCCCCCCTCTTTTTAATCGAGGGTGAGTAAACGACTTACTTACTTCTTTCGATGGTTGAATGCATTGCGACGGATTAAGGCATTTTATGATGGAAAAGAACCCGGCAATGGTAATCCTTCGCTCCTGCACCTTATAACGAAATGCTTGCGCCACCTCACCTTGCCTGCCGTCTGCATTGAACAGCTGGCTCAGTGCGAACTGCTCGACCTCATCAAGCTGCATGTTTCTCTCCGAGAGGTTCAGTTATTTCCTGAAATATCGTATTCGAAGTATTTTTTGCGAATGCGATCATAGGTCCCATCAGTTTTCAACTCTGCCAAGGCTTTATTCAGTTCACCCGCTAATGGATCGTTTTTACGCACGGCAATCCCTGCCCCCGTACCGAAGTAGTGTTCGTCGGTAAAGTTGTCTCCTAGCATGTGATAAACCGCCCCGCCGGGAGTTTTCAACAAACTTTCTTCAATGGCGACAGATCCTGCGAGGGAGGCATCGAGGCGTCCGGCCGCCAGATCAAGGAATACCTCATTCTGGCTGCCATATTTAATGATCTGTGCGCCAGCGGGTTCAAAAGTTTGCGTCGCATAGCGATCGAAATTGGTCGCCCGTTGCACGCCAATTCGTTTGCCGGCCAGATCGCTAGGAAGGGTGTTGATTCCACTGTCCTTGCGCGTAACGAGTTTGGCGGGCAAGCGATAATAACTGGTCGTGAAGTCAACGGATTTCAAACGCTCCTCGGTGATTGAAACCGAGGAAATCGCAGCATCAATCTTGCGTACTTTAAGTGAAGGAATAAGACCATCAAACTCGATCTCCACCCATTGGCACGTTGCTGCAATTTTCGCGCACAATGCCTGGCCAATGTCATAGTCAAAACCCACCAATTGGTTGTCAGGGGTTTTGTAGGCGAAGGGTGGATAGGCCGCTTCAACACCAATACGCAATGTTCTCTCGCTGGCTTGAGCCATACCGGTCATTGCCATCATTGCGGCAAACCCGAGGGTCTTTACATTTAATTTAAAGTGCATGTCTTTCTCTCGCTTTATTGTTTTGATGGGTGAGGCTATGCGAGTGCCGTCGATGCTGAACGACGGTACGGGTGCCAGGCTATATCGGTGAAGTGCTGACTATCGGTCCGTCACTAGCGACTGTGCAGCGACCACAATGAGTTCCAGCCGAATCTGTTCGTCGTCAAATACGACTTGTGCCGTCGCCCGGGCGGGAGTCTCGCTGGGAGGAAACCACTGGCTCCACACCTCATTCATGCAGTCAAAGTCAGCGACCATGTCTTTCATCCACAACTGTGCACTCAATATCCGCGAGCGACTGCTGCCTGCCTGCTCCAGCAGTCGCTCCAGTTGCGCCAACACCTGATGCGTCTGGCCACCAATGCCTTCGCTGCAATCAGCAGCGACAATGCCGCTGAGCCAGGCAACGCCGTTGTGGAGGACGACCCTGCTCAGTCGCGGATTACTTTCTATACGTTCGATCTCGTTCATACAGTCTCCTGGGGAAGCTGGGGGTGGGACTCGCCAGCCAACTGGCCGAGTGTTATGGGTTTGATGGGCGGGCGAATGTGGTAGTAGCCCACCTCCTCCGGAGACACCTGGCGCCGCTCGGCGATGACCTCGGTCACGCTCAGGCCGCATAACCGACCTTGACAGGGACCCATGCCACAACGACCAAACGCCTTGGTCTGGTTGGGGCCCAGACACCCCAGATCGACATGACGGCGCACTTCGCCAGCGCTGACCTCTTCACAGCGGCACAGCGTGACTTCATCGGCGGGGATGCGGGTTTCCTGGGGGGGGCGATACAGCGCATCAATCAGCGGTCGCGCAGCCAATTGTTGCCTTAACGCCCGCTGTAATGGCACCGCATAGCGCTCAAGCGCGCAGACATCGAGTCGTTGCAATTGCTCTGCGACCCGCAGCGCAGCGATCCTGCCCTCGGTTCGAGCGACGAGTGCACCGCCAATGCAGCCGCCGTCTCCTGCGATGAAAATTCCCGGTTGACTGGTTTCACCCCAGGTATCGCGGTCCGTGTTCCAGCAAATTTGCGAGGAGTTCCAATGATGTTCAAGGCGCAGCGCCCAACTGATCTGAGTATTGGGAACCACCCCTTGGTGGAGCAGGATCAGTTCAGACGCGATGCGCCGCTGCACGTTACGCTGCCGAAAACTGAGGGCACTGGCACGGTCAGTCCCCTCGATGCGCAGTTCTCGCGCACCTCGATAATGCCTGACGCCGGCACGCCGTAACACTGCTAACAAAGACATGCCCTTGAGCAGGTCGCGCCAACCGTGCAATGCGCCGGGAATACTTCGCCAGCTGCGCAAAACGTCACCGTGGCTTGAGGTGTCGACCAAAGCTGTCAGTTCAATGCCTGCCCGCAGGTACTGGACGGCCAACAGGTACAGCAAGGGTCCGCAACCGGCCAGCACCACTGGGCCTGCCGGTAGGAGCGCGGCGCTTTTGAGCAAGATCTGCCCCGCCCCCGCCGTCATGACGCCAGGCAACGTCCAGCCAGGAATGGGCATTGGCCGTTCAAAGGCGCCGGTAGCAATCAATAGCCGTTGGGCCTGTGCAACGTGCGCTTGACCGTCGACGAGGTAGTGCACCTGTTTGTCTTCAGTTACCCACCACACGGACGCGGCACTTATCCATTGCGCACCGCAAGTGATGAAGGCATCGGTCAACGCCAGGCCGGTCAGATAATCGCTACCGAGCAACTCCAGACGCGTGGCGTCAGTGCTGCGGATGTTGCGATAGATTTGCCCACCAGGTGATGGCTGCTCGTCCAGGACCAATACGGTCAGGCCATGTTGCCTGGCTTCCACGGCGGCACTCATGCCCGCGGGGCCGGCACCGACGATGAGTAGATCGAACAGTTCAGGCTTCATAATGATCACACACCATTTCAGCAGCACCGGCCAATGCGCGCGCGCCTTGTTGGCTGCGGACACTCATGCCGGCGCGGACGGTGACCAGGCACGCCTGGCAGTTGGGTACACCGTCAATTTCCACCAGACATTCGAAGCACACGCCCATCAAGCAATAGGGCGCACGAGGCTGGCCCGAGACCGGCGTGGTACGGATGCTTCTGACACCGCCGGCAAGCAACGCCGCTGCCAGGGAAACACCTTCCGGTACCGACAAAGGGCGACCATCAAATTCGATGATGTACCAAGGAACCTCGCAGGTTATCGGATGGAACAGGCTCTCAGCAGGCATGGGCGACCTCGCTCGACTGAATGAAACGCTGGAGGGAAAATGCCGACACCCTCGGCAAATCCTTTGCCCCGGCAATCCAGGGTGCCAGTGTCAACGCATGGGCGGCGGCCAGGGTCACGCCGCTATGGCACGACACCACAAAGCAGCCAGGCGCATTGGCCAGGTCCTCGTAAATCGGGGCGCCGTCCGGGCTCAGCACCCGCAACGATCCCCAAGCCCTGACCAGTCGGACATGCTCCAGTTGCGGAAAACACGTCACTGCGCGGCCGGCAATCTGTGACATCACCGACACGCTGGTGCGGTCATCGAAGCCCACCCGCTCGGCTGAGTCACCGAGCTGTACGGTTCCCTCATCTGTCTGGCGGACATACGTCGTGGGGTAGTGAAGAAATGGCTTGAGTCTTTCGGTAATCAAAATCTGCCCACGGCTAGGCTCCAGCGGAATATCTTGGCCAAGCAACGCACCAAGGGCTCGATTGCCGAGCCCTGCGGCTAAAACCAGCCGGTCGCTCGCCATGCGTTCAGACCCAGCCGTGATTTCAAATCCCGCAGCGCTTTGCCGAATGTCATCTACCTTCAATCCATTGAGCACCTTTACGCCACGTAGCCTGCACGCGGCATGCAGAGCATGAAGTAGCTTCAGCGGATTAACGTGGCCATCCATGGGCGAGTAACAGGCACCGACCACTCCAGATCCAATGCCGGGCAAGCGCTTGCGCAGTTCAGTGTGGTCCAGGACTTCAAATGAATAATCGCCGCCCTGAGCGGCCCGAATCTCATGCAACAGCCGCGCTTCGTCGGCCAGTTCCACCTCAGACAGGCAAAGTTGAAATCCACCGGGTTGCTTCAGATGTACATTAACGCCGGTTTCAGCCAGCAGCATGGCGGCCAATTGCGGCCAAAGCCTGACGGACGCTTGGGTCCACTGCGTATATGCGCTCATGCCATGGCCTTTGCCTTGCACCCAAAGCAATCCGAAGTTGCCGCGCGCTGCACGAAAGGCATTATCACCTTCGTCAACCACGATCACCTGAAGCCCGAGCAACGAAAGGCCGTAGGCGGTCGCCATCCCCGCCAGACCGCCGCCAATGACTATGAAATCAGTTTTTTGCATAGATCCTGCTTGATCAACTGCCAGACCACTCTGTACCGAGATAGTCAGCAAAGCTGAGACGTCGTCGAAGTTGCAATGATCCTATGACGCTGTAACACGGATGAAAAATGCTTTATTTTGCGGCGACCATGTCTTTTTGTTATAGGTCGATGTGCTATGAATCTTCGTCAATTAGAGGCTTTTAGAGCAGTGATACTTGGGCAGACCGTGACCCGTGCCGCCGAGATGCTACACATCTCGCAACCAGCAGCGACGCGCCTGATCGGAGCGCTTGAAGAGAACATCGGGTTCGCCTTGTTTGAGCGGATCAAGGGGCGCCTGCAACCAACACCCGAAGCCTTGGTACTTTACGAAGAGGTAGAGCGGTCTTTGCTGGGAGTCGAGCGCATCGCCCGCACGGCGCGTGAAATTATTGATCTCAAGCGCGGCTCACTTCAGATAGCCTGCGCTCCGGCGCTGGGATTGTCGTTTTTGCCGCGTGCCATCACTGCATTTCTCGAAGTGCATGAACACGCACAAATAACCTTGGTGGTCCAATCTTCCAGAGAAGTGGTGGACGCGATTGTGGGCGAGCGCTGCGATGTCGGATTTATTGCTCAACCCAACGCTTACCCTAGCCCGCGCGGCGAGAAAATTATTCAGTCATCTCTGCAATGCGCACTGCCGTTCGACCACCGACTGTGCGACAAGGTTATGATCGTCCCGCAGGACCTGGAGGGGGAGCGCTTCATTTCCTATCCGCATGCAGTCGCCTCGCGTCAACACATCGACTCCATCTTTGCCGCGTATGGGGTGGAGCGCAGGATGAACCTGGAAACCCAGCTCTCGATGCCGATGTGCAAGTTCGTGGAACTGGGGGCGGGCGTTGCCTTGGTCGATCCCATCAGCGCACTTGAATACAAGGGTGAAAAAGTCATTTTTCGCCCTTTCGAACCCACCATCGAAATGGACTTCAGCATGTTAGTACCGCAGCAGAAAAAGCCCTCAAAGTTCCACGAAAGCTTCCTTCAACACATCAGGGCGTTTGTTGCACGCGAGGTGATGTGATGTTAACGAACATCAGATTCTCATCAACTCGGACTAAGGCATGCTGGTTCGGGACAACCAGTCATCCAACGAAACGTTAAATCCGGGCCTTCCATGGCCCTGATGCAATCCGTTGAAAATGGTCCTTATCTCCGAAACTAGCTAAGGACAGACGCCTTGGGCGACTGACCTCGACGCCCGACTAGCGGCTGACGCTCAACCGGATATCGGCACAGTGCTGTATCTTGTCCCAATCGATCTGCAGCCCCAACCCTGCGTAACCTGGCGCCATAACTTCCCCTTGCGGGGTCGTGCGAATCGGGTTGGCTACAGCGAATTCAAACAGCTCGAACTCGCAGGCCTGCTCAAAGTAACTGCATACCGGTTGACCCAGCATCAGATGCAGGTTTGCAGCCTGCGCCAATGAATGGCCCCAGCTCTGCAACTCGACCTTGATCCCGTTCGTGGCAGCGTGGTGAATGATCTTCAGCGCTGGCGTAATGCCGCCGCAGGTCATGACATCGACACGCACCCGACTCCAGCACTGTTGTTGAGCCGCAAAGGCGACCAGTCGGTAATCAGTGATCGCATTGCCCGCCGCCAGCACCGGCACGTCCAACCTCGCGCTCAACTGCCGATACCCCGCCAGATCGTAATCATCCAGCGGTGCTTCAAACCAGGCATACTCCAGTTCGCTCAACACCCGCCCGACTTTGAGCGCCGCATCCAGGTCATAGCGTTGCTCTACATCGAGCATCAGCGCCAGCCGCTTGTCAGCATGAGCGCGCTGCACCTGCTCCACCATGTGCAGATCGCGCGCGGGATCACACCAGCAATGAAACTTGATCGCGCGAAAACCTTGTTCGGCCAGTTGCTGCACCGTCTCGACATAGGCGTGCGATGTCGCCAGCACCGGCGTGCTGGCGTAAGCGTCGATTCGATCGCGGTAGCCCCCGAGCAATTTGAATAACGGCTGCCCGGCGGCCTGTGCAGCGATATCCCATAGCGCCACATCGATCAGCGCCTGGGCCTGCGCCGAACGCGCGTAGGCCTTGGGTTGAAAGTGTGACCACAGCCCTTCGCGCTCCAGCGCCGAACGCCCCAACAAGTCGGGGATCATGTCGCGCAGGGTTTCGGCGAGGACCGCGTCCGCGTGATGCGTGGTGTACGAGTCAGTCGCGGCAGCGCCGACGATCCCGTCCCGAGTACTAATGCGAATAAACGTGTGCGTGGTGCAAGGCTCCGGCTGCTCCGGAGTCCAGGTCGATCCGCGGACTTGTGGCGCGCAGGCAAACACTTCAACCCGGTTTATGATCAGGTCTTTCATTTGTGTTCTCCTCTCACGACCGAACGCGATAGCGCTCAATCATGGCTTCGTCCAGCACTACACCAAGGCCCGGGGTTTCCGGCACGGCGACATGACCCTCTTCAAGTGGCAGCAAATTTGTCACCAGGCCACGAAACAATGGGCTATCGCTTTGCGAATACTCGATCAACTCACCGAACTCGCTGGCTGCAAGAAAGTGCACGGTCGCCGCAAGCAAAATTCCAGTGCTGAAACCGTGCGGCACCAATTGTGCGCCGTGCAGTTGCGCCAGCTCGTAGATGTGCCGCATTTCGCTGATGCCGCCACAACGGGTAATGTCGGGCTGAATAATCGATGGCCGAGAAGCCTCCAGAAAGTGTCGGAATTCATGTCGCGTGGCCAGGCCTTCTCCCCCCGAAACGCGCAGGCCGGAACGCTCGGCGAGATACGCTAAACCTTTCGTATCGTCCGAAGGCAGCGGCTCTTCGATCCAGTTCAGATTGAACGCTCGCAGTGCGTCACATTGCGCCAACGCATGCGGGTAGTTACGCCAACGCCCAACAAGGTCGATCTGCAACTGCACCTGGTCACCGATTTCCTCACGCACTACCCGCAGCAGCTCTTTGTCTTTTTGCAGGTCGTCGCCAAACCCGGCACCGCCCAGCTTGATGCTGCGCAAGCCCTGGGCCAGCAAACCGCGCACCAGTTCACGGTTGCCGGCCTCGTCGGGACGCGGGATGAACGTGCCATAGGCGCTGATGCGCGCACGGTATTTGCCACCCAGCAAGGTGTGGACCGGCACGCCATAATGCTGACCGGCGATGTCCCACAAGGCGATGTCCAACGCGCTGATGGCATGAATGGCGGCGCCGCGCCGGCCCATGTATTCGGAGTGGCGGTACATTTTTTTCCACAACCGATCGATTTCCAGCGGGTTTTCCCCGATCAGAATATCGCGTAACCCCTGACAGGTTTCATGCGACGCCGGGGTTTCGATCAAGGCTTTGACGACGGCTGGAGAGCTGTCGGTTTCTCCGATGCCGACCAGCCCACTGTCGGTGTAGATGCGTACGATCAACGCATCCTCTCCCCACTCACACGTTTGGTCGAGCGCCGGGACGCGCAACCAGATAGCCTCTACATCAACTATTTTCATTGCTGGACTTCCAGATTTTTCGAGGCGCCGTGTCGGACCACGAAACGGGCTTCATTTGCCTCGGCCGTGCTCATCCCTGCCAGACGTGCCGACTGTTCTTCAATCAAATGCGCAGGCATCGCCGCATAGTCTTCACGCAGCCACTTCAGCAGCCCCCAGATTTTCACCATCAAGATAAAAATGAACGGAATGGCAGTGAGAATGACGGCCGTTTTCAGTGTATTGAGTGATGCGTTGATGTAGAGCATTGCCAGCGGCAACACTGCCAGCAGCAGGCACCAGAAGAGTCGCAAAGTAGGCGATGGATCTTGCCCTTCACGCAGGTTGCGGGTACTGGTCGCCGCCACGGTATACGCCACCGCATCAAGGTGCGAAGCGAGGAATACCAACATCAGCAGAAAGTAAACCGCAGACAGCACTTTACCGAATGGCAGGCTGGTCAACAGCATCGATACCGCCGCTTCACCACCGGCGCCACTGAGCATGGCCGGCGCATCAACCACGCCGGTGATGAATTGATGAATGGCGAAACTCTGCAGGCTGCCAAAGAAGAACCAGCAGCCACCGCAACCACCCAAAATCATCGCCATCACGACTTCTTTGATCGTACGACCCTTGGAAACCCGTGTGACAAAGATCGCGACACCCGGCGCGTAAGTAATCCAGTACAACCAGTAGAACACGGTCCAGCCGCGCGAAAATTCGCCATCCCCGGTCGGGTCGGTGAACAAGCTCATGTGGATGAAGTTTTGCAGCGTCAGGCCAATGGCGTTGGCGATGTTGTTGACGCTGAAAAGCGTCGGACCGAGGATCAGCACAATCAAGGCAAAGAGCATGGTCATGCCACACGCCAGCTTCGCCAAACGCTGCATACCGGAGCTGATGCCGATATAGGAGCTGAGCGAAAACACCACCGTCACCAGAATCACCAAAAACGCCTTGAGCATGAAGCCGTCGGCAATACCGGTCAGGTCAGACAAACCTTTGGCGACCGTGGACGTCGTCAGGGTAGTCGTCAGCACCAGACCGCCGAAGGTCGCAAACAGGAAGATGAGGTCGATGACTCGCCCTACAGGGCCATGCGCTTTGAAGCCGGTAATTGACTCGACAATACCCGCCAGGCTCAAACCTTTGTTCTTGCGGACATGAAAGTGATAAGCCATCGCCAGCGAAGCAATGCCGTAAATTGCCCACGGGGTCACACCCCAGTGAAAGAACGAGTAAGCAATGCTCATTTCTAACGCTTGCTTGCTCGCAGTGGCAATATTCAGGCCAGGCGTGAGGTAGTAATACGCCCACTCCATGAATGCCCAATACATGGTCGCCGAACCGAGTCCTGCGCAGATGAACATGAAGATCCAGCTGCTGTTCTTGTACTCTGGCTTGCCCTCGCCCAGGCGGATATTGCCGTATTTGCTGAAGCCCAAGCCGACGATCAATACCACGCAGGCGAAGCCAAGCAACTGCACGAGTGTGCCGAACGTGGTAGTCGCAGAGGTGAAAAGCTGATCAGCCAAGACCTTGGCCTGATCGGGAAACATCATCAAGCCGATGACAGTCAGTGATATCACCACGATGCTAGTAAAGATCAGGGTCAGATCTTTTTCGGTGTTTTGCTGCATATTGATTCCCAACTGTTGTAATTATTGGATTGGCCCCTTTATTGGCGGGTGCTGCGAGTAATGTAATCTGGCGGCCTGCGACGAGAGAATCGCGATTTGGTAATGGTCTAATAACGAAACCTTATGAATAAATACACAGAATCTTTCGCCTCGACACGACTGCCGCACATGACCTTGCTGCTTGCCTTCAAAACCGTTGCCGAGCAAGGCAGCTTCACCCGCGCAGCGACAGTGCTGCATTTGTCGCAGTCGGCCGTCAGCCAGCAAGTGGTCAAACTTGAAGAAGCGTTGGGCGTGGCATTGTTTGCGCGCTCCACCCGCACCGTCACGCTGACCAAGGCTGGCGCAGGCTTGCTAAGCGATATCGGCACGCCGTTTGATCAGCTTGTGGCAGCCTTTGAAAAATGCGCCCGCCAACTCGCCCCCCAGGTGCTGCACATTGAAGCGGAGCCCGTGATGAGTGCGTTCTGGCTGACACCACGGTTGAAACACTTCACTCAACGCTTTCCAGAGCTGCGCATCCAGCAATTACTAACGACTCAACGCGTCGAGTTTCCGGATCAAGTAGAGCTGGCGATCAAATGGGGGTCGGCCGAATGGCCGGGGTTTGAGGCCGAATACCTGATGAGTCTGAACTACGTACCGATGTGTTCTCCATCCCTGCTTGAGGGGCCTAACGCCATTCGCGCTCCCGCCGATCTGGCGCGCCAGGCTTTATTGCACGACCGGCATCAGCGCGACTGGGAAAGCTGGCAGAAATTGTACCCAACCGTCGATCTACAGGTTAGCAGTGGGCACGTCGTCACCGACTCCCACGTCCTGGCACAACTCGCGATCGAAGGTCATGGGGTTGCGTTGTGTGCGATTGAGTTGACGGAACGGGCAGTAAGCAATGGCGAACTGGTTATTCCATTCCCCGACATGATCATGCCGCACCAACTCGCTTATTACCTACTGACTCAACCGCAAAAAGGTGTCAGCGAGATAACCCGGCAGTTCATTGAGTGGCTCAAGGAAGAAACAGGCGGCCACTCAACATGACGCCTGCGGTCTGGACAGATATAGGCCTCTCACTCGTCGGTAAAGAACTTGGCTCGTCACCAAAACGTGGAGCCCTAGTGTTGTGAGTTAGAAGTTCGCAGACAAAATCTGGTTCTGTCGCATTAACGACGATAGGCTGCCAAAAATCGGCAGTCTGTTGTTTAGGCGGCCAGAAGATAAAACTGTTCGGCAGGTGACAGCCCTTCACCTTGCGGATGTTGAAGCTGCCCTTTGCGGATCATCTGTATCAATTCAATGCCTGCCAGTAACGTTTGTGCTCGACGAAATGACTTGAATCCCAACATCGGTCGTATTCGTCTTTTGATGTTGCGGTGATCCTGCTCAACTAAGTTGTTCAGGTATTTGTTTTGCCGAACGGTGATCCCTTCAGCTTGGTCGGCATTGAGCACCGCCAGGGCAGCGGTATTGGCACCACTTTTGTCGATGGTCACGACCTCAGGCTTGCCACACTGGCGGATGGCTTTGCGGAAAAAACGCAATGCTGCGTTGGCATCCCGGTTAGCGGTCAACAGAAAATCGATGGTCTGGCCATCAGTGTCCACGGCGCGGTACAGGTACTTCCAGTGGCCGCGGATTTTGATGTAGGTCTCATCCATTCGCCAGCGGCGTCCCACGGGACGCTGGTATCGACGCAAGACCGTATTCAGCACGGGAGCCAGCCTAATAACCCAGCGATGCAGCGTGGAATGATCAACGACAATGCCGCGCTCCGCCATCATCTCTTCAATGTTACGCAGGCTCAGGGCGTAAGCCAGATACCAGCGAACACACTGGGCGATAACAGCAACGGGATAATGGAGGCGTTTGAAGGCTTTTCGGATCAGCGACATCTGAGACAGTGGCTTCATGGAAAACAACAGGTTACCTCTCACGGGCTTAGTGCGACAGAACCGTTTTAAGCGGGCCCAAGGGTTGCGCTGAATCGGACCGCCTCGGCGGGCAGGGGGGATGCATCCGTAGCGCAGGCCCTGGGGGCGCGCCCTCACGCTGATTTGGCGCAGTGAGCGATCCCATGGGGCAGGGGGGGCGCGCCTTTCCCTTGGCGGGACCAGGGACCAGGCTACGCTTGACGTTTTAGTGGCTTGCCGATTTGCACTGTTGGGCTTCTACCTCTGCATACACTTGAAGTCTATGATGCTCGTGCCTGAGGCGAAAGGAGAGATATTCGTCCAGCGCTTCTGGCGTGCGGTACTCATGCTTCATAAGCGACTCACTCAAAAAGTTGAACCGCGTTGATTCCTCGAGCGTAAGGCCAACAAAAACTTCGTTGCCCTGACTGTCTTTGCTAAGAGCTCGTAATTTCCTGAGATATGCCCGCTGCATGTCCGTAAGTACCAGCATTTAGATCCTCCTGTGGACTGTTACTAGGGGTTCGGGGAGCAATGGAACTGAAAACCAACGTAAGCCGAAATAGAGTTCGTTTCACTCGTCAGCGACTGCGAATAAAAGAACTTTGATTCGTGAGACGGGTTTATTGCACTGATTTTCGGGTGTTGGTGGCCTTTCCTCGCGATAGCGGAAACGGTTCTATAAAATGGTCGTTTTTCGAAACTATCCCCACGTTGCAAGGGTTTGCGGGGCAGCGACTGAGCTTAAGTGCACTTTCAGTTCCATTGCTCCCCGAACCCCTATTACCCCCTTTGAACAAGCGGATGGCGACACCGCTCACTCTGGCACCGCGATACGCTTATGGGAGGGGGCGTCCATCCTATTGCTTACTCTCATCATGGCGCTGGGCATACCCCAGATAGACGCCGAATAGATTTAAGCAAACCACTTCATCCACTAATCAATATTGCAAAAATGGAAGTAACCATAGATTTTCGGGGTGGCCTTAGGCTCCCGCACCGCTTCTCGATTGCTCAGAGTTCTCAACCAGCACGGCCTCGGCGAGATGATTGAGGTGCTGCCAAAGCTCAATCGAGATATCCATACCCTCTTCTATTGCGCGATCTCCAGCACGGGCGAACTGCTCCGGGCTGACCTGGCGCAAACCCTGACGTTTACTGCTGGTATCACGCAGTTGGCCTTGCAGGTCGATGCGGGTATTTAGCAGAAGCGTCAGGGTCTGAGTGTCGGAGGGTGCGCCATATTCTTCCAGCAGGGCTTCGCTGTAACTGGGATAGGCGGAGCCTGCCGAAATACAGGCGACGTGTTCGCTGGCCGGGGCTTTTCCATTTTGCCAGTAAGCCATTGCGCTGATGCCGTGTTTTGCACAATCAACCAGTAGTTTGAGGACAAACTTACGGTTGTGGCAGTTACGGATTTTAACGTTGACGCATCCTTGTTCAAGCGCCTTGTTCTGCGCGAGTTCAACAATGCTGGGTAGGCAATTCAGAGCGCTTCGACCGTGGCACTCAAATATCAGAGCCTGGCTTTCCTCCACCAGTAACTGTAAGGCAGGGCGTTGGCTGTCCGCCACATAAGGCAGCGCGCGCTGCAGTTCGGCAAATCCTTGTTCGCCATGGACTTGCAGCCATTTGACCAATACTGCGGCGTCCTCATAATAACCGACGGGGTAGCTCATTCCTTCGAAGACGCGCTTGAGCAGGGACGTTAATTCGTTCGATGAAATAAACATCAGCGAGTCTCCGGGGTCGGGGCCAGTGGCAGGAACCAGTCGTCTTCAAATGGTTTGCCGATGTCTTCAAGTAACGGTGCACCCTGGAACATCGTGTTGCGCACCCAGAGACGTGAGCGCGGGTCGAATTTACTGACCCCAAAGAACGCCAGTTTGCAACGCAGCAGGTGCATGGGCAGTACGTTGCGATCCAACAGGTTGGCTTGAATTTCACCGTAGTGGGTTTTTGCCATGCTCTGGATGCGCCGTATAATGCCTCGTTGCTGGGGGTGAAGCAGCAGAAAGCTGGCCACGCACTGGGTCGAATGCACGTCGACCTGCGTATTAAGCAAGCGATAACACTGCTGAGCCAGGTAGCCAATGCCAAGTGGCATCTGCTTTTCCCTGCCGCTTTCCAAGTCGCAGTTACCCAGACGAGGTTCCTGTTTCTCTTCGGAGCGGTACCAGAAGGTTTCAGTGGCTCCGTCGGCATCAAAGTCGATGGCCAGCGCCCAGGCGTAGTGCCGCTCAATTAAGGCACGCAGCTCGCCGATGGCCATTTCCGGCTGCAACTCAAGCGACTCCACCAGCGAGAGACGATCTTCCAGTTCGTCGACCAGATCGGGATAGAGCTCCAGCAGGATGCAGTTGAGCAGCTCTTGTGCCTGCAAACTGAGCGATTGTCCGGCCCATGACGAAAGCTGATCCCAACTTTGCAGGCGCTGACTGGCAAGCCAGTCTTGCAACCTGGCCAGGTCTTCGCACACCGTTTGATTGTTCTGCGTCTGCCACTGGTCTTCAGTGACGGTCTCCGTCAGGTGACGAATGCCACGGTCAATCAGCGTCGACAAGTGTGCGAGACGCTCTTCGGTTATTTGACGCATGCCATGTACACGAGCCAGTGCCAATTCACGCATCTCCACCCAACGGCTGATCAACTGGGGGTGGTTGATCAGATACGGCGCCATGCCGAGACCTGTGGAATTACCAATACCAAAATAGCGTTTGAGGGCAGGCTGCAATGCAACGGCTGTCTCGGGCGCACGTTGTCGGGCGATATGTTCGGCTTGCTGCAGGCTGAAGTTGCGTAACATGAAGCAGTTGAACATCTCGGCTGCAAAGGGGCGCGAAAAGTCAGGGTGCTTCTTGCTGACTTTTTCCCAGTCGGCCATCCCGAGCTTGCCGCTGCCATAAACTGCAGTGGTGCGATAAAGGTAGCCAACGTGCGCAATCTGCTTGACCTCTGGCTGGCGACCCTCACTCAGTGCTGATACCACCATGTCAAAGTTGCGCATGCTGCGGTTAGCACGTGAGAGCACCATGACTTTTGAATCCAAGCGCCCCGCCTCTTGAAGCGGCACATTGCGACGTAGAAACTCGACATAGGCATCGTCAACCTCGCCTTCGCACAGCGCCATGGTCAGGTCCCATTCGGTAGCGATGACCCGGTCATTACGACTTTCCGGCGCCAGATACTGGGAGAACAGTACAAAGCTGAAGAGATCCTGGTTGGTTTGCACGCGGTAGATCACAGTGCCGTAGCCATCAGCATCCAGATCGAAACGACGTGGCTGTATTTGCCAGCCTTCGCGCATGATCTTGCGGACAAGGCTGCGCATGAAGCTCAGACGACTTTGATGCAGGCTGCCAAGTCGTTCCAGGTCCATGACCACATTGGCCGGACGCATGCTCAAGATTGGGGTTTGCTCTTGGGCAGAATCAATGCTCGAAAGGGTATTCATTTCGTGTCCTCTTGTGGCGGACGCCGCAGTGATCGAGCAAACCGTTAAGAGGAGTGCCTGGTGCGGAGAATTGTTTTTATCTGTTGGCGATGGTGGTCCAAGGGGCACGGCCAGGCAATTCAGATCGGCCTATCGGCTGATAAGTGAAATTTATCTGATTGGTCGAATTGATCAGATATTGGTCAGTCAGTACCAGTCAGCAGGGTCCAGTTCGTTGTCGCGCAATATGAACTCGAACAGCGCTTGAGCCGCGACGGGTAACGATCGGTTGGCCCGGCGCACAATGCCCATATCGCGATTGACCAGCGGGTCGCTCAGTGGGATGAAACACAGACGGCTATGTTCTGGTGGGAAAGCAAAACGCGGCAACGTGGTGATGCCCATTCCCGCTTCAACCATGGCCAGCAGAGAAATCATGTTGGACATATAGAATTGTGAGTCCTCCACCAACTCTTCGGCATCGCTGCCTTCGAGCAGGCGAGAGGTGCCGTTGGCAATCAGACGTTCTGCGCGCAATTGCGTCCAACTCAACTGAGTCTCTGCCGCCAGTGGGTGATCATTTCGACAAACCACGCCGATGCTGTCTTCCCAGATCGGGATGAACTGAATATCACTTTCCACATCCCACACGCTGGCGATACCAAAATCCACCTGCTGATTCTCGACCATGCTAAGTACCACTTCGGAACTGTCGTCGAACAAACTCACATGAAGATCGGTGGCATCGCCAATGAAGCGGGCGAGGATGTCTGGCAACACTCGACTGGCAATGGAAGGGACAGACGCGATCCGCAAATGCCCGGACTTGTACTGTGCAATCAAACTCATATCTTTGACCACCCGGTCGTGGTGTGCGATCAACTCTTTGGCATAGCCCAAAAACTGCACACCAAATGGCGTCAACTCGGAGCGCGCTACCCGCGCATTGCGCTTTTCGAACAATTGCTGGCCGAGTTTGCTTTCCAGATCGCGGATCGACAGCGAGATCGCAGGTTGGGTGCGGTGTGCCCGTTCAGCCGCTGCATGAAAGCCTTGTAGCTCGGTGACCCAGACGAAGTGCCGCAGTTGCACGATCTTAAGGTCGGCGAGCATGGTAAGTTTTCCTTATCGAATAATAGTTACTATTGTTTTTAGTTTATCAAGGATGAGGCATACCATCTACTCAACGCATGAGAGGAGGTGCATATGCACGGCGAGATTTTTAATAACTACATCAACGGCGAATGGCTTTCGGGCGCTTCGACCATCAACAACGTCAGCCCGGCCAATCTCCAGGACAGACTGGGTACCTACGCGCAGGCCGGTACCGCTCAAGTTGAACAGGCCATCGATGCCGCCATCCAGGGCCAGGCGCAATGGCAGCTCAGTGGGCTGGAACAGCGTTATCAGGTACTGATGGCGATTGGCGACGAGCTCATTGAACGTAAGGCTGAACTGGGTGAGCAGCTTGCTCGCGAAGAGGGCAAGACCCTTGCCGAGGGTGTCGGTGAAGTTTATCGCTCCGGCCAGTTCTTCCACTATTACGCCGCCGAAGTCCTCCGCCAGATGGGCGAGACCGCCGACTCGGTTCGCGCCGGTGTTGAAATCGAGACGCGACGTGAGCCGGTTGGCGTTGTCGCGATCATTACCCCGTGGAACTTCCCCATGGCCACCGCGGCCTGGAAAATCGCACCTGCGCTGGCTTTCGGTAACGCCGTGGTCTTCAAACCCGCCAACGCGGTGCCCGCCAGCGCCTGGTCGCTGACCGAGATTATCGCTCGCCAGGGCTTACCCGCCGGTACATTCAACCTGGTCATGGGCAGCGGCGCTTCGGTGGGGGATGCCTTGATCCACTCTGACAAGATCGCTGCGCTGAGCTTTACCGGCTCGGTGGAAACCGGTCGGAAAGTAGCCTCGGCAACCGCCGCCAACTTCGTACGCTGCCAGCTGGAAATGGGCAGCAAGAACGCTCTCATTGTGCTCGATGATGCCGACCTGGAACAGGCCGTTGAATGCGCGGTGAACGGCGCGTTTTTCGGTACAGGGCAGAAGTGTACCGCTTCGTCACGGCTGATTGTGACCGAAGGTGTGCATGACCGTTTCGTTGCCGCACTGATCGAGCGCATGGGCCAACTCAAGGTCGGCCATCCGCTGCGTGAAGGCGTGCAGATTGGCGCGGTGATCGATGAGAAGCAGCTCAATCAGAACCTGCGTTACATCGAACAGGCACAAGCGGCGGGCGCGCGCCTGGTTTGCGGTGGCGAACGAATCAACGAGGAGCATGAAGGTTTCTACATGCGCCCGGCGTTGTTCGTCGATACGCGCAATGACATGCAGATCAACCGTGATGAAGTGTTTGGCCCAATCGCCTGCGTGATCAAGGTCAAGGATTACGAAGAGGCGTTGACCGCCCTCAACGACACCCGTTTTGGTTTGACTGCCGGGATCATGACGCAATCCCTGAAGTACGCCAGTGACTTCAAGCGTAGAGCCCAGACTGGCTGTGTCATGGTCAACCTGCCAACCGCCGGTACCGATTACCACGTGCCTTTCGGCGGCCGTAAGGACTCAAGTTTCGGACCTCGCGAGCAGGGTCAGTATGCCCGCGAGTTCTACACCGTGGTTAAAACCATCTATATCCGGGCCTGAGGAGCAGCGCCATGCATGACGACCTGATAGTGATCGACGGATTGCAGTACTCCAACTGGGACCGGAACATTTTTACCCAGCTTCACGAAGGCGGTATTACGGCGGTTCACGTGACCTTGGTTTACCACGAAAACGCCCGCGAGACGCTCAGTCGTCTTGGCGAGTGGAACCTTCGTTTCGAACAGCATGGCGATTTGATCATGCCGGTAAGTTGCGCGGACGACATCCGCCTGGCGAAACAACTCGGTAAGGTAGGGATCTTCTTTGGTGCGCAGAACTGCTCACCGATCGAAGATGATATCGCGCTGATCGAGGTGTTCCGGCAACTCAACCTGATGATCATGCAGTTGACGTATAACAACCAGAGTTTGCTTGCCACCGGTTGCTATGAGGGCAGCGACAGCGGCATCACCCGCTTCGGCAAGCAGGCGATCGCCGAGATGAACCGTGTAGGCATGCTGATCGACATGTCCCATAGTGCCGAGCGCAGCACCCTGGAGGCCATCGAGCTGTCTACCCGGCCGATTATCATCTCGCACGCCAACCCGGAATTCTTTCACACGGCCAAGCGCAACAAATCAGCAACTGTATTGCGTGAATTAGGCCGTTCGGGTGGCCTGCTTGGTTTTAGCCTTTATCCCTTCCACCTGCAGAACGGTTCCGACTGCACCCTGGCGCAATTCTGCGACATGGTGGCGCGCACCGCCGACTTGATGGGTATCGACCACATCGGCATCGGTACTGACCTGTGTCAGCAGCAGCCGCAGTCGGTACTCGAATGGATGCGTACGGGTCGTTGGTCAAAGCAGATCGACTATGGCGAAGGGTCTGCCAGCAATGCCGACTGGCCCAAACCGTTGAGCTGGTTCAACGACAGTCGTGATTTCCCGAATATTACCCAAGGGCTCCTGCAACGAGGTTTCAGTGCCGAGGACACTGCAAAGGTGATGGGTCTCAATTGGCTGAACACCTTGGAGCAAGGTCTCAAGCCGGCATAACGCCGGTCCTGAACAATCAACAATTACAAAATTTTGTCAGGAGGCTGTAATGAAGAGTACTCAACACGCTGCCGAGTTGGGGAGACCCGCGATGGTTGAAAAAAGCAAATTTCTGCAGGGCGTGGATGTCCCGGTGTTTCTAATGAGCGGCGGCTTCATTCTGCTCTTTGCGATCCTTGCCCTGCTCGATATTGATTTGATGACCAAGACCGTCAACACGGCGTTCTCTTGGTCGACGAAACTGTTCGGCGCCTACTGGCAAATATTGTTGCTCATGACGTTTGTCATCGGTCTTTTCCTGGCGATGGGTCGCACTGGCCGGGTGCGCCTCGGCGCCCTGGAAAAGCCGGAAATGAGTACGTTCACCTGGGTCTCGATCGTCATGTGTACCCTGCTCGCAGGGGGTGGGGTGTTCTGGGCAGCGGCTGAACCCATGGCTCACTTCCTGTCACCACCGCCCTTGTTTGGCGGAGTGACCGGCACACCTGGCGCCGCCTACAACGCATTGGCGCAGAGCTTCATGCACTGGGGCTTTTTGGCCTGGGCCATCCTCGGTAGTTTGACCGGCATTGTGCTGATGCACCTGCACTATGAAAAAGGTCTGCCTCTGAAACCCCGCACCTTGCTCTATCCCCTGTTGGGTGAGCGGGTGATGCGTGGCTGGTTGGGGGCGCTAATTGACGCGTGCTGTGTAATCGCAGTGGTCGCCGGTACCGTTGGCCCAATCGGCTTTCTCGGTCTGCAAGTGAGCTTTGGCCTGGAGAAACTCTTCGGCATCACCAATAACTACACCACCCAGCTGACCATTATTTGCTTACTGGTGGGTGTCTATACCCTCTCGGCCGTTTCCGGTGTAGCGCGGGGAATCAAACTGCTCAGTGCCATCAATGTGGGGCTTGCGGTTGGGCTGATGCTGTTCATTCTGCTGTTCGGGCCCACCGGTTTTATTGTTGATGCCTACCTGCAAGCCATGGGGATTTACCTGGACAAGTTTATCCCCATGGCGACCTTCCGTGCCGACCCGGCCTGGCTTGACTGGTGGACGGTATTCTTCTGGGGATGGTTCCTGGGTTACGGTCCGCTGATGGCGATGTTCGTTGCGCGTATCTCTCGGGGGCGCACAATTCGTGAACTGGTGGTGTTGATCTCGATTGTCGCACCGGTGATCACCTGCTTCTGGTTCACCATTGTGGGTGGCAGCGGTTTGGCCTTCGAACTCCAAAACCCGGGCTCGGTATCGACAGCTTTTGCCGGGTTCAACCTTCCCGCCGCTTTATTGGCGATCACCGCGCAACTGCCTTTGGGTTACTTGATGTCGGTGTTGTTCTTGTTGCTCACCATCATTTTCGTAACCACGACGGGTGACTCCATGACCTACTGCGTCTCCATGGTGATGACCGGTACCGATCACCCTCGTGCGGAAATTCGCGTGTTCTGGGGGGTGATGATGGGCTTGGTCGCCGCGTTATTGATCTCCATTGGGTCAGGAGGCATCAGTGCTTTGCAGTCATTCATCGTTATCACCGCCGTTCCGGTTTCGCTGATCTTGCTGCCCTCACTGTGGAACGCGCCGCAGATAGCCCGGCGCATGGCCGACGAACAGAACCTCTAATACCTCGCTTTCAAGGGGGTGCGGCCCTGCCGCCTCCCTTTTTTTCATGGAGCCCACAATGAAACAAGCCGTCAAAACCCAGCTATTTCCCTCCAAAGCGCCCCTGGAGTGGGCGGTTATCGGTAACGGGACACTTTACACCGCGCAGATTCCGATTGATGTGCAAGGTCAAGTTGTTGCCGGCGGTATCGAGGCGCAAACCCGGCAGACGCTGGACAACCTCAAACACACACTTGAAGCGGCTGGTTTGGGCATGGAAGCGGTGACCCAGGTGTTGATTTACGTGACCGACCGCGCCTATCTCGCCACCGTCAATGCAGTGTATGCGGAGTATTTTTCGCCCCCTTACCCAAATCGGGCGGCCATGATCATTGCCGGGCTGGCACGTGAAGAGATGTTAGTAGAGCTAGTGGTGTATGCAGCGACTTGACGCTGTCATCGTTGGCCTGCTGGGGCTAGACTGGATCGATAAAATCACAATACAGATGTGACCTTGCCTGCATGAAAATCCACCCTCTACCGCCACTCAACAGTCTGGTGGCCTTTGAAGCGGCCGCGCGCCATTTGAGTTTTACGCTGGCAGCACAGGAACTGAATGTCACCCAAGGTGCGATCAGTCGGCAAGTGCGTCTGCTCGAGAACTACCTCGGGAAGACTTTGTTCGAGCGCACCACGCGCTCGATCCACCTTAGCCCAACCGCTAGCCAATACTATGAGACTGTACGTGCATCACTCATGCAGGTGGCCCAGGCTACAGGTGAAATTCGCCACTGGCAGGGCGCCCAGCAGGTCACAGTGGCTACTAGTTCCGCCATGGCTTCGCTGTGGCTGCTACCCAAAGTGTCTGAATTTCAGAGCAATAACGATGACATTGATCTGCGCATTATTGCCTACGATCAGGTAAAGGACTTCTCGCGACTCGATTGCGACTTGGCGTTGTATTACTGCCGAACCCCACCGAAAGACATGCAGGTAACGCCGCTGTTTTCTGAAGCGGTGTTCCCGGTCTGCAGTCCGAGCTACCTGTCAAAGCACCCCGCATTGAAAACACCAGAACAATTGGCTGATTGCACTTGGTTATGGTTAGAGGATCCGCAGCGTGACTGGATCGGTTGGACTGAGTGGTTCCAACGGCTCGGGCTAAAGAGCGTTGAACCCAGGCGCCGGATTAATATCAACAGTTACTCCATGCTGATCCAATCGGCACTCAGTGGGCAGGGTATCGCTTTGGCTTGGTCGAATCTGGTCGATAATCACCTGCAAACCGGTGCGTTGGTGCGACCGATCGATACAGTATTGAGTTCAGACGCGCAGTTCTGCCTGCTGGAGCCGAAGGGCCAGGGGAGGATGCGGCAAAGCGTTAAATGTTTTCGCACCTGGTTGATCGAACAATTACCGACGACGCTCAGTGACTCAGAATTCGGTTCCAGCGAATAGATACCGTTCTTGAATGAAACATGCCGCAGACGGGTGGCCTGCGGCACAGTTGCATTATGCCTCCACTGCCTCCCAGTCTTTGCGCATCATCAAAGTCTGCTGCATTCCCACTGCCTGAAAGCGTTGATCAACGATCTTTGGACGTTGCGTGTGTGTCGCTCTGATGCATGAATCTGGCCTGTTTTAATTGATGATTAAAAGTCATAAATGGTGATGTAAATATCGTTTGTCGAACACTGCTGGTTTTCTCGAAACTCACTGCCAACGGACCAAGGCCAGTGAGCCTGCCGAACATTTCACACCGTGCCCAGCAGGGGAAAACAATAATGAGCAATACCACCTCTCAACACATTCCTGTGCATCATCTGGAAACCGTACTTAACCCGATTCATCAAGCCACCGGGTTGAGCAACGAGTTCTATACCAATCAGCACTATTTCGAATTGGAACGCGACCAGGTGATGGGCAAGACCTGGGCGTGTGTCGGTTTCGCCAGCGACCTGACCAAGAACGGCTCGGTCAAGCCTGTCGACTTCATGGGACTGCCGCTGCTGCTGATGCGCAACCGCGAAGGCCTGGTGCAAGTCTTCCATAACGTCTGCAGCCACCGCGGCATGAAGCTGGTGCAGGAAGAAGGTGAAGTACAGGGCGTTATTCGTTGCCCCTACCACTCCTGGACTTATGACCTCAATGGCGCCCTGCGTGGCACGCCACATGTTGGCGGTATCGATAAGCACAAGGACGAGCGTTTCGCTTGCGAAAAGCACGGCTTGAAAGCAATCAACAGCGCCATCTGGATGGACATGGTGTTCGTCAACCTGTCGGGTGACGCACAGCCGCTTGAAGAAATGCTTGCACCCTTGACTGCGCGCTGGACGCAGTTCCTCGGCGAGGACGGCATGAGCCTGCTGCGCCGCCGTCCGGGTCATGACGCCACCACATTGGATATCAACTGCAACTGGAAGTTGGCAGTCGAGAACTACTGCGAAGCCTATCACCTGCCGTGGGTGCACCCGAGCCTGAACTCTTATTCGCGCCTGGAGGATCACTACAACATCCTCTTTGACGAGCGTTTCGGCGGTCAGGGCAGCTATGCCTACAACCTGTCCGACGTGGCGGGTACGCACTTGCCGAAGTTTCCGAGCTGGCCACAAGACCGCCTGCGCAACGCTGAATACGTAGCCTTCTTCCCCAACGTACTGCTTGGCATCCAGGCCGATCATGCCTTCGCCATGCAGTTGGAGCCGGTTGCACCAGGTCGGACCATTGAACACCTGCGCCTGTTCTATGTGGGGGACGAGGCCTTGGGTGATGAATACGCCGCCTGCCGTAACGCCATTCTGGAGTCCTGGAAAGTGGTATTTGCCGAGGACATCAGCTCGGTCGAAGGCATGCAGAAAGGTCGTCACTCCCCTGGTTACAAAGGCGGTGCGTTCTCGCCGGAGATGGACGTTCCAACTCACTTTTTCCATCAGTGGGCTGCGCGTCAGTTGCTAGCCACCGTACCGGACGCCTGAGGAGATGAGCATGTATCCAATCGCATCCCATTGGCTCAATTACATCGATGGTGAATGGCTTGATAGCACGCAGCAGCTGACGGTGAACAACCCCGGCACTGCAGAGCCGCTGGCTACTATCGCGCAAGCCACTATCGCCGACGCCGAGCTTGCCGTACGCGCAGCTCGTCGTTGCGCCGACAGCGGTGAGTTGACCCGCGTTCGTCCGGCGCAGCGTGTCACTTGGTTGCTGCGCATTGCCGAAGAGATCCGTGCCGTGGCCGAAGAGGGCGCCTGGGTGTTGTGCCAGGAAAACGGCAAGAGCCTCAATGATGCCAAAGATGAGTTCGTCGAGGCTGCACGCTACTTCGAATACTACGCGGGCATGGCTGACAAGATCGAAGGCACTTCGATTCCATTAGGCAATGGCTACATGGACTTCACTCTGTATGACCCGATGGGCGTGTCCGCGCAAATTGTGCCGTGGAACTTCCCGGTTTCGATCTGCGCCCGCTCGCTTGCACCGGCGTTGGCGGCTGGCAATGCGGTGGTGATCAAATCGCCCGAGCTGTCGCCTTTGGGGATGTGCGTGCTGATCCGCGCAGTGGCCAAAGCAGGGCTACCCAAGGGCGCGGTCAACCTTATTTGCGGCCGTGGCCGTGAGGTTGGCGCGCACCTGGTTGGGCATCGTGCTGTCGACCAGATTGTCTTCACCGGGTCAGTGCCGACCGGTCAATCGATACTGCGCGATGCCGCCGAACATGCCATCCCCAGCGTAATGGAGTTGGGTGGCAAGTCGGCAGCGATTGCTTTCGCCGATGCCGATCGCGAGCAACTGCTCGCCAGCGTCAAGGGCGGTATTTTTTTCAATGCCGGTCAGGTCTGCTCTGCCATGTCGCGGCTGCTGGTGCAACGTGAGATTTATGAAGAGGTCGTCGAGTCTGTCGTCGCCTTGGCCGAAGGGCTCAGCGTGGGTGTCGGCCACGACAACCCAGACCTCACGCCAGTGGTCAGTGCCGGGCAACTGGCAGGCATCGAAGCCTTGTGTCGGCGCGCCATCGAAGAGGGTGCGGTAGCGGCCACTGGTGGTGAAGCGTTCAGTGACCGTACCGGGCACTTCATGCGTCCGACCGTGTTTCGCGATGTGAGCCCTGAGATGTGCATCGCCCAGGAAGAGGTCTTCGGTCCGGTGTTGGCGGTGATCCCGTTTGACAGCGAAGAAGAGGCGATCGCCATCGCCAATGGCACCGCTTTTGGCCTGGTTGCGGGTGTGTTCACCCAGGACATCAGTCGCGCCATGCGCTGCACCCGCCGCCTGAAAGCGGGCCAGGTGTTTGTGAACGAGTGGTATGCCGGTGGCATTGAAACCCCGTTTGGCGGCGTCGGCCTGTCCGGTTTTGGCCGGGAAAAAGGGCAGGAAGCCTTGTACAGCTACGTGCGTACGAAGAACGTGGCGATCCGCGTAGCGGGGGAGTAAGCAAACATGTTCAAGACTTGGCTCTGTGTGGTCTGTGGGCTGATCTACGACGAGGCCCTCGGCTGGCCGCAGGACGGCATCATCGCTGGCACGCGTTGGGAGGATGTGCCAGAAGACTGGAAATGCCCCGAATGTGGCGTCGGCAAGACCGATTTCGAGATGCTGGATATCAGTGAGCCGGTGGTGGCGACCGCCGCAGTCAGTGCGCCGGTTGCACCGGCAGTGCAGGCGCAAAAGCCACCAGCGGCGACACTGCCACGCCAGCCGATCGTCATCATCGGCAGTGGCTATGCCGGATACGGTCTGGCCCAGGCGCTGCGCAAGGCCGACCCTGAGGTCGAGATCCGCGTGCTGACTCAAGAGTCTGGCCACTTGTATTCCAAGCCGGCGCTGTCCATTGGCCTGGCACAGGGTAAAAGCGCTGAGGCATTGTCCGGCGAAACGCCGCTGGCGATCGAAAAGCGCTTGAATATCCGCGTCTATCCGCACTGTACGGTGGCGCGTATTGACAGCGTGGCGCATCGACTGCACACCAATTTCGGTGAAATGGAGTATGGCCAGTTGGTACTGGCCAGTGGTGCGCAGCCCATCCGACTGCCGATCGAGGGTGAGACTGCGGCATTACTCAGTGTCAACAACCTGCACGATTACCAGCGCTTGCGTGAACGCCTGGTGGGCGTGCGGCGAGTGGCAATCCTGGGTGACGGCCTGATCGGCTGCGAGTTTGCCAACGACTTGGCCAGCAGTGGCTTTGCCGTCAGCGTTATCGGCCTCGGCCATTGGCCGATGGAGCGTCTGTTGCCGGAGGAGGCCGGGCGGCAGTTGCAACTCGCCTTGAGCGAACTGGGGGTGAACTGGCACCTGGAGAACACCCTGCAACGCATTGAGCCGGCTGAAGACGGCTATCGCCTGAGCCTGGCCGATGGCCAAAGCCTGGAAGCCGACCTGGTGTTGTCCGCCGTGGGGCTGCGCCCCAACCTGAGCCTGGCCGAGACCGCCGGGGTCGCAGTGGGTCGCGGCATTCAAGTGGACGCCCAGTTGCAGACTTCGCAACCGGGGATCTATGCCTTGGGCGACTGCATCGAGATCGACGGCCAATTGCTCCCGTACCTAGCCCCCATCAACCAGGGTATTCAGGCACTGTGCAAGACCTTGCTCGGCCAGCCTGCCAAGGTCAGCTATCCATTGATGCCCGTCACGGTGAAGACCCCGGCGGCACCACTGTGCCTGCTGCCACCCACCGTCGGCGTCGCCGGGGAGTGGCGTTGCACACCGACTGCCGATGGCCTCAGTGCCGGTTATTACGACATCGAGGGGGCACTCTGCGGCTTTGTCCTGCTCGGTCGCCAAGCACAATTGCAGCGCAATACATTGCTGCAGTCCTGTCAGAACGCTCAACGGGCCGTCGCCTGAGGGCAGTACCATGAAAAACACCATCAACCTTCCCCATGACGATGCCAGCTGTGGCTGGTATGCGGCCTTGCCCGAGCAGCCGCCCTGCAAACGCTTGCAGGGTGAACAGCGCGCCGACTACACCGTGATCGGCGCCGGCTTCGCTGGCCTGGCCGCGGCCCGCCGGTTGGCCGAACACTATCCTGAGGCTCGAATCCTGCTGGTCGATGCCCAGCGCGTCGCTTATGGTGCCTCTGGGCGCAACTCGGGTTTTGTCATCGACCTGCCCCACAAATTTGCCCTGGAACATCCGGACCCCGCGCACAAACAGCGTTTACTCGGCCTCAATCGCGCAGCCATCGCCCAGTTGCAGGGATTGATTCAAACCCATGGAATCGATTGTCAATGGTCCCATGCCGGCAAGTATCAAGGCGCGGTAGGTCCTCGCGGCTTGGCTTATCTGGATCATTTCGAACACTTGATGAGCGATCTCGGTGAGCCGTTCCGTCGGGTCGAGCGTGCCGAGTTGGCTCAGGTGGTGGGCACCAGCCATTACAGCGGCGCGATCTACACCCCGGGTTGCTACTTGATGCAGCCGGCCGCGTTGGTCAATGGCCTGGGCCGCTCACTGCCAAGTAATGTCGAGCTGCTTGAGGAGTCACCGATCCAGCGCCTGGAGCGCGACGGCCAGGGCGGCTGGATTCTGCATGGCAATCAGGGGCGGATTAGCACTGCGCAGCTGTTGCTTGGCACCAGCATCTTCACTCAAGAGTTCGGTTTTCTGCGCAATCGTCTGTTGCCGGTGATGACCTTCGCCAGTTGGACTCGCCCTCTGACCGATGCCGAGTTGGCCGCCTATGGCGGTCAACTCGATTGGGGGCTGACCCCGGCAGACCACGCCGGTACCACGGTGCGCATGACTCAGGATCGCCGCTTGATCATCCGTAATACCTACAAGCATGTCCCCAAGTACGGCCAAAGTACCAACGATGCCATGCGTGAGAGTGTGCGCAAGGATCACCGGAAAGCCTTCCTGACGCGGTTTCCGCAGCTCGCCGAAGTGCCTTTCAGCCATACCTGGGGCGGCGTCTACGCCATCTCGCGCAACTTCACCAACTTCTTTGGCGAGCTGGAAAAGGGCATCTATGCCTCGGCGTGCGACAACGGCGTCGGTGCGGCCTGGGGCACCATCTCAGGCACCTTGCTCGCGGACCTTGCCGTGGGTGCAGATTCTGCGCAACTGCGCGACATTCAGGCCGTGACGGGCATGCCTTCTCTCAACCCACCGGAACCCTTCCTCGGCCTCGGTGTGCGTTCTCGTATCCGCTTGGCGGCCTGGAACAGTCGGAGTGAGCTATGAGCCGGGTCGTCACTGGAAAAGGCCCAGTGCTGCGGGTCGATCATCATGATTTGGATTTCGCGCTGCGTGGTGGCCCTCCAGGTGCGGCTTATGTCGCTCGTGCGATCAGCAATGAAGTATCGCCGAATATCGGTATCGGCTTTGCTCGCTGGGAGGGCGCGCAAGTCGCGTGGACCCTGCTGTATGACGAGGTGATCTTCGTCATCGAAGGCTGCTTCGAATTGCAGGCCAACGGTGAGCTGTACCGGGTTGAGCCGGGACAGTTGTTATGGATTCCCGAAGGCACCGAACTGGTCTATGGGGGCCATGCGTTGTTCGGGTATGTGGTTCAGCCAGGCGACTGGAAGCAGCGGCACGGTTTAGCCTGAGTCGGGAGCGCAGTGCAATGCAAAATGTACAGAGCGATGTCATGGGGCGGCAACGTTGCAGCTTGCAATCTAACGCACACATCATTGACGAGGCTGCGCAGTGATTGGACTGACGAAGACGTTTGGCGCCCTGTATCTGAGCAGCTTGCTGATGCAGTTGGGTTCAACCCTGTTGATGACCTACCTGGCGCTACGCCTGAACGCAGGGGGTGGGGCCGAGACGTGGAGCGGTGCATTGATGGCCGCCAACGCCTTGGGCATGGTGTTGGGAGGCAAAGTCGGGCACTACCTGATTGAGCGGGTCGGACACATCCGCAGTTACGTCACCTGCGCTGGCGGGATTGCCGCGGCAGTGCTGGCTCATGAATTCAGTAGTGCCTTGCCATTTTGGCTGCTGCTGCGAGCGCTGGTGGGGGTGGCCATGATGTGTCAGTTCATGGTGTTGGAAAGTTGGCTCAACGATCAGGCTCGGACTGAACAGCGCGGCAGCGTGCTGGCCCTCTATATGGTTGCCAGCTACGTTGGCATGATGCTTGGTCAGCTGGCACTGAGTCTCAATGGCGACTTGGGGATCCATGCGTTGCTTGGCGTGGCCATCGCTTTTGCGTTGAGCCTGGTGCCGGTGGCGTTGACCCGCTGCCCGCATCCGACGCCCATCCTTGCGGCGCCTGTCGACGTTAAATTGTTCCTGCGTCGAATACCGCAGTCGTTAGTGACCCTGGTGGTGTCGGGCATGATGACGGGTGGTTTTTACGGTCTGGCCTCGATCTATGCCAGTCAGCAGGGACTCGATACGGTTGAAATCGGTCAGTTCATGGCCTTGGTGATTGGGGCCGGATTGCTGGCCCAGCTACCCTTAGGCTGGCTTTCGGATCGACTGCCACGTGCCAGTTTGATTCGCGCTGTCGCAGCGCTGCTGATGTGCGTCACGCTGCCGCTGGGTTTTTCTCAAAGCCCTTCGTTCAACACCCTGATGTTGTTCGGTGCGGGGATAGGCTTTTTGCAGTTTTGCCTGTATCCGCTCGGTGTGGCATTAGCCAACGACAATATTGAGCCGCAATTGCGTGTGTCATTGGCCAGCGTGTTGTTGGTGGCGTTTGGTGTGGGGGCCGGGATCGGTCCGCTGCTGGCCGGTTCTCTGATGGAGCACTTCGGCGCATCGAGTCTTTATTTCTTCTTCGCTGCCTGCGCTGCGCTGCTGGTCGTGTTCGTGGGCCAAGGCAAGGTCACCGGTGAGCATTTGCAAGACGATGCCCCCCTTCATCACCCGTCAACGCCCAATGGTCTTGCCAGTTCCAGTCTGGTGGCAGTCGTCGAGTCGGTCGTTGCAAACTCCGAGCGCACGCAGTGCGGTACGGCGATCAACAAGACTGAAATAGCCACGGAGCTGAATCGGTCGTGAAACTAAATGGTTGACCTTCCTTTCTCCTATTGCGATTAACGGAACTGAAAGCATGTTCGAAAATAAGAATAAATACCGTACTGGCGATTACTCCACGCAACCCTTGCACAACCCCGTCACTCTGGAAACACTGCAGGCGGCGCGTGCCTATCGCTTGCAGCGGGTGCGCGATCAGTTACTGGCGCGCGATTATGCCGCCATCCTGCTCTATGATCCGGTCAATATCCGCTACGCCACTGATACCTCGAACATGCAGGTGTGGACCTTGCACAACTTCGCTCGTTACGCCCTGGTGTTCGCCAATGGGCCAGTGATCTTGTGGGAGTTCCACAATTGCGAACACCTGCACGAAGGCATCAGCCTGATCGATGAAGTGCGCGAAGCGGTCAGTTGGAGTTATTTCGGCGCCGGTTCGCGCATAACCGAGAAGGCTGCCATTTGGGCCCGTGAAATTGTCGAAGTGATGCGCGAGTATGCTGGTGCCAACGCGCGCCTTGCCGTGGACAAGGCGGACTTCGAAGGGCTTGAGTTACTTCAGGCTCAGGGGTTGACCCTGGTCGAGGGGCACAGTCTGATGGAGGAGGCGCGCAAGATTAAATCAGCCGCTGAACTGGAACTGATGCGCTGGACCATCGAGGTGTGCGAGAAAGGCATTCAACGCATGCATGATGAGCAGCGTCCGGGCATGACCGAGAACCAACTGTGGGCTTGGCTGCACTACGAGAATATCCGCCACGGTGGAGAGTGGATCGAAACCCGCCTGCTGGCCTCGGGGCCTAGAACCAACCCGTGGATGCAGGAGTCCAGCGATCGGGTGATGCAGGAAGGTGAAATCATTTCCTTCGACACTGATCTGATCGGCCCCTATGGCTATTGCGCGGATATCTCGCGCGCCTGGACCGTCGGTCACGTTGCCCCCACGGCCGAGCAGCGCAAACTATATGCGCTGGCCCATGAGCAGATTCAGCACAACATGGCGCTCTTGCGCCCTGGCCTGAGCCATCACGAGTTCGTTCAGCGTTCCTGGGATATTCCACAGCCCTATCAGCACAATCGTTACTGCTGTGTGGTGCATGGTGTTGGTCTGGCCGACGAATACCCGGCACTGGCGCATAAAGGCGCTGATTGGGACAGCAGTGGTTATGACGGTGTTTTCGAAGAGAATATGGTGATTTGCGTGGAAAGTTATATGGGCGAACGAGGAGGGAAGGAAGGTATCAAGCTTGAACAGCAAGTTTTAATCACCCACCACGGTTGCGAAGTGCTTTCAAATTATCCATGGCAGGAGGACTGGTTGTAAGTCGTTCATTGCGGGTGGTTGCAGTAATGCGCACAGCCCAATCTGGAACACGAGTACTCATGAGAAATAGTCATTAGTGGCGCAGATAAAATGATTTGTCGTGCACCGCTTCCTGTTTGAACATCAATCCCAATGCGTTGCCGTGCGTACTGGTCTGGATAACGTTACGCCTAATTGGCGGTTATTCGATGTTGGCTGTAAATACAAAAATAATAGAGAGGCCCTTAGCATGAAAGAGTTAGTTGTCGATGAAGGATCCTATTCTCGAGCGTTTAATGTCCGAATATTAGGATTGAATATTCACCGGGTTATTTTTCCTGTTTCATTCTTGATTGTCTTGGCGCTAGTTTTAGTTGCATTGCATGACCCGGTAACCTTCAGCCAGTCCCTGGAGGGGGCCAAAGGCTGGATTCTCAAGAACTGCGACTGGTTCATCATGATTATGGGCAATCTGGCCGTGCTGTTTTGCGCCGGAGTCGCCATTTCGCCCTTTGGTAAAATTCGCTTGGGTGGCAAGGAGGCGACGCCGGAGTTCAGCACGCTGTCCTGGTTTTCCATGCTGTTTGCAGCCGGGATGGGTGTCGGCCTGCTGTATTGGGGCGTGGCTGAGCCGGTAGCACAATATACCGCCTGGTGGAAAACGCCACTCAACGTGCTGGCGAACACTCCACAGGCCGAGCATGCGGCAATGGGTGCGACGATCTTTCACTGGGGTTTTCATCCTTGGGCAATCTACCTGACCAGTGCGTTGGTGGTTGGCTTTTTTGCCTTTAACAAAGGCCTGCCATTTGCCCTCAGTTCGGGGCTGCAGCCATTGATTGGTAAAGCACACAAAGGGCTGCCAGGGCAGTTGGTAGACGTTTTTACCGTGGTGCTTACGGTGTTCGGCCTGGCCACTTCTCTAGGCCTTGGCGCAATGCAGTCGACTGCCGGCATCTCCCAAGTACTGGGCATTCCCAACTCTTTCGGTTTGCAGTTGCTGTTCATCCTGGTCGTGACTGGCCTGGCCGGGTTTTCTCTCTGGCGCGGTATGGATGCTGGAGTCAAGTTGCTAAGCAATATCAATATGTTGCTGGCGCTGGGCTTATTCATACTGGTCGTGATCGGTATTGGGATGTCGACCTTTTTTTCCGGTGTGCTGAGCACAACCGTCGATTATGTCGAGTTCTTCCTGCCACTGAGTAACTGGGTCAATCGTCCAGACCAGGACTGGTTCCACGGCTGGACGGTGTTCTACTGGGCGTGGTGGTGCACGTGGGGGCCATTGGTCGGCGTATTCGTTGCGCGGGTTTCCCGCGGCCGTACGCTCCGGCAGATGGTCGGCGTGGTGATGCTGGTGCCAACCCTGGTCGCTATCGCCTGGTTCACCGCGTTCGGAGTAGGCGCCATCGATCAAGTCATCTCCGGTAGTGGAGCCCTGGCGGCCGGTCTGACGGACGTCAATATGGCGATCTTCCAGTTCCTCCAGATGCTACCGATGCCGCTCATCAGTTCGGGGCTGGTGGTCATCCTGCTGGTCATCTTTATGGTGACCTCTATGGACTCGGGCGCTTTAGTGGTCGACAACCTGGCCGCTGGCGGTAACCCGGAAACTTCGCCAGTACAGCGTGTGCTTTGGTTAGTGATGATTGCCTTAGTCACCATCACGCTGTTCGTAATCGGTGGCGATACCGCGCTCAAAGGCATTCAGGCCGGTGCAGTGGCCATGGGGTTACCGTTTATGGTGCTCATGCTGTTGCTGATGATCGGTTTCGTTAAAGCGCTGGCCAAGGAGCCTCGCGACTAAGATTGCTTCGGGCAAGCCGGCCTACCTCTTCGGAGGCAGGCCGTTGGCCAGTGTGGCAGGCGAATCGCTTTGCCTAGATCGACCAAAAGGGGAAGTTGAAGATGGGACCGCAACAGGACGATATACAGAGTTTTGTCGTGGAACTACGGAAAGTTGTGCATGAGGTGGCGGATGAGGCCGAACTGCTTGCGCAAGTCGGACCTATAGTCCAGCGAATGGTGCAAAAGCGTAGTTGGCTAAGTGCCGATATGTATGAGGCCGACTCAGAACTGGGCTATGGCACGACGCAGTTACACGTCGAGCCCGACCAGTCATTATTCGTGGTGGTCGATAGCTGGCTACCCGGGCGTGGTGTGCCGCCCCATGACCACGATACATGGGCGGTGGTGGTGGGTGTCGATGGCACGGAACGCAACCTGTTTTGGCAGCGCTTGGACGATGCGCAACGTCCTGGATACGCCGAGCTGCAGCTAATGGGTGAGCAATGCATCACAGTTGGAGAGGCGCTACTTTTGCCAACCGGGAGTATTCACAGTGTGATCAATGAAACCGAGCACACCAGCCTTTCGTTTCATGTGTATGGCCGGCATCTGAATCACACCGGACGGCGCCAGTTTGATCCGGAAAACAATCTTGAGCGACCGTTCAAAATAGCCCCGCGTTGATGCAGTTTTGTCTCGAGCGTCCTGCTCCAGATCGTTCTCTTCGCTGATGGTCAGGCAGTGTTAGCTTTCCTGGAGGGCCATTTCCCGATCAACCGTACCCACCAACCCCTGATCAATTGTTGCCGGGGGACGACCATTGAAGCTGGTCAGCGAATGTCTCGGTGTGGCGCGCTCGCACTTAACGGTTCGAATCAAGCAATCGGCATCGCCAAACGGCGAAGCAGGCTGGTGAATGACACTGAGTTGGTGGTCGAAATACAGCAACAAGTCAGCGAACTGCCCAGCTATGGCTACCGTCGTGTCTGGGGTTGGGGTTGGGGTTGGGGTTGCTGCGTCACGCCCATGAAACCCAGTTGCTCCCCGCGATCAATGTGAAGCGGGTCTACCGGGTGATGCGTGATCACAACTTGCTGCTTGAGCGCCGAATCAAACAGCCCGGCGTGCCGCGTCGGCACGAAGGCCGTATTGCGGTGAAAACCAGCAATACACGTTGGTGCTCAGATGGCGTTGAGTTCCGCTGCGAGGAGCCGCAAAACTGAGCGTGACCTTCGCTCTGGACTGCTGTGATCGCGAAGCCATCGGCTGGGTCGCCAGCTCTACCGGATACAGCGGTGATGATATCCCCGACTTGATGCTGGAAAGCGTGGAGAAGCGCTTTAGTGATCAACTGCCGACAACGCCTGTGAAATGGCTAAGCGATAACGGCTCGGCGTACACCGCCGAACCTGAATTCAATGTGGGCGTTGACCCGCCAATGCATAATCGCTGTCAGTTGATTGTGTCGACTCTTTTACTAACCAACCCCAAAATTTCTCGCCTTGAGCCGACAAGTGTATATGGCTTGGGCGACTCAAGTGGAAAGCTTCTGATGCGGGTATACGCTGTTCAAAAGGTGCGATCAGACGTCCATCTGCCAGCATTTCCGCGACAAGCGAGGTGCGCCCCAAGGCTAGGCCATGGCCCCGCACCGCCATCTCCAACGCAGTGATCAGTGTGTCGAACTGCATGCCTTGCGAAGCATCGACGTACTGGAAGCCTGTCTTGTTCAGCCAGTAGCCCCAGCCTTCTTCGTAGCCGATCACATGCAGCATGCTGTCCGCATTCAGTACGCCTGGACTGACGGGCGTCGGATCACCGCTCAACAGCTGCGGACTGCACACCGGAAACAGTTCATCGTGGGTGAGTTGTACCGACCGCAAACCGGCCCAGTTACCCTTGCCGTAGCGTATCTCCATATCGACTTCCTTGCCGCGCTCATCCAGCCATATATTGCTGGTGAAATGCAGACCGACATCCGGGTGCGCGGCGCGAAAGCGCCCAAGTCGGGGAGCCAACCAAGTGGTAAAGAACACCAGGTTGGCGCGCACGGTGATCGGCCGCTTACGCCCCTGGCCGAACAGCTCGTCGGTGGCGGCGGCCAAGCGTTCGATCGAATCATGGATGACTGGCATGTAGGCTTGGCCGGCCTCGGTTAACTCCAGTCCTCGGGGCAGGCGTTTGAACAGGTTGGTCCCGAGCTGAGATTCCAGTCCCTTGACCTGCTGACTGATAGCCGCCTGGGTCAGACTCAGTTCGGCGGCTGCCTGGGTAAAGTTCAGGTGTCGGGCCGACGCCTCGAACGCGCGCAGCCAATTCAACGGCGGGAGTCTTTTTTTCATGGCAGTGGCTACACCTTGATTGTTTCATCGTCCGCATGATCGATCAGTTGGCCCAGCTCAGTGGCCGCCTCGCGTAATAGCGGGACATAGCTCAGCAACTCGTCCAGGCTCTTGCGCAGCAGTGGTGCATGAGTGAACAGGCACGCGAAGAGCCTGCCATGCCGATCTTTGACGGGTACTGCACAGGCTACCAGACCATCGACAAATTCTTCATTATCGGTACCCAGATCATCCACTCTGATTTTCAACAACGCGGTTTCTAGCGCAGCGGCATCGGTCAGGGTGTTACGCGCGTACTGACGTAGCGGCAGGTTGTTGAGGATGCGCAAGCGCCGTTCACGCGGCAGCGAGCTGAGGTAGAGCTTGCCGCTGGAGGTGCACCAGGTTGGTGTGTGGCTACCCACCGGCAGGTAGACTTGCAGCGGCCATTCGGTCTGCACGCGGTCGTAGTAGATCATCTCGGTGCCATTTGGAATGGCGATCCCGCAGGTTTCGCCGATGATCGCTGTCAGGCGTTTCAGAATTGCCTGGCGCGGGGCCTTAAAACGTCCACTGTAAAGAACGCCCAGAGCTACCTCGTGAAGGCGGTCACCGGGCTCCAGCAGCCCGCGCATATTACTTTGCAGGTAACCCTCACCTTCGAGTTGGGCCAGCAGGCGATGGATGCTTGGTTTTGGAATGCTCAGCTGGTCAGCCAGGTCGGCCGGTGACATCGGCCGCTGCGCCCGCGCCACCGCTTCGATGATCTCCATTACCCGGGTGATTGAGGATCCTTTTTCGGTCATCGTACTTCTCCCACTTAGCGTGCCATGCCTGACCTTTAGACCGGACTGAAACGCAAAAAGGCCACGTCCCGACACGGGACGTGGCCTGCGATTGCCAGCGGTTTTTCCGTCGGCATGGTATGGCCAGTTACTTCATGGTCGGCATAGAAAAGGAGACACCTTCGCGCACTCCGGCGGACGGCCAGCGCTGAGTGATAGTCTTGCGCTTGGTGTAGAAGCGCACGGCATCAGGGCCATAGGCGTGCAAGTCGCCGAAAAGCGAACGCTTCCAACCGCCGAAGCTGTGGTACGCCACTGGCACGGGCAGCGGCACGTTGATCCCAACCATACCGACTTTGATGTTGTCGGAGAAGTAGCGTGCCGCCTCGCCGTCGCGGGTGAAGATACAAGTGCCGTTACCATACTCATGGGCATCGATCAGGTCCATAGCCTCTTGCATGCTCCTCACGCGTACTACCTGCAGCACTGGACCGAAGATTTCTTCCTTGTAGCTGAGCATCTCTGACTGCACATTGTCGATCAGCGTGCCGCCAACGAAAAAGCCATTCTCATGCCCGGCCACCTGCGGATTGCGGCCATCAACGACCACCTTGGCGCCCTGCTCTTCGGCGCTATTGATGTAGCCCACCACCTTCTTTTGATGCGCTTTGGTGATCACGGGACCGAAGTCGTTGCTCTTTTCTGAATAGGCTCCGACCTTCAGTGACTGCATGGCGGCTCGCATCTTCTCGACCAGTGCATCGGCTGCAGCATCGCCCACCGCAACGGCCACCGACAACGCCATGCAACGCTCGCCGGAGGAGCCGAACGCGGCGCCGAGGAGCTGGTTTACCGCGTTGTCCATGTCGGCATCGGGCATCACGATGGCGTGGTTCTTCGCTCCGCCCAAAGCCTGGCAGCGCTTGCCGTTGGCGGTAGCGGTCTTGTAGATGTACTCGGCAATCGGTGTTGACCCTACAAAACTGATAGCCTGGATGCGCTCATCGCCGAGCAGCGTATCGACCGCTTCCTTGTCACCGTTAATTACGTTCATTACGCCGTCCGGCAGCCCGGCTTCCTGCAGCAACTGAGCAATAAACAGGGTGGAGCTAGGGTCGCGCTCGGATGGCTTGAGGATGAAGCAGTTACCGCAGACGATGGCCATGGGGAACATCCAAAGCGGCACCATCGCCGGGAAGTTGAACGGTGTGATACCGGCGACCACCCCCAGCGGCTGGAACTCGCTCCAAGAGTCGATGTTCGGACCGACGTTCTTGCTGTGCTCGCCCTTCAACAGCTCGGGAGCGCCGCACGCATATTCCACGTTTTCAATACCGCGCTGCAGCTCGCCGAGGGCGTCATGGGCTATCTTTCCGTGTTCTTCGCCGATCATCTGGGCGATACGCTCAGCATTCTGCTCAAGCAACTCCTTGAAGCGGAACATCACCCGTGCGCGCTTCATTGGCGGGGTGTTGCGCCACTCGGGGAAAGCGGCCTCGGCCGCACTGATGGCCTGCTCGACGGTGGCCTTTGAAGCCAGCGCCACCTGCTTGCTGACCTCGCCAGTGGAGGGGTTGTACACGTCCTGCAGGCGGGCTGCGTCGTTGACGATACGGCCATTGATCAGATGTCCTACTGTGTTCATAACGGGTGTGCCTCATTAAAGGGGGCTGGCGGTTTGCCGCCGGGCATGGCTAAGAAAATGGTTACCAGAGCTGCTTGTAGATCTCGATGATCTCTTCCGCGCTTGGGACCCGTGGGTTGTTGTTCGGCGATCCAGAAGCAAGCGCCTGCTCGGCCATGACCGGCAGTTTGGCGAAGAACTGCTCGCGATCTATCCCGAACTGCGCGGGACTGGGCACCTGCAACTCATCGTTAAGCGCGCGCAGTTCGTAGAGCAGCTTGGCGTTGGCCACCTCTATGCTGTCGGTAGCAGCGGCCACCCCCATGACGCGAGCGCAATCGGCGTACCGCTCGGCTGCCGCAGGGATGGAGAACGCCGTGACGCTGGGCAGCAACATGGCGTTGGACAAGCCGTGAGGTACATGGAAATGAGCGCCAATTGGCCGGCTCATGCCGTGTACCAATGCCACTGAAGCGTTGGAAAAGGCCACCCCGGCCAAGGTCGAGCCCAGCATCATGGCTTCACGCGCCGCCTTGTCCGCGCCATCGTGATAGGCACGGCGCAGGTTCGGGCCGATCAAGCGCATGGCTTGCAGGGCCTGGCTGTCGCTATACAAGCTGGCCTTCTTGCTGACGTAGGCTTCCATGGCGTGGGTAAGCGCGTCGATACCAGTGTCAGCGGTAATGCGCGGCGGCAGGCTGAGGGTCAGGCTGAAGTCGATAAGCGCTGCCACCGGCATAAAACCGATGCCGACACAGAGCATTTTCTCATCGGTTTTCTCGTCGGCGATGATGGTCACCCGGGTGACTTCAGAGCCGGTGCCAGCGGTGGTTGGCACTGCGATGATTGGTAGACCCGATTCGACGACGATTCGCGGAAACTTATAGTCGCGCATTTCGCCACCGTGCTTGGCGAGGATGGCGATGGCCTTGGCGCTGTCGATTGGGCTGCCGCCACCGAGGGCGATGATGCAGTCGTAATCGCCCTCGCGTGCCTTGGCCACGCCGGCCTGGATCGAGGCGACCGTTGGCTCTGGCACCGTCTCGTCGAACACTTCGGCGCTTATGCCTTCGCGCGCCAGGCGCTGCTGGATGCGTCCGGCATAACCGAGTTTGACCATCATCTGATCCGTGATGATCAATGGTCGGCTGCAGCCCAGGTTAGCCATCACGATGTGAATGTCCTGGCTGGCGTCCTCGCCGATTTGCATGATGCGAGGAAGGATTACTTGAGTAGACATGGCAACTCCGCTAATTCCGGGGGACAGGCAGTGGGGAGCGTAATCAGTGCGCGCCCCTTGCCGTGGTGATCGTTTGATAAAGTAAACTGCGGTCCCTGGCGCGCAGGGTGCTGCTGCCACTCAGGTCGTGACGGAGGTGGCGACCGCTGGTTTTAGGTGTGCTGACACCTGTTGGGTTTCGGCATTCTCGTAGCTGGCTGCCAAATCGGTTCGCACAACCTCATGGCGAAGCGCCTTGAAGAAGCCATATAAGGCTAATAGGGCGACGAATGAGATTGGCAGAGCCGCCACGATCGAGGCCGTCTGCAAGGCTTTTAGCCCCCCGGCGAGCAGTAACACCGCCGCCACGGCACCAATCGCTAGGCCCCAGAAGATCCGGTAGCGCGCAGGCGGGTGTTGGTTGCCCATACAGATCAGGGTGCAGATTACCAACGTTGCCGAGTCTGCCGAGGTGACGAAGTAGGTCACCAGCATCAGGGTGCAGATTGCTGACATCAGAAGGCTCAACCACTGACCAAGGCTCATCAGCTCAATGGTCTTGAACAGCGCCATAGTGATGTCTTCGTTGACTGCTGCAGTCACTCCTCCACCGCCGAACAACTCGATGTAGATCGCACTATTACCGAACATGGTGATCCAGAAGGCCGCCAGTACAGTCGGCGCGATCAGCACACCAAGGACAAACTCACGCAAGGTCCGACCTTTAGAAATACGCGCGATGAACATGCCGACAAAGGGCGCCCAAGCAATCCACCACCCCCAGTAGAAAATGGTCCACCACCCCTGCCATTGACCCTTAGGATCAGGATCGACCCACATCCCCAACTCAACCGCATGAACCAAGTAATCACCGATGTTGGTGACGAAGGCGCCGAGCAGGTAGGCTGTCGGACCGAAGATTACAAACAGCGCCAGAATCAGGATGGTGAGATGCATATTCAGCTCGCTGAGCATGCGAATACCCTTGTTCACGCCGCTGAGCACCGACGCCGTAGCGATCACCGAGATTACCGCGATCAGCAGGATTTGGTTGCTGACCGAAATCTCGAAGCCCAGTAGGTAGTTCAGCCCAGCGTTCATCTGCTGTGCGCCTAGACCTAGCGATGTGGCGATACCAAACACCGTACCGAATACTGCCAGTAGATCGGCGGCATGGCCCAGTGGGCCGTAGATACGCTCGCCCAGTAACGGATAGAGAGTGGAACGAATCGACAGCGGCAGGCCTTTGCGATATGTGAAGTAGCACAGCATCAGGCCGAACATCGCAAACAGGCCCCAGCCATGCAGCCCCCAATGGAAGATTGAGATGCGCATCGCCACCTGCGCGGCTGCTGCGGTCATTTTCTGTGCATCGCCAATCAGCGGGTTGCCCTGATAGTGATTGATAGGCTCCGCGATGCTCCAGAACAGAATACCGATGCCGATACCGGCACCGAACAACATGGCGAACCAGGAGAAGTTACTAAATTCTGGCCGATCGCTGTCCTGACCCAGACGAATATTTCCATACCGACTGAAAATCAGCCAGACAGCAACGAACAGAAAGAAACTCATCAGCCCGATGTAATACCAGCCCAACTTAGTTGAAATAAAATCCTTGGCCGCACCATATAGATGTCCAGCATATTCTGGTTGCAGCACGGTAAATAAGACAAAAGCAACAACCAATAGCGCCGCACCAATAGACATCACGGGGCTAGCGTCTACAAATGGCCCGGACGAAGGCAGTTTGTTTACTTGATCAGTCATTGCCCGCCCCTCTGCATGTGCGAGTTTCTTATATTTATTTTCATCGTACACCTCTATAGCTGTTGGTTAACTCTCGCATCCGCGTCGATCACGCGAACCATGTGAGAACCTGCAAGCTCCAGCCGGCTATGCCACTGCGTACCCCTGCATTACTAGCCAGGTCATGTGCGCAGCCCGGTCGAGACATGCTTCTCGAATCGTTTGACTCGTTAAAGGCCTTAAATCGATACGAAACCTATTGTTATGAAGATAAAAGACCTTGAGAAGCAATAAAATAGTGACCTTTGACCCATTATTTTTTATGGCTCGCGGGTTTCTCTGAGCGTCACGCCATGCTATCCGGCGCTAGCAGGCTTCTTTCCGAGCAGTAGAACATCGGCGTAATTACACGCCCCGTTTCAGCCATAAGCAAAACCCTGTCTAAGGCCAATTTTTTTTTGCTGGTCCATGAACATATTAATTCTTAGTATCGGCAGTACCGAAATAAAGGTCATTACTAACAAGCGCCACGATGAACAGAGAGCGACCCAGAATCTGGCTTGGCCGCAATTTTAGAAGCCCCATCATTTAGTGCCTGTAAGTTAATTTTTATTTTCGGCGATTATTACTCGGCACCGTGATAACGGCCCGCTGAACACTCAACACCATGTCCACCCTGGCTGTTTTGGCCACGGACTGAAGCGCTCTTAGAGGGATCAGTGAAATGAACAACAACAACAATCAATTGCCTTTGACCGGTGTTCGCGTTGTCGACTTCGGCCAGCAGATCGCCGCCCCGGCCGTGGCCATGACCCTCGCTGACCTGGGTGCCAGCGTGGTACATATCGACCCTCCGCAAGGCCCACAGTGGGATCACCCGGCTAATGCTGTGCTCAACCGCAATAAAAGCTGCCTGCGCTTGGACCTCAAGTCCGCGGAGGGCTTGGCTCAGGCCCTAGCGCTGATCGAACAGGCGGACATCGTCATTGAAAGTTTCCGCCCCGGCGTCATGCAGAAACTGGGCATTGACTTCACCGAACTGCGTGAAGCCCGCCCTGAACTGATCACCCTATCGGTGCCGGGTTTTGCCAGCAACGACGAACTGCGCCGAGACTGGAAAGCAACCGAAGCCGTGGTAGCCGCAACAGCTGGGGCCTTCACTGACATGGGATTCAACCGCGTGTTGCTGGGCCTAAATCCAAGCTTCTCACCACTGCCATTAGGCTCGGCCTACGCCACCACTCTGGCTGCTGCCTCCGTCGCCCTCGCCCTGCAGGCCCGCGAGCGCACTGGTCGCGGTGATGCTATTGAAGTGCCGGTGATTTCTGCACTTATGGAAGGCTTGTCGTATAACTCCTATGTTATTGAAGGCCTGCCCGAACGGTACAAGACCATGCGCGAGCTGGAAATCGAGCACCGCAAGGCCAATAACATTGCGATGGATCTCAGCTACGAGGACCTGCAGGAATACCTCGATCCCTTCTACCGCACCTATAAGTGCTCCGACGACCGCATGTTCTATTGCGTTTGCCCGTCCCACCGGAATCACGCCAAACGCGCCCTGCAGGTACTGGGGATCTACGACGAGCTGGTCGCCGATGGCCTACCGGAAGTCAACGATCTACACGCTCCGATCAGCGAGTGGGACGGTGAGACCTCCATCGGTGTCTACCCGCTACCGAAAAAGTGGGCCGACCATATCTCGGCGAAGATGAAGCAGGCCTTCCTGACCAAGACGTCCGAGGAGTGGGGCACGATCTTCGGCGAAGGCCAGATTCCCGGCGCGCCACACCGCACCACCCAAGAGTGGGTCAATCACGAGCACACCAACACAGCGGGCCTGATTGTAGAGGTCAACGACCCTGAATACGGCCTGATGAAGCAGCCTGGACCCTTCGCCTGGCTGGAAGAATGCGCCGAGCAGATGGTCACGCCACGTCCACGCAAGACCGTCAGCTTCGCCGAAGCGCTGGCCGAACTGCGTGAGGTCGCTGCCGCTCATCCGACCAGCTTCCCGGTTGGTGATGCTGTGCAGGCGGCAAGCGATACCGGTTGGCTCGACGGGCTGCGCATCCTTGACCTCACCAACGTGATCGCCGGCCCCCATTCGACTGCGTTCCTTGCCCGTTTCGGTGCCGAGGTGATCAAGCTCGACACCGTCAAACCCATGTACGACCCGCTGATTGGCACCCTATTCACCTTCCAGACCGGCATGGGCAAGCGCAGTGCGCTGGTCGACATTATGAGCGCCGAAGGCCGCGAGGTGTTCAACCGCCTGGTGCGCTCGGTGGACATGGTGGTGATCAACGCCGCTGATCGCCAGCTCAAAGCCCTGGGGCTGGACAACGACAGCCTGCAGGCGGTCAATCCGGGCGTGCTGTTCTGCCGCCTGGACTGTCTCGGCGGCCCACTGCCCGGACCAAAAAGCAACTACATCGGCTATGACGACATCATCCAGGCGCACAGCGGCATCATGAGCCGTTTTGGGGGCCCACAGACCCCGGAGGAGCACGCTCACCTCGGCACCTTGGACGTCAACTGCGGTTTCGCTGCCGGCCTGGGCATGGCGGTATCGATCTACCACAAGATGAAGACTGGTCAGGCGACACGATCGCGTACTTCGCTGTCGGCCATCACGAACCTGGCGCAGCTGTCTTTCGCCTTCGATTATGCTGGGCGTGCGCCGTTCAATGAACCTTCAGGCCGCGAAGTGCTGGGCCACAATGCCCTGTCGCATTTCTACAAAACCGCCGAGGGCTGGCTCTACCTTGACTCCAACGCTGCCGAGCTACCGCAGCTTGAACGCATCGAGGGCCTAGCCGGTATCCGCTCGGCGGCGGATGTTGGCGTGTTCCTCAAAACCGCCCTTCAATCCGCTCCAGCGGCTTACTGGGCTGAACAACTGCAGGCAGCCAATATCGCCGCGGCGGAACCACTATCGATTGAAACCTTGCGCGAGCTTTACAGCCGAGATGGCGACGGCACCGTCGGTATCGACCTTGGCAGCGTTGCTTTCTCGGTTCACCCAGAGCACCCCAGCGGCCATTGCCTGACCCAGATCGACCACCTGGCGATCCGGCCGAGTGAGGCCAGCATCAAGGCAGTCACTCTGCCAGAGCGCTGGGGCCATTCCACCCGCGAAGTATTGGCCGAAATGGGTTACAGCGAGGCCGAGGTTAATTCGATGATCGAACGCAACATCGCCAGCCTGGGCTGGGCCAAAGAGTTCCTTCCTAGCTAAGCACTGCCAGAGGATGGAACCGATGTTCCGTCCTCTTCTCATTCCAGGAGGAACCAAAACGCTCGATCCCGATTGCAAGTGTTCAATCCAATAAATACAATAAAGGATTAAGACATGCACTTTCAAGATAATCGAATCACCCTCCCCTTGATTGACTTCAGCGCGCCTGCACAACTGCGCCATCGCCAGCCGTTAAAGGTGCGTCAGGCATTGGCCAGCCTTGAACAGGAACTGCCGGTGATGATTGATTTTGACAAACTTGCCGCTTCCATGAACCTGTCTCGACGCCACCTTGAACGCTTGTTCAAAACACACATTGATTGCTCCCCTTCTCACTATTGCCGGCAATTACGCCTGAGTCACGCACATCGACTCTTGCGGGCAAGACCTCCGTCGATCCAGCGCGTCGCCACGGCGCGCGGCGTTGGGTCCAGTGCTCAGTTTTCCAGCCCTACCGCAAGCATTTCGGCAACATCCTGCCAGACGATCCCCTCACTCGCGCTCACTTGGAAAATCGGCATCCATATGACCGGCAAGCGCCAAAACTGAGCAGTTCGTTGGTCGCGTTGATCCTTGCTCAGGACGAACCTACATTCGCCACCTTTCGCCTTTAAGACACCCTCGGAGTCCATTAATGAACAAGCCCGCCCTGCGCCTCACCGCTGCAGCTCTCGCCCTGTTCGCCCATAATATTTTCGCAGCTTCGGAGCCTGCACAATGTCAGGCGGTACGGCTGGCTGATCTTGGCTGGGCCGATAACTCGGCGAACAATGGTCTGACCATGGCCGTGGCCGAAGCTATCGGCTACAAGCCGTCCAAAATCCTGGTTGCAGTGCCGATCGCGCTGGCCTCGATACACAATGGCCAGTTGGATGCGTTTCTTGATTACTGGTCACCCGCCCTTGATCCGACCGTGGAGCCACTGATCAAGGAAGGAAAGATCATCAAGCTGCAACCGGCAAACCTGACAGGCGCCAAGTACACCCTGGCCGTGCCTGATTTCTTGGCCGAGAAAGGCCTGCGCACTTTTGCCGATATCGCCAAGTTCAAGGACGAACTGGACGGCAAAATCTATGGTATCGAGCCGGGCAGCGGTGGCAACTCCTCGCTGAGAAAAATGATCAAGGAAAACCTCTACGGCCTGGGTGACTTCCAGTTAGTTGAGTCCAGTGAGACGGCGATGCGCATGCAGGTTTCGCGGGCGATCAGGCGCGAGAAAGCGATCCTGTTCCTGGGCTGGGCTCCGCACCCGATGAACCTGGAATTCAAGATGACGTACCTTTCCGGAGGGGATCAGGTGTTCGGCCCCAATTATGGCGCCGCGACGGTCTATACCGTGACTACACCGGACTATGCCCAGCGCTGCCCGAACACCGCGAAGCTGATCAGCAACATGAAGTTTGACGTTCAGATGGAAAGTGAACTGATGGTGGGCATTCTCGATAAGAAAGATCCGCTTCAAATGGCCAAGGCCTGGATCACTCGCAATCCGCAGTGGCTCGACCCGTGGCTGGATGGACTGACCACCTTTGACGGCAAGGATGCCAAAGCTGCCGCGCATCAGTACTTCGGACTTTGATGAAGCGCTGTGCGCCCTGAAGCTCACCGAGAGGCCCTTGCGCAGTGGCTGAATGGTCATTCTGCCCAGCGTTGACGATGCGTCATGAGCAAGTCTATTACCTGCTGACGCTGCGCCAGATAGTGCTCAGCAATACGGCACGCCGATACATCGAATGGTTGACCGACGAAGCTCGACGACCCAACGCATGAAATGTGTCCCGTAAGCTTGCGGGGCACATTTAATACCGGCGGCTCTACGAACGGCAACGGTGTATCAGAATCACGGCGAACAGAGAAGACGTTTAGCGTCATCGCGACAAATGCGTAATATCCGAAGACACCTATCAGCTCGACGACAGCGGGGTCTCCAAACGATTGAATAGCGTGTGCATAAAGAGCGTCGTCGATACGACGAGTCTCGTCCAGAGTCTTGCCCAGTCGATAAACCAGAAGTTCATCTTCATTGGTGAATTGCGGGAGTGTCTGCTGACGCAGCGCCTCGATTATCGGTTCAGACAAACCCGTCGAGCGCGCGATCGGTTTATGAATTTGCCACTCGGCCTGGGACTGCCACCATGACGCGGTGAACAGGATTGCCAGTTCGGTCAAACGCAATTCCAGCCGAGTGTTATAGCGACAGAACGCACCCAATCGCTGCGCATGGCTGGCCAGCTAAGGACTGTGAATCCAGGCCAGGACGGCCCGTCCAGATAGCCTCGCGGGCCGCTGAGAATTTCCCTGAGAACGGCGCGTTGAGCATCATCCATTTGCGTTTCGGTCAGCGAAGTCAGTCGTGATTGAATAGCCATGCCGTTACTCCCTCACAGACCTTTGAGCGTGATATTCACGGCGCTCAGGAGTTTATCGGCGATCTCATCCAGATGATGGTCCTCAAGAATGAACGGCGGTGCCAGCAGGATGTGGTCGCCGTACTGCCCATCGATAGTTCCACCCATCGGGTAGCGGCCGTAACGCAATCGCCCATCACCTCCGCGGTCATCGTCATGGAGATGATCGATAGCCATGGCATGGTGATCAGCCTTATGGCCGTCGCGCTGATTGCCAAAGCAGTCAGTGCAAGGATGGGGCCCGAGTTGCATTAACAGTTGGCTCGCGGTTTTTTGCAATCTTCGGATGGTGATGCTACTGCGCGAAAAGCCACTCAATAAGTCGTACTAGCACACCAGCTGTTGAGCCATTTCGTGGAGCTTCTTTCTATCTTCCTCCAACGTCAGTGCAGTGGCTGCGTGCTTGAGTAGAAGGTTCGCATGCCGGATACATGCACTGCTGAACACATCCGGATTTATCTGCGCAAGACTGGCCAGGGCCTTCATCATGCGCAGGTCAACCTCAAGCAGGCTCGCGCCGTCTCTGGCAATCGGTGCGAAAAAGTCATCGAATAAGTCGTCTACTACCAGCCCGCGAAGATAAACCTGCTCGCAATCTGTATCGATCATCGCTGTAGAGTCTGGGGGCCTACCCCAGTCGGTGAGGCTTCTGACCCCACGGCCAATCACGTCAATTGCAGTCCCGGGATCATTGACTGCTGGCGATAAAGCTCGGGAGGCGATCTCCGACAACACTGACAGCCCAAACCTGGGATCGTGTTCAAATGTTCGGCGTACGCCTACGGTCAGACATGCCAGTATTTTTTCGCTGCTGGAGTGCAACTCATCTACGCGCTCCTTGTTCAAACTCACCGTTCGGGCAAGCGGCATGCCCAAATGCACAAAGCTTCCGGGAAGGATCTCCAGAAAGATCTGAATCTCGCACGCGGTGGCAATGGCACCTAATGCCTGTACATCAATATGTTGGACATACCCGGTTTGTTTGCTTGTCACTATTTGAGCAGAGGGTGGAATCATCCACTCGGAAGGGTAAGCAACACCGCCCAAATGAGGCCATTGGAGCCTATTGTTTATAGCATCGATGGTCGCCTGTTCGACACGATCGATGGTTTCTCCCACCCGGCCGAGTTTGGATAGGTGATCGATCCAGCGCAAAAGTGGGCGGCGGCAAAAACTGAGTGCAACACCTGACCTTTCCGGTACGGTGCTGCCCCATGTCCTATCACGAACTCAGCGTCGAAGAACGCGCCGCCATTCAAATCGGTCATGTCCAGGGCCTCAGCCAGCGTCGGATTGCTCGGCTGATCGAACGATCTCCCTCGACCATCAGTCGGGAGTTGCGCCGCAATCGAGAGGTCTGTGGGAGTTACTCAGCCCGTGCGGCCCAGCAACAGATGCATGCCCGCCGTCAAACCTGTCGACCCATGCGAAAGCTGTTGCCGGGTAGTGAACGCTTCGAGTTGGTGGCCCATATGCTGCGCGAGCGTTTGTCTCCCGAGCAGATTGCCGGCAAGCTACGCAGCATGAATATTCCCAACCTTAGAGATGCCTACGTCTGCCGCGAGACGATCTATAACGCGATCTATGCCCTGCCGGTCGGCGAACTGCGCAAGGAACTGATCATCTGTCTGCGCCAAGGCAAAACGGCCCGCCGACCACGCTCGGGCGGCGTGGATCGACGCGGCCAGATTCCCGAGATGGTCAGCATTCACGTGCGCCCGCCGGAGATTGAAGACCGGCTGATGCCGGGGCATTGGGAAGGTGATCTGATCAAAGGCAAGGCCAACGCCTCGTCCGTAGGCACGTTGGTGGAACGCACCAGTGGCTATCTGATGCTGGTGAAGATGAATGACGCGACGGCAACCTCGGCGATGGAGGGCTTCAGCGCCGCGCTCAATAGCATGCCGCTGGCGATGCGCAGGAGCATGACTTACGACCAGGGCCGAGAGATGGCGCGACATGCCGAGATCACCCAGAACACCGGGGTGGCGATTTACTTCTGCGACCCGCACAGCCCTTGGCAGCGTGGCAGTAATGAAAATATCAACGGGCTGATCCGCCAGTACCTGCCCAAAGGGATGGACTTGTCGGGACACAGCCAAGAACAGCTGGATGCCATTGCCTTGCAACTGAATATGCGCCCACGTAAACGCTTCGATTTCAAATGTCCGATCGAAGTGATGAGTGAGGTGATGCAAAAGGCCAATGCGATGCGGCACGATACTCCCACTTCGATTCAATAACCGTGTTGCACTCAGCTCCTGCAACCGCCCCTCATTATTATTGTTGGCAATGGAGCTATTAACTGGGGAGAACTGCATTTCAACTTGGCCAATCATGTTGTTGCAGCCCATGCCCCCGGGATAACTAGTTACGGTTGCTCCTGCTCAGCCATGCTTATTGAGTCGACATTATTAATTGGCTGGAGCTGAATATATCGCGGCTACTCAAGGGTCTGTAGCGTGCTTTCGGCCAACTGAGGGGTGAAATTCGGACATATTAGGTGCAGCGCATTTCAAGTGCTGCCTCGCTCTTCAGCGCCTAGTGTCTTGAGCGGTTAATTCAATAACTTATTTTTTATCGCTCCCAGCTTTGCTTTGTTCACAGAGCTAATGATGGATTCAGCCGTCTTGTTCCACTTGAAGGGCTTCGCCGAAAGGTCATTGTGGGCCTCGATAAATTGACGAATAGCCGCTTTCAGTTCGGCCACGCTGGTGAAAACACCCCGATACAGTGCTCGCCTTTCCAGCTGCGCGAACCAGCCTTCCACGGCGTTCAGCCACGAAGCACTGGTCGGCGTGAAGTGCAGTTTGAAACGCGGGTGCTTCTCCAGCCATTGTTTGATGGCCGGTGTTTTGTGCGTCGAGCTGTTGTCCAGAATCACATGCAGGTCAAGCTCTGCGGGCGTCGCGCGGTCGATCTGTCGCAGGAAGGCCAGAAACTCTTTGGCCCGATGGCGTTGGGTTATCCGCCCGATAACCTGGCCGGTCAGGATGTCAAAAGCGGCATACAGACTGGCGGTGCCATGGCGTTTGTAATCATGCGTGCGTCGCTCGATCTGGCCAGGGCGTAGCGGCAACATCGGTTGTGTGCGATCCAGTGCCTGGATCTGGGTTTTCTCATCAACCGACAGCACGATGGCGTTATCCGGCGGGTTCAGATAAAGCCCGACGACATCGACGACCTTATCGGCAAAATGCGGATCGTTGCTGATCTTGAACGTTTTCAAACGATGGGGTTTAAGGTCGGAAGCGGCCCAGACTTGTCGCACTTGCCAAGCCGTAACGGCGGCATATTTGGCCATCAAGCGCACACTCCAATGCGTCGCCTCACGAGGCACGCGCTGGGTGGTCAGGGTAAGAATCTCCTTCATTTTTTGAGTGCTGAGCTTGCGAGGCTGGCCACTTCGAGGCAGGTCGTTCAAGCCCTCAAGACCCGCCTCCAGATAGCGCTTTCGCCATTTGAACACCACCGGCGCTGAGACCTGGAGCTGATGGCTGACGTCTTTGGGCGTTAATCCATCCGCCAATAACAGCAGAATTCTGGCCCGCAGCCCGAGACGTTGTGCCAGCGAGCCCATCCGCGACCAGCCTTGTAGTGTGGCTTGGTCAGATGGCGTTAAAACGAATGGGGCGGCGGGTTTGGCCATGCGCACTACTGCTCAGTGAGGTCGAAGTCTGGTCAGTATATCGACATATTTTTCGATAATCGAACTAACCGCTCAGGACACTAGGAAGCAATGGAAATGTATGGCCACTCGAAAAATGCAAGCCAGTACCCCAGCGACCTATAAAGCCGCGATTTGAAAAAATGGTCATCTTCGCCCCCCCTAAAGAACTACCGGCCCTGACCGCTATTCACCCACAACTTGGCCACCTACAACCTAACCAACACTCCCCCGCCGCGATTAAATAAAAAAGAGTATTCAGGAAATCGACCTTGGCCCCGCAGGGTCAGCCGATGGCTGGTGCTCATCTAAAAGCTCCCGAGATGAAGCCATGAACATTCTGCAGACTCCAGTCAGTACCTCGATGTTGAAACAACAGGCCCTGCGCAAGGCCCACGATCACCTGATCCCAGGGCGCATCAATACCTTCAGTCAGATGGGCATCGATCTGGTGATCGGTCGCCGAGAGGGTTATCGGTTCTGGGATATCGACGGTAAGGAGTTCATGGACTTCCACCTAAATGGCGGCACCTACAATGTCGGACACCGCAACCCCGAAGTGCTGGAGGTGTTAAACCAGGCACTGACAACCTTGGATATAGGCAACCACCACTTCGCGTCCCCCTACCGGACCAAATTGGCCGAACAGCTGTCGCACCTGTCGCCTGGTGGCTCACTCCACTACAGCGTGCTTACCAGCAGCGGCAGCGAAGCCAACGATGTGGCAATCAAATCCGCTCGTTACGCCACCGGACGACGCAAGATCGTGGCACTGGACACAGCCTTCCATGGTCGCACCGGCCTATCCGGCGCCGCCGGCGATCCATCCAACTCCCGCTATTTCCACTCCGACTGCGCCGACGATTTCCACACCGTGCCTTTCAACGACCTGGCAGCGATGGACGCGGCGCTGGCCAGCGAGGATGTGGCCGCCGTACTGATGGAAGTGATCCCGGCTACGGCTGGCTTCACGATGCCAACCAATGATTACCTGCCCGGAGTCAAGGCTCTGTGCGAGCGCTACGGCAGCCTGTTTATCGCCGACGAGGTACAAGTTGGCCTGGGACGCTGCGGCGAGCTCTGGGCCGTCCAGTGCTGGGGGGTTGAGCCGGATATCTTGGTCACCGGCAAGGGGCTGTCCGCTGGGCTATACCCGATCGCCGCCGCGGTGATGAGTGAGCGGGTCGGGTCCTGGCTGATCGACAACGGCTGGGGGCACGTCTCCACCTTCGGCGGTAGCGAGATCGGTTGCGCGGTTGCCAGCAAGGTATTGGCGATCTGCAGCGATTTCGCCACCCTCGTACAGACCCGCAGCACCGCCGACTATCTCCGAACCGGCCTTGCGGATATCCAGCAACGCCACCCCTACCTCAAGGAAATTCGCAGTCAGGGAGTGGTAATGGGCCTCAAGTTCGACAGCCCTAACGGCGGCATTCACATGATGAAAGCCCTGTTCGACCAGGGACTGTGGGCGATCTTCGCCGGGTTCGACCCCTCAGTGCTGCAGTTCAAAGCAGGCCTCTTGATCGACCGGGCCTTCTGCGACGAAGCACTGGATAAATTCGAAGCCGCCATCCGTGTGGCCGAGCGGGTCGAGGACAAGGGCATCCCGATGAGCATTAATCCATCCAAATAACCCGGGGCGGCAGTCTCCACCAAGACGATAACAACGACCCACGAGGTAGCCATGGATAAAGTCCTTACACTTGCCTCACCTCAACAGGCGCGCCATTTTCAAGAACTGGCCCGGGAGGCGCTCAAGTATTGGGGCATCGATGACGCCGCCATTTCCCTGACCAAACACCGGGAAAATGCCGTCTTCAGCGTGATCGACGCCTCCTCCCAGCGCCGCTATGCACTTCGGGTGCACCGTTTCGGCTACCACTCAGATGCCGCGTTGCATTCCGAGCTGCTGTGGATGCGGGCACTGAACCAGGCCGGCGTCTGCACGCCACCTATCATCCCGACCATCGATGGCGAACTGTTCAAGAACGTTGCCATCGACACCATCCCCCGGCCTCACCAATGCGACCTGCTGGGCTGGGTCGAGGGAGCCCCCCTGGGTTCGATTGACAATGACCACGACTTCGATCCGGCCCAGCAGGTGGAGAGCTACCGAGTGGTGGGAGAGTTGGCCGGCCGCCTGCATAACCAGAGCGAAGACTGGCAACGCCCTCCCTCCTTCATCCGCGACGCCTGGGATGCCGATGGTTTGGTCGGCGATAATCCGATCTGGGGCCGGTTCTGCGAGCTGGAGCCTCTGTTCGACGCGCAGCGGGTACTGCTCTGCCTCGCCCGGGATATAGCCAAGCAAAAGTTAAAGGCGTTCGGTCAAAGCCCGGATCGCTACGGCCTGATCCACAACGATTTTCTACCCGAAAATCTGCTGATGACGGCCGATGGCATTCGCATTATCGACTTCGATGACGCTGGCTTCGGCTGGCACCTGTTCGAGTTTGCCACCTCGCTGTTCTTCCATATCGGCGAGGACAATTTCGACGACATCCTGGCCTCGATGATCGAGTGCTACCGCTACGTGCGCGAACTCCCACAAGCCCATTTGGCGATGCTACCCACCTTCTTCCTGGTGCGGGGACTGGTGTATTTGGGCTGGGTTCATACCCGCAAGGATACCGAAACCGCCAAGGCACTCACCGCAGATCTGATCGACAGGGTCGTGGCGCTGGCCGATGCCTATCTTGCGGGTCGTCCTTAGCAGGCTAGGCCGCCTCCTGAGGGCGGCTTGATCCTCCGGAAATGTCTCCGCCTACAGCAACAACAAAAAAGAGAAATTGCCATGAGAATTCACCATCAGATCAGTACTCGCGCCCTAACTGCCGCCTGTGTGCTTTCGGCAGCCGGCGCCCTAGTGTTCAACGCCTTCCCGCTGTTTCTCGGAAATATCGCCGGAGCTTTCGGCTTCAATGACGAACAACTGGGGCTGTTAGGCACCGCCTACCTGACAGGCTTCGCCCTAATTGCCCTGCTCGCCCCGTTGTGGATGCCTCGCCTGCCCTGGAAAACCTGCGGTGTGTTCGGCTATCTGCTCATCGTCATCGCGTCCTTCCTGCTAAAAACGGCACCCACCGAGCAGATCCACTACGTCATGGGGCTGCTAGGGCTGGGCTCTGGAGTCATTTTCACCCTCTCGCTCGGGGTAGTGTCGGCGGCCAGAAATCCAGATCGTGCCTATGGCTGGAAAATAATGACTGAGATGCTGGTAGCGGGAGTATTAATGCTGGCGATGACCACTCTGGTGATCGAAGCTTTTGGTTACGACGGTTTTATCGGCGGCATCGTCGCCCTGTACAGTTTGTCGGCACTGTCGCTGCTTGGACTGCCAAAGAACTTCCTCAAGGCCGTCGAGCAACATTCAACCAGCAAGACTGCAGGAAACGGCCTGAACAGGCCGGCAGCCATGGCCGCCCTAGCACTGTTCTTCCAGTTCGGGACCTTCAGTGGCCTCTGGGGCTTTATGGAGCGGATCGGTGAAATAAACGGCGTGACCCCAGACACCCTCGGCACCCTGCTGACCCTGTCCCTGGTAACGGGCTTATTGGGCGCCATGCTCTGCGCCTTGATGGGCCAGCGCTTCGGTCATCGCAAACCTATCCTCGGCGGCATGGGGCTGACCCTTGCCTGCGTGGCCTTGCTGCATTTTGCCAACGGTGTAGTGGTTTTTGCCGTTGCCGCCTGCGCCCTCAACGCCTTGCTGCAGTTCGTCTCGGCCACACAGATGGCACTGATCACCGAAACCGATCGCAATGGCCGCTATACGGTGATGATCGCCTTTATCCTCGCCGCTGGCGGTGCCATCGGACCTGGGGTGCTGGGCGCAATTTTGGCGCAGGTCGGCTTCGGGTTCGGCTACCTGTGGGCGGTGTTCTTCACGCTTGCTGCCATGGCACTGACCATGCTGGCAACCCAATTAGCGCGGACAGCTGATGGCGATACCCAAGTGGCGCTAGCCTGCAACAACGGATGACTGGCTACGCCTTGGCCGAATGTCACCCGATGGCTGACCGAATCGAGCCTACTCGCCAACAACAGTCGGCACCAAGCTGAAGCCAGGCAAATAAAAGCTAAAATAATAAAGGTTTGTTGTTATGAGTAACTCCATCGGAGCAATAGCTGTGGCACAGCTCCCCGCCGTGGAAAGCAGTCAGGTGTCCGGGGGCGGGGTGTGGGCTGCCATCTTGTTCGGCACCATCGGCCTCTTCGTATTCCTCATGATGCCAATGTTCGTAGGTGCACTGGCGTCCAACGGCTTCGATGACGGTCAACTGGGCAATCTGGCGTCGATGGATCTGGCCGGAATGGCCGTAGCCAGCGTTGCAGCCCTGTTCTGGATCAAGCGGCTCAACTGGCGCCTCGCGGGGCTGATGTCCATGGCGGCACTGATCATCGGCAACCTGCTCTGCCTCAACGTCACCGATTACGGCTCACTGATGCTGCTGCGCTTCGTTACCGGCCTGGGGGGCGGTTGTGCAGCCGTGCTGACCTATAGCGTGATCGCCAACACCACCCGCCCGGATCGCTATATGGGATTGTTCGTTGCCATTCAGGTGTTGGCACAAGCTATCGCTTTTTTCGCCGCACCATCGATGCAGGCGCACTGGGGAGTGAACAGTTTCTACTACCTGTTCAGCTCACTGGCACTGCTGGCAATGGGATTGGTGAAATGGTTTCCCAGTACTGGCCATGCCGAAGATTTGCATCGAGGTGAAGCCGCAGGCCTGCCGGTCTCGGCAAAACTCGCCGTTTTCTCGATACTGATAGCCATGGCTCTGTTCTTTATCGGCCAGGGGGCAATCTGGGCCTATGGTGAGCGCATCGCCGCAACGGGCGGGCTCGATGCTCAGACCATCGGTAATTTACTCGCGTTAACCTCCCTCGCCTCCCTGCTAGGGGCCGTACTTTCGGTCTGGATGGATGTCCGCTTTGGTCGTTTTTGGCCAATCCTCATCGCCATTGCGGTGCAGTTGGTAGCGCTCGGCCTGTTCCATGGTGAGATGAGTGCAATCGTCTTCGCCGTTATCTTTTCGATCTTTGCCTTCAGCTGGAACTTCGGCATCGCTTATCAGGTTGGCGCGCTGATCAGTTGCGATACCGAGGGCCGATACACGGCGCTGATTCCCGCATTTCAAGGCGCCGGACTGGCCCTTGGACCTGCCCTGGCCGGGGCTTTTATAACTGGTGGCAGCTACTTCTCGGTGAACCTGATCAGCGCTGCTGCACTGGGCGGCTATCTGCTCTTTATCCTGCCGTTCTCGCGCCGCTAAGGCGTGATGGCAGGCTCTACTCTAGCCTCTTGGCTCCAACGACGGATCCCCTGACATGATGCGTAAAACCCTTACCAGCGTCTGGCCGTTGTTCTTCGGCCTCGGCATTATCGGCGTCTGTATCGGCGCTCAGGGCTCACTGCTGGGAATCCGTGCTGAACTGGAAGGCTTCGATATCCGGGTAACTGGGCTACTGATGTCGGCCTACTACGTTGGCTTTCTGCTCGGTTCACTGCGCGCGCCGAAGATTCTCCAGCGAGTAGGGCACATTCGCGCTTTCGCAGCACTGACTGCACTGGCATCCATCACCATTTTGGTTCACTCCCTGATCATTGATCCCTGGACCTGGGGACTGATGCGCCTGCTCACCGGCTTTGCCGTTTCGGCGATCTATGTGGTCGCCGAAAGCTGGTTGAACCAGGCAGCCAACAACCGCAGCCGTGGCCAGTTGTTGTCGATCTACATGGTCACCATGTTGGCCGGTCTTTCCAGCGGCCAGTTCCTGCTCAAATTGGCGGATCCCGCCAGTTTCGAGTTATTTACCCTGATTTCGGTACTAATCAGCCTGGCCGCCATACCGATTCTGATCACCGCCACCCCAATGCCATCCTTCGAAGCCGCCCGACCGGTGAGCATCAAAGCTCTCTATCACCTCGCCCCCACAGGGCTGATCGGCTCCTTCCTGATCAATACATGTTACGCCATGGTGCTTGGTATGGGCGCAGTCTATGCCAGTAAACTGGGGATGCAGGTGGATGAGATTTCGCTGTTTATGGCGGTGTTGGTGGTTGGCGGCATGCTGCTGCAATGGCCCCTGGGCAAGCTCTCCGATCGCATGGACCGGCGCTCAGTGATCTGCGCTGCGGCCTTTGCCGCACTGTTGTTTGCCCTCGTCAGCGGGCAAACCGGATTCGCCGCCGACAATCGTCACCTGCTGCTGGCGTTACTGTTCGGCGGCTGCTGTTTCCCACTGCTGGCACTTTACCTGGCGCTTACCAACGACGAACTGACGTCGGATCAGGCGGTCGGCGCCAGCAGCACCCTGTTGCTGGTGGGTGGCATCGGCGCCACCCTGGGTCCCTTTATGATCTCGCTGACGATGGAGCGCTGGGGCGCCCCGGGGTTTTTCTGGTGCCTGGCGGCCATGTCGGCACTGATGGCCGGACACGCGTTCTATAGGCGGTTGATTGATCCGCTTCCGGCCGCTGGTGAACCGTCCAGCTTCCAGATGCAGGCTCCTTCCCCCGTTGGCTCTGGCTTGATGAAATCCCCACCTTCAGAAAACTAAGCCTGCCATCTGCTATGACCGGCTCGGCAATCAACATCCGCTCAACTGACTGAACATAGAAAACAAGAGAGCAAATCATGCGTTCACATCTGACTGACCCATTGATGCAAGGATTTCCCCCTCCCCCCGAGCAACAGGTAACCCTGGCAAACTGGCAACGGGCGCCCTATAGCCGCTGGGCTTTCCAGAATGTGCGCAGGCTGGTGCCCACCGCGGAAGTTAGTCGTGGCAACCACCCGCCCTCAGTCTTTGAACAGGCCCCCCGCTATCTGGATGATGTGCCTGTAACCAAGATGGATGGCCAAGTGGTTCCCCTGCAGCAGTTGCTGTGTGAAACCAGCACCGACGCGTTTCTGGTGATCCATCGCGGTAAGATCGTCACCGAACAGTATTTCAACGGCATGGCGCCGTCTGCCCAGCATCTGCTGATGTCGGTGACCAAGTCCGTGGGCTCGACCCTGATGGGCATTCTGGTATCCCAGGGACTGATCGATCTCGATGCCCCACTGCCCAGCTATATTCCCGAACTAAAGGACAGCGCCTATGGCGATGCGACGGTTCGCCAGGTGCTGGATATGCAGATCGCCAGCAACTATGACGAGTACCCAGAAGCGCCTGGAGGTTACTCCCTGCGGGATCTGGATCAGGTGACGGGCTGGAGCCCGGAAAGCGGCCCCGGCCGACCCAAGAGCATGTACGACCTTGCCCAGCTGCTGAAGAAAGGCGACGGCGACCATGGGCAACGGTTCAGCTATGACTCCATCAACACCGACATGCTGGGATGGATCATGGAACGGGTAACCGGCATAGCCCTGCCGGAGTTGCTGAGTCGTGAGCTCTGGTCAAAGCTCGGCGCCGAACGGGACGCCTACATCGGGGTTGATCCCTCGGGTAGCGCCATTCTGGATGGCGGCCTCTGTGCGACTCTTCGCGACATGGGGCGCTTTGGCCAGATGATCCTCCAGGGCGGAACCTTCAACGACCAGCAGATTCTGCCGCGGGCCTGGATCGATGATATCCGCTTCAATAGCGATTCGGCCGCTTGGGCCAAAGGGTACTATGCTGCACTGTTTCCCGAAGGCGGCTATCGAAGCCAGTGGTGGCTGCCCGGCAATGCCCTCCAGGCGATGATGGCCGCGGGAGTATTCGGACAAATTGTCTATATCGATCCGGTAGCTCAGCTGGTGGGGGTGAAGTTCTCCTCCCATCCTGAGGAAGTGGACGGCGAGCTTTATCAGAATATGGCGCGCGCCTTCGAAACGATTGCCGCAGCACTGGAGGCTGGCAACGAGCAATAACCAGAATACTCACGCACCCTTGACCTCGCGAACTAACAAACTCATCGCGCACGTTCGGGCCGACACTTCGGTATTCCGCGTAGATTGCACTCTGGCTTCCCTAACAGCACTCATGGATATCCGGGTACGGGCATGTCGACCTTGATCCACTTGGTCCTTGACCGGATCGAGCCTTCCGAACGATCCGGTCAAAACAGATGCCTCAGCCCTCCCCCACCGCTGGCGAATAAGCCTGCAATAAAGTCTCAATAAACAGATTCAACGCGGCATTCGAAGCACGCCCCTTCTTGGTCAAGGCATACATGTCTTTCTTGTAGCACATTGCCTCTGGAAGCAATGCCCGCATCTGTCCTGCTCGGGTCCAGCGTTGTGAATAGTGGCTGGGCAGAAAACCGACATGGTTGCCCGCCAAGATCAGAGTCGCTCGGGCCTCCAGCGCAGCAGCGGTGGCAGTCTGTTTGGCGCCGGTGATCGGATCCGAGCCATGGCTTCCCGGTGCATGATCGATAAAACAGCAATTGTCGATATCCGCTTGCGTCACCGTCTCGACACCCTGATCGAATAGGGGGTGGGAGCGACCGCAGTAAAGAAAATACTCTTCAGGATACAGGTAGTGGCACACCAGATTTTCCAATGGCTGGGTCAGGGAGGTGATACCTAGTTGTACTTCGCCATTAACGACGGCCCGTTCAACCTCGGAACGCGAGCCCACATCCAATCGAATATGAACCTGAGACGCTTGAGACTGGAAACGCTGGATAATCGGCACTATCAAGAAGTTGGGATCGGACAGCGTGTTATCCGTGAGAATCAGACGCAGCTCTCCGGTGATATGCCCCTGGGTCGCCTGCACCTGGCCGGTAAAGTGTTCGATGGACTGGATCAACTCCTGCGTGGCCCCATAGACCTGCTGCCCCTGCTCGGTCAGCGAGAAGCCGTGGCGCCCTCGCTCGCACAGACGCATCCCGAGGCGCTGCTCCAGATCGGATAACCGGGCGCTGATATTGGAGACGCTCATGTTCAGGCTGATCTCGGCGGCGGACAGGCCGCCTGCCTTCACTACAGCAACATAAACCCGAAGCAACTTAAGATCCATATCACTCAGCTGCCCTTTAGGCTTCATCGTTCCTTTCCACCTTTTTCTGCACTCGATCGCTGAATCTAGCAGATTGTTTGCGCGACAACCCTTCACGTGGGCTCGCACTTCCAATTACTTATAAGCCAGCTTACCGCATTCAATATTCTTCGGCCGCAGAAGCTCTGGGAGACTCCAAACCGTGCTTTAACTGAGCTCCAAAAGCGGTTCCCGACGTGACCGCTTTTTTTGGCGGCTGCCCTGAGGCAGCTGCCTTTTTTCAATAACAACAATCAGCGACTCGGGAAACTGCCATTATGAACCGCGAAATGATAGACCGCTTTTATCAGACTCAAGATATTCTCGGCGAGACTTACACCCCGATCCAGTGTCAGCGTTACAGCGAAGTCGCCACCTTTATGCGCGCGCCCCAAGTCAGAGAGCTTAGCCAAGTCGATATCGGCCTCATCGGCATCCCCTTTGACGGCGGTCTCACCTGTAGAACCGGCGCTCGTATGGGCCCCCGTGAGGTGCGCAACCAATCCACCATGATGCGCGCCATCAACGTGGCAACCGGGGTCAAGCCCTTCAATATTGCGCGCATCGCTGACCTGGGTGATGTGCGTTTTTCCAATCTATTCAGCCTTGATGCGGCCATCCAGGATATCGAAAAATACTATGATGCCATCGCTAAAAGTGGCGTGATACCCATCGGCATTGGCGGCGATCACTCGGTCACCTACCCCATTCTCAAGGCTCTGGCGAAAGTCCATGATCAGCCGATCGCCATAATTCATATCGACGCCCATACTGATACTTGGGGCGAATATCAGGGATCTAAGTTTCACCATGGCGCACCATTTCGTTTGGCTGTCGACGAAGGGCTGATCGATCCGCTCAAAACGGTTCAGATTGGTATACGCGGCGGGCAGAATTTTTCCGATGGCCTCGATTACTCCCGCAACAAAGAAATGAGGGTGATCACTATCGAGGAGTTCGATGATCTGGGCTGGAAAGCAGTGGCTAGCGAAGCCCGACGCATCGTCGGCGACAGCCCGGTCTACCTGACCTTCGATATTGACGGGTTGGATCCGGTGTTCGCCCCCGGAACCGGCACCCCTGAAGCCGGCGGTATCAGCATGCGGGAAGCCCAGCGGTTGTTGCGGGAACTGCGCGGACTCAACTTTATCGGAGCCGATCTGGTGGAGGTCTCTCCGCCCCTGGATCCGAGCGGCCTGACCGCACTAAATGGTGCCACACTGCTGTTTGAGATGCTCTGTCTACTGGCTGAACAAGTTGGCTCACGACAGTAGCACTGAGCACAAATACCGAGGCTATCAAGTTGAGCATCACGGCGAGGCTAGCTAAAAGTTGCTGTGTCGCTACTTCCTCCTAGCCGAACCATTTCGTCGGATAGAGGCTACTCCCGCGAATCGACCAAAAAGGGCGGATCTTGTTTAACAGGAGACTTTTCTGTGGTGTTGTGCCGCTGCGCTCGTCACGCAGTTGCTCAACCCATAAGCGCAACACCGACCGTTAGGCCTGTGCCCATAAACCTACAGGCCTCAGATATTGAATAGCCCTGGTCTAGAACTAGGCCATCTGCTTCGAGTTTAAATCTGTAGTAAATGATCCTCTGGTCCTGAACACCGCTTTGATCGGCGAAGCTTAACCCCCTATCGGGGTGTCCAGAATCATTAAGCCACACCACCTAGGAAGTGATGGGCACTGCGATCCACCGGTAATCCCCCCGACCTTTCGTGACAATTCTCAAATATGCTTGGCAGCTGCTCCCCGCACACTCACAATTGGACATACATAATTACACATCGAATCAAATGAGCCCGATCAGCGATCCACGCACCAGCGTCAATGAAGTGGTTCTGCCCACCCAGGTGGTCGCGATTTTTGCCGACGTGATCAAGGAGAAGGGCTTTACTGACCTAGAAGTGCTGGCTGGTACGGGGCTTTTGCCTCAGGATCTGCGCCAACAGAACACCTTTATTCGCTACGATCAGGTGCTACGCATTGTCGAGAATGCGCTCGCACTTTACCCGGAGCCGGGACTCGGCCTGGTAGTAGGCCAGCGGGAGAAGGTTAGCACTTGGGGCTTGTTGGGGTTTGCCATCATGAGTTCGGCCACCCTCAAGAGCGCGCTGGAGGTCACTCACGACTACTACCAGTCGGGCCCCGCACTCTACGATATGGAGTTCCATTTCACCCCCGACCACTGCGTGATGCAGGCTTATACCCCGCACCCCATTGGTTCATTGCTGCCAACCGTGATCGAAGAGCTGTTTGCCTGTGTTTATGCGGTCTTCCCGGTACTGATCGGCAAACCATTCAAGGCCCGGAAGATTGAGGTTGCCTTCGACAAGCCGGCCTATAGCCTGCAATACGATCGGCTATTCCGCTGCCCGATCCACTTCAACAGTCCCAGCAACCGCATGATCTTCGATGCACAATATCTGGACTGCCCCCTGGTTACCGCCGACTCCATCAGCGCACAACTGAGCCGCACCCTCTGCGTGGAATCGTTGCAGCGCCAGGGGCAAGTCACCGACCTGTGCTACAGCATCCGTCGAATCCTAGGTCGTACCCCTGGCCGCTTTCCCAGCATGGACTTGGTAGCCGAGGAGCTGAAGATGAGCACCCGCTCCCTCCGGCGTTATCTCACCGAGCACAACACTAGCTTCCAGAACCTTGCGGACGACGTGCGTGCCCACCTGGCGATCGACTACCTGAGCAACTCCAACATTAGCCTGGATGAGGTCGCTGAACGGGTCGGTTTCTCCGAATACAGCAACTTTCGCAAAGCCTTCAAACACTGGACCGGCCACCCACCCAGCCACTACCGCAACTGACTTTGTCCGCATTTCACTCGGCCCTCGTCCGTACATAACCTTTCTGAGGCGACGACGTCCTCGTAGTTTGTAAGCATGGAAACCCATGACATAAGCGGGTTTCGTGCCACCAGAAAACCACGAGGTTCCGACCCATGACAGATTTCGACCGTATTTTCGAGACCCCCTCCCAGCAAACCGAAGCAGGTCATACACGTGGCAACCGCGTGTTCCGAAAGCACTCGACGATGGTTCCAAGCAAACCCTTCGACTATTCCAGCGCGCGCAAGTGGGCCCCCAATGCCGACTTCAATGACCTCGCCAGCTTCTACCCGTCAGAGGGCGAAAAACAGGGCGTCATCCCTCAAGCGCAGCTGCTGGAATTGTCAGCAAAATACATGGAGCTGTGGCAGGCCAAGATGCCCACTTCGAAGAAACTGCAGGATGCTGGCAGAAAGAATATGCTCTTCGGTGTCTTCGGATCCTACCAGAAAGACTGGGAAACACCGATCCTGCCCTTTGCCAAGAACTGCCTGGGCGGCAAGCTTTGGGATGTAGACGGCAACGAGTATATCGACCTTCAGTTTGGCGATACTCCCTCCATGTTTGGCCACGGACCAGAAAACCCTGCAGTAAGAGCTGCCGCAGAGTCGCTGATGAACGTCGGTATCGACCCGATGATGGGTACCGAGGAGCAGGCCGTTACCGCTAAGGAACTGGAGAAACACTTCCAGTTGCCGGTATGGATGCACGCCCTGACGGCCACCGACGCCAACCGCTATCTGCTCTCCATAGCCCGCTGCGTGACCGGCCGACCGAATATCGCCATCCCTAACTTCACCTACCACGGCACCATCGACGAAACCCAGAAGATGATGCCCGAGCCCGGAGTTATTTCCCGCTACCACGAGATGCCCCAATACTACGGTGAAGTAGACCAGGGGACCAAGATCTTCACCTGGAACGATCTAGAGTCCCTAGAGGAGTGCCTCAAGGATAAAAGCGTCGCTGTGGTGATGATGGAGCCGGTGATGAGCAACTTCGGCTGGGCCTGGCCCAAAGAGGGCTGGCACCAAGGGGTGCGCGAGCTGACACGAAAATACGGCACCCTACTCTGCTACGACGAGACCCACACCTTGGGCCATGCCTGGAACGGTTCGGTGGGTGCACAAGGCATCACAGGATTTGATATGTGGGCCTGCGGAAAGGCGATCTCCTCGGGCATCCCAGGAGCAGTGTTCGGCATGAACCGCGAAGTGGCCGACTATGTGGAGAAGTGGCAGCTTCAGGCCGGCTTTTTCGCCGGCGCAGGCCTGGGTTTTCTGGGCAATGCGCTGACCGGCAACACCATGTCCACTACCGCCCTAAGGGTCACCATGCAGGAGGTGATGACCCCAGAGGTGTTCGATCCGCTGCTGGCCAAGGCTGCATTCGTGCGTGATGGGATGGAAGCGGTATTTGTAAAATACAGTGCGCCTTTCAGGGCCGAGATGATGGGCAATCGTCTCTGTTTCCACTTCATCAGCGATAAGTGTCACGATCCGCTCACTGGCATCACCCAGATTGGCTTCGGCGGACTGTTCGAGTTCGCCCACGCTTATCTTTGGCACCACGGGCTGCTGATCATGCCCTTCTTCAATATGTTCCTGATCTGCCCGCAGCATACCCAGGAGGAATTGAACCGATTCCTTGAGGTTTTCGACGATATGATCGCGATTATCATGGGTAAGAAAGAGGGGTAAGTTGCAGAAAGCCAGCTGCAAGGTCCTCTTTAAAAAGAGACCTTGCTGACGCGCTGGTCGCGGATGAAGCTTAACGCCCAATTTGTCGCGTACCAACGACGTGGACTGCCCTCAAACCCGGAGTGTCGACATCAACATCTTCGAGACAATGGGTCTGACTGGTCATCGCCCGACAAGCTTCCAGCGCCTCTTGGCTACCCGCTACAGTTGAGAGTGTGCGGGGTTTTGTGTGAACGGGGTTTCGTTTACAGTCGAGGAATACGCCACTCGACTTAGCAGTTAATTTAAAACGTGGCTGGAAGCTTCTACGGAAGACTAACGGCAAAATCTTTCACTATGAATCTAACCCAACACAGGACTCTACCCTTCATCGGCACAGTCCTGTACTAAATCGCTTCAGGCAGGCTCCCAGCAGTGCATACCCTCTTCGGCACAGGCTGCAATCAGCTCACGATGGCCGACAGCGTGAACTGCAGAGGTGAAACCGACTCGCTTGTGCTGGTTTCGCAGCAGGCGGTCAGCTAGCTCCGCCGCCATCACGCCGGTCTGGAGGTAACCGCAGGTGTTGAAAAAGACAACGTGCTTCACTGTGGTATTCCCGCGAGCCCAACAACTGATGACCACCCGATTGATTTCCTCAATTTCCCGGGGGGGCTCGGTACTGCAGATCGATTCGCCCCAAGCGTTTGTCAGCTCCTCCTGCTCTTTGGCACTTAGGGTCGGCGCCAAGTCGGCAAACTCTTTCATCTTAGCGACCACTAGTTCCATCATTGGCCGATTAGTAAAGGCCGTCAGCACGGAGCAATTTTGTACCCGCTCATCGTCGGCATACCATACCGGTTCGCAGCCACCGCTCCAGGGCAACGCTAACAGGTGCTGGTGGAAACCAGGCACCGTGGCCTCGTAAGCGGTGGCCTGAGGCCAGGGTTGAAATTTGTTGAGTTCCAGCTTTAGCTGCGGCTGGCAGCACATCCGCAAGAACGACTTGGTGGAAGCCGGCGACGGGTTACCGTTCGGTGCATACACAATATCCAGCGAATCAATTCCGGACGTCTCCAACGCTACTTCAGCGGCCAGCAGGCCCGCATTCCACATCCAAGAGGTCGCTGGCGCCAACACCAGCTTTTTGTCAGCAAAGGTTTGACCGTACTCTGCTTTACAGTCAATGACCCAATCCTGCTCGCCCGTCGTATCTAGGTAATGGGCGCCGGCGCTCAGACAGGCTTGCACCACTTCGCGCCCCAGTTGAGCGAAGGGGCCGACGACATTGATCACCACCTTGACACCCAGGAACAGTTCGGTGAGGGCTTCGACGGTGTGCTCGAGCGCCGCATATTGAACCTCGACCCGATCAACGAAAGGCACCTTACCGAGCTCCGCCTTCAAGCGTGACTCGCTACGACCCGCCGCAATAAAGCTGATGCCACGCTTGGCAAGGTATTCGGCGATGAGCTTGCCGGTGTAACCGCTTGCTCCGTAGACAACTACTTGTGGTTTACTCATAACCTTTGCTCCTTTTATTATAAATTGTGACTAGCGAAAGTTTGCTTCTGCATAAATATTGGCAGCCTCAGGGTCAAATCCCTCTAGCAAAAAACGCTCTTGGGGTTTTTCCGATGAAGTTTTGGGTATCTCATCGACTACCTGCACAAAGCCGGGCACAAAGTTGGATTCCAGCTTGCCACGACAATCAACGAAGATGGCCGCCGGGTCGAAGCTAGAGACGTCTACTGGAACAACCGCTGCAACCACTTCCTTCTCGCCGGGTGCACCATTCTTCATCGGGGCACCGTAAACGAACACATCGAGAACGCTGTCATTCTCGGCGATTGCCTTCTCCACAAAGGCGGGGTTGACGAAGTCACCGTTGCGGCGGATACCTCCGCCCTCGCGGTAGTGGAAGTAGACGAAGCCCTCCTCGTCCATACGCCCAACGTCTCCCATTCGTAACCAGCCACCCCTGGTTTTCTTCGCAGAGGCCTCGGGATTTTTGTGGTAGTTAACCAGGGGGACAGAACCATCGGAGTTTCTGAAACAAATTTCACCAGTCTGCCCGCGCGGGCACTCTTTGTCCTCTTCGTCGCGGATAGTGCAGGTCATGCTGGACGGCGCCTTTCCGATACTACCGACCGGGCCTCTGCCCGGCGGATTCAGAGTCAGCCCACCTTCGGCAGCACCATAGAACTCGTAGATATCAACATTGAAACGCTTGGAAAAGTCCTCCCAGATAGCCTCAGGCATGCCGGCGCTGAAAACGTAGCGCACTGGATTGTCGGCATCGCTCGGTCGGACCGGATCGGCAAAAATCGCGGTAGTCATGCCACCCAGCAGGTTGAACGTGGTGCAGCCATATTTACGGGTGATATCCCAGAGTCGAGACTTGGTGAACTTACGACTGATCACCCCCCGTAGGCCCTGGGCCAAGATATTGCCAAGCGTAATCAGTTGGGCGTTGGCATGAGTCAATGACAGGCCGGTGTAGGGACGATCCTCGGGCTCCAGGCCCACCACAGGCCCTAAGGCGGCGATAGTGCCAAAACGGGCGTACGAACCAAGAATCGCCTTGGGGTCGCCGGTGGTCCCCGAGGTATACAGGTACTGCATTGGCGCGTTAGCGTCGGTCACGCAGACCGCCCTCCCGACAAAGGGCACCCTCAGTATCTCGACCATTTCACGGACCCGTCGATGATTGCGCGGCCGCTCATGGCAACTACCGCTATCGACCACCCAGATCCACTCCAGCAACGGCAGTTGGCACATCACCTCAGCCAACTGAGGTAAGGCGTAATCGGCCACCACCACCCCGCGACACTCGGCAAAGCTAAGCATATAAACCAGCTTGTCACCCCGGGTACGGGGGTCGATAGGCACGAAAACTGTGCCCTCGATAGAGGAACCCACCATAGCGTCCACAAACTCCGGGTGGTTCTGCATCAAGAGGCCAAAGGTGTCACCGTTTTTCATCCCCTCTTCGGCCAAGCCAGCAGCGACACGACAACCGTTTTGCCACAATTGCCGATAGGTGCGGATCTCTTCAGTCAGGTCACCGTTCTGTTCGACATTGACGAAAGTAAGCACATCCAAGTCAGGCGAATGTTCGACCTTGTCGAGAATAATGTCGGCAAGAATCAACAAGTCTTTTTCAGCCATTGCTGTTCACCTTATATCGAGAGAATAGTCATGGTCATGGCCGCGGCATCGGTACCGATGTAGCCTCCACCATTTTCAGCTAGGCCTATACGAGCATCGTCAACCTGCCGGGCACCAGCGCTCCCTCGGAGCTGCTCGGTTAGCTCGACGATCTGGGCAACACCAGTGGCACCAATCGGGTGACCTTTGCGCACCAGACCGCCGGAGGTGTTGACAGGAATGCGTCCGCCCAGCGCGGTTGCACCAGATTCCAGCAAGACCACGCCTTCTCCCTGGCCGCATAAGCCCAAGTACTCGTAGTACATCAGTTCCGCCGGAACCGCGGCATCGTGCAGTTCGATACAGCTCAAGTCCTGAGGGCCGATACCGGCCGCGTTATAGGCTTTCTGCGCAGCGTATGTAGCGACCGACTCATCACCGGGTTGATAGTCCCAGCCACTGCAGATCAGCGCCGACTCGACCCTCACCATCTGGCCAAGCCCCAGTTCCATGGCTTTCTTCTGGCTGACCAGCACAATGGCTGCTGCACCATCGCAGATCGGCGAGCACATCAGCAGGGTTAGCGGGTCAGCGATCAGAGGAGCATTGAGCACCTCCTCGACCGTTAACACCTTGCGGAATTGAGCATTAGGGTTGAGGCTGCCGTGTTTGGAGTTCTTTACCGACACCCTGGCAAAGTGCTCGGGAGTGGCTCCGCTGCGAGCCATATAATCCCGCGCCATGGTGGCGTAAATATCCATGAAAACGGAACGGCTGCTACCGGCCTCGCCCAGGTTCACCTTGGCGCCATTGCGCTTCGCGTTCTCCGCTAACTGGGCAAGCACGCCCGCTTCATCCTCTTTATCTATACAGCCGCCGAAAACGGAAAAAATCCGCTCCTTATCGCAGTGATAGAGCTTCTCCATTCCCACCACTAACACCACATCGTGCAAGCCAGCAGTGATCATGGAGCAGGCTTGCACGAAGGCTGAGGAGGAGGACGCACAGGCGTTCTCCATATTTACCACCGGGATCTTGCCTATACCCAGCTCACGCAACACCGACTGGCCAGGTATGCATACCTGGCCAGTAATAATGCCGGCGGCGGCGTTTCCAACATAGGCTGCATCGAGCTTGGATTTATCTATCCCGGCATCATTCAGAGCCGCGCAAATCGCCTCCCCTGCCAAGCTCTTTAGGCCGCGGTCCAGATGCTTGCCAAACCGAGTCATCCCGATTCCGGCGATATAGGCATTCTGCTTCATACTTATCCCTCTATTTCAGTCAGATAGCCGCCGGCTTTCATGCCCAGGGTTTCATTGCAGCCATCCTCTATCAGGGAGGCCCGGGCATCGCGCCACATTTTCTCCAGTGGGTACTCCTTGGTCAGACCGTTGCCACCGAAGACCTGAAGCGCCTCACTACATACGTCCAGTGCGGCCTGAGTCGCGGTTACCTTAGAGGCGATGGAGATCTGGATCGCTGGCACAGGCGCATTGAAGTTGTAGTGGAATGCACGGCGGTTGAGCGCGCGGGACGCCTCTACCTTGCGGAACATCTCGAAAATACGGAGCTTGGTATACTGGTGATTCTTCAACAGAGTGCCGCCAACCTTACGTTCGTTGGTGTACTGCACCGCCAATTCATAAGCGGCACGGGCCTGACCAGTAAAGATGGCGCCCATCACCATGTTGGCATCGGCCAGAATCGCATAGGTACCTGCCTCATAACCTTCCGGCCCAACCAGCAGGTGTGTTTTCGAGAGACGCACGTTCTCGAAGTAGACTTCGCCTTGGTTCAGTGCTCGTTGCCCTACCTTATCCAGCGACTTACCTCGACTAACACCCGGCTCATCCAAGGGCACTACCACAATGGCACCATTGCGGGCATCGACACCGCTTCCCGAATCGCAAGCAGCAAACAGCACCGCCACTTGGGCGATCACCCCATTGGACACCCAAGCAGATTTCTGGCCATTAATTACCAGTTCATCGCCATCGATAGTCACGGTACAGTTAGGGCGGTCATAATCGCTGCCGGGGTAGACGTTCTGACGGTTGTAATCGAGGGTGTCGGAGCCGTGATCCGGCTCAGTAATCGCCCAGCAACCCAGCTTACCTTCGCTTAATTCAATCATCGCCTGGTTCTGATAGTGATGGGCCATCAAAGAAACCAGAGAACCAGCCGCCAGGGAGACCGCCAGACCAGAGTCTCCGTAGCCTAGCTCTTCGTAAATAATTGGTATTAGACGCCCCTGCTCTTCCCGGGGCATCTCCGCTAAGACACTGGGGGTCAGCCCCAGCTCGGCGAACTGCCCCAGCATCAACCAGTACGGTGAGTCAGCGGCAATCGCCTCATCAGGCGACAGCTCATCCAGCTTGATACCGGTTGGGCGCATCACCTCAATGGCGAAGCGGCGCACGTTGTCCTGAATAGCCTGTTCTATTTCGGTTAGACCGATTTCACCTCCCGTGGGCGGCAAAATGACCTTAGGTGATTTATTCTTATATTTAGACATTATCGTTCCCCTGATACTGGGCGGTTAACTTATATAAGCCGTTTACAGCTCTAAGCTACGGCGTCTCCGGAGGCGTTAGTACCTTTCTAAAGGGAGGGGTTGCCAGAAACTGCCGCCTAACCTCCTCCCCGGTGTCAGGCTAGTTGTCGCCTCAGAGCCCTTGCCATTCACTCCAGATCAGGTCGTATCGAATCTCAGTAGTCGCGAAAGCCGCTCTGACTTGTTGCTCCACCAGCGCTTTATTGACAAAACGACTGTTACTTATTTTCAGCTTGACGCTGTCCTGTTCATTCAGTGCCAGATCAATATCCACCTCGACAAAGGGCGGCAGCAACTCGCTGAGGCACTGCTGTATTCGCGTTTTGAGCTCGCAAACATTGAGCTCAAGTTGGCCAGCAGATGCTGCGTTAGGGCTTTCAAGGCCCTGATCATGACGTGACATATACAGCGCCTTATTGGAGCTTTAGATATGCCATCATAAAGATTGGAATAGGTCCGGCAGAACCTAGATAAAGAGAGGGGGGGATGTTTCTAGAGCCCCCCAGCTCGCAAACCGGCCTGTCCGAATGACCGTGGAACGGGTGTCCGGATCAACGTGGACTGAGTGTCCGAATGGCGTGGAATCCGCACCACAAGCTCAAGAGCCAACCGGGGCGCACGCTCTATGCCCTGCGCAAACAGGCCGTGGGACCGGTGTTCGGCATCATCAAGTCAGTGATGGGTTTCGCCAGTTCCTGCTGCGCGGCAAGGCTAAAGTGAGCGGAGAATGGCGCCTGGTGTGCTTGGCGTTGGATTTGAAGCGCATGGCCGTGTTGCGCCACAAATCCGTTCAATTGCAGCTAAAAATGGGATAAATCTGCTCGACTTCAGGAAAAGCAGAGCAATAAGCGGCAAATAGCACGCAAATCGCCTACTTTGGTCATTACTGCCCTGTTCATGAGCTCAAGTTCGACAGGCTGCTAGGAGGCTGTCCGAGAACAGACTGACCTACTGCGGAAAATCCGGATTGGTCATTTTTCGCGCTCTTTATCGTTAAATAGAGCGACTATTCGCCTCAAAAGAGCGCAAAAACTGCCTCAAACCGGCCTTCCCTCGCTACGATCGCTATTCTCGGACAGCCTCCTAGTGGGAAATTCAAAGCGAACGTCAGGATTTCATCAGCCCCTGCGTCTTAGCTTCACTCACTGCCTGGGTGCGACTGGAGACTTCGAGCTTGCGGTAAATATTCTTGATATGCCACTTGACGGTTCCCAACGAGATACCCGCGACACGGGAGATCTCCTTATTGGACAGCCCCTTTTCGATGAGGGTCAGAATCTCCAGCTCCCGCTGACTGATACCGGCGCTCTCCCCATCGGCGCAGCTCACCTCCGTCGCGACGCCTGTTGGCATCTCAAGTTCCACAGTAAAGGCGCTAATCAACTCATCCAGGTAGTCATTGGCGATCCCGCTGTCACGATAGTCGAGCAGCAATAGCGCCATTGCCTCACCTTCATCAAGAAAACTTCGCCGAAAACCTATTACCGCTCCATGCTTCAAACACTCGGACAGGCAGTCATAAGCCTGCTGGCGCTCACCGATACTGTCGAGCGCGGTACAGCACAAGATACGCACCTCGTTACAAGCGTAACGGCTACCCAACTCAGACAGCTCCGCAACCAGTGACTTCAGCAGGCTGACAGTCTCCTTAGCACTGTGGAGGTCCCCCATTCTGGCACGCCAAATGGCAATTCGAGCCTGCGCAATTACAGCAAAGCTGGCAATACTCGAACGGGCCGAGGTCATCGTTAAGCGTTCCTCAGGGACTAGGTTTTGCAGGCGTTCCAATTGCTCTTCTGCAGCCCGAATATCCCCCTCTTTCAACAGCAAGCGTATTCGTTCGGCACTACTGGCCGCGAGCATCCGCTGCCAGCCACGCCGGGTTGCCAGCCGCTCGGCCTTTTGTAGCAGCGCCTTAGCCCGCCCCAGATCGCCCTGCCGCTCCTTTATCCGCGAAGCGATGAGATAGGCACGCATGGCTGCATCGACAAAACAGCCCTCATCAACGATATCCCAGCGATCGGCCAGCAAGAGGTCAGCTTCTAGGAGACGATTTTGCTCATAACAGACAGTGGTCAGGAAACAGGCACTCAGGGTGGCCGCTACGGAACGGCGCCCCTCCTTGGACTCTGCTAATTGAAGGGCGTCTTGGAACCACCGTAGCGCCTCATCGAGCCTGCCTTGTTTCAGGGCAATCAGGCCGAGCAGATCCTTACGATACACGGTGACAAACAGATTTGTATGGCCACTGTCATCGTCCAGTGCACGCAGCTGAACATCTTTGGCTTTTTCATATTCACCAGCATGCAAGTGAGCAAAGGTCAGTACATTACACAGCACCCCGATGGCGAACGGAAGATCGACGCCTCTCGGCCACCGCCCCAACAGCTCCGCCCCCAGTTCACGGGCCGCGAGAGTGTCGTCCGACAAGCCAAATATCAGCGCCCTTATCACCTGCACCGAAAAGTTGATACTCAACCGCTCCCGTTCTGGCGCCTGTTCTATATCTGCCTCAATCTGTTGAAGGATGCACTCGGCGTCATCGAACTTGAATAACAGTGCCATCGACCAAGCTTGCGCCACCAGCAATGGCAGTCGCCGCGTAATGGGTTTCTCTGGCAGACGGCCAACCCATTCCATCAGCTGTGCCATATTGCTGGACTCCACCATCGACATGGCGCAATGCTCCACCCAGGCCACTGCCTTCTCACTATCACCGGCAGCCAGGGCATGTCGAACCGCCTCAGCCCACAACTCCTGCTTCGCAAACCAGCGATAGGCCCGACGGTGTAGTTCAGCTACCTCTTCAGCGTGCTCCTGCAGCAGGCGATGCTTGAGATAATCGGCAAACAAATGATGAAAGCGGAACCACTGTCCCGCCTCGTCAAGGGGCTGAATGAAGAGTTTATGGGTAATAAGGAAATCGATAATTTCCTGGCAGTTTTCGATGGTGGATACTGCCTCACAGAGTGACGCATTAAAACGCTCAACCAGCGACGTACGCAACAAAAAGCGTAGTACTTCATCGGAGAGCGATGCCAGCACCACATCCCCCATATAAGCACTGATCGCCGTCATGCCACCGGAGATCGCCTCCTTGAATCCCGCACTCTGCTGCTTGATACCGGGCGAGATGGCCGCGATCTGCAAGCCGGCTACCCACCCCTCAGTCGCATCATGCAACCGCTGAATATCGGAACTGGAGAGTTTGTCTGACGATGTTTTGTCGAAAAACTGGCGACACTCCTCAATCCCAAAACGAAGATCGCGGTCGCTCAGTTCGAACAGCTGACCCGCGGCTCGTAAGCCGGCGACAGCCAGACCCGGCTCCGATCGACCGGCGAGTATCAGGTGAAAATTTTCTGGGGTATGGCTGAGGAAGTAATCCATTACCTGCTTGATCACTGGATCGGTGATGACATGGAAATCATCCAATATCAAATAGACCTGACGGTCGAGGGCGGCAAGCTCATTGATCAGAATTGACGCCACCACCTTAGGAGGCACCAGCGGACCTGATTGCAGCAGGGCACGGGCCCCCTCACCAACACCGGGCATGGCGGCCCCCAACGAAGACACCAGATAGGTCATAAAGCCGTGCGGGGAATTGTCCTCGCTGTCGAGGCTAAGCCAAGCAACGGCCCGCCCCTCGCTCAGCAACGCCTTGCGCCACTGAGCCAGCAAGGTGGTTTTACCAAACCCGGCCGATGCTTCGATCAAGGTCAGCACTACCTTTCCTTCCAAGGATAACCTTTTCAGCAGTAACGGCCGCTCAACCAGGCGTACGCCCAAGCGAAACGGGCCCAACTTGGTGGTAATCAGCGGTAGATTCCAAGCGCCCAGGCTCCCCTCTATATTTTGTGCATCCGTCTTTATCATTTTATTGTTATGCTCATGGCGCCCTTTACATTTTATATCAGTTAACACATACAGAACTTTTTTGCAAAAAACCAGCCCGCACCCGTCTCTCCTAGTCCGTGTCATGAAGCAAGGGGGGCGCGGTATAGAGCATGCTATAGCGCTCATCGTAGTTAGAACGCCGATAGCTAACGTGAGGCAAAATGGCTACCCAACCTTTAGAAAAATAACATCTTAATTGCACTGCCAAAGCCTCAACCTCCGGTAATGGCAGCTCAGCGAGCTATTATCATACATAGACATGCAATATAGCGCTCAGCTTACCGGTGATACGTTCAAATTCTAATTAGTTCGGATCAATGCAGTAGTATCCGTCTATGATGGAGCATAGCCTAGGGATGGTCTATATGGACGCCTCCCGGAGTTCAATAGGTGGACATGCATTTCTGGCTGACTTCATTCCTCGCCGATTTTGAAAGCGGCAAATCAATAAAAATCGATCAGATGACTCGCTCATTTCTAGGCGATTGCAGGAGTAGACACCTCGCGGCGGCCAGAACGGATGATATAAGCGGCTGAAATGATCGTTGTTTAATCGGCCGCCATCGCTGATGGCAAGGTGGCCTGAAAATAGCGGGCTACTTCAGGCCACCTTTAACACAACAATGCACTGAGACCCAGAAAATATTGCCTGCACCCTTAAACAGCAACTCGGAATCACCGATCGCCTCGGCCGCACCTGAAACCAGCGAGACATTTCCGAATGGAATCACAATCTGCGCTCTCCACGCTGCCATGCTCCCTCTCGGGACAATGCGTTAACGTGGCGAAGAACACCCATGAAGGATTCCGTTCGGATTCGGTTATGTCATTACAATCGGCATTGAGTGAAGTCCGGAGCCTCACTAATTAACGTGACTGACTCAAATATTCGCTGATCGTATCGGCGATATTGTAGAGCGCATTCCCCACATCCAAATCGCCATTGGACGGTATACTGGTAGTCGAAAACTGCACTACCACAACCTTGGTTTCCGTATTCGCGTACAGCATCTGTCCTCCCACCCCAAGATGACACAAAGCTATTCCGTTGGAGGTTATTTGATTGTGGTATTGATAACCCTTACCTAGATAGTAGCGAGTGCCCTTGCCTATATTCAGACAGTCATTGATCCAGCCTTCGGGCAACACCCGAACGCCATTGCTGGCAACACCCCGGTTGGCATAAAGCTGGCCATAGCGGGCCAGATCCTTCAGACGAATAATCAACCCGCCACTGCTTACAGCCATGCCTGTAGCATCGGTGGTGAAGCAGGCATCGGCCTCGGCGCCCAGATGCCGGTAGACTTTCTCCTGAAATAGTTCAGTGAAACGTTTGCCGGTCACTTGTTCGATAATGCATCCCAGCATATCAGTGTTGGGACAAAGGTAATGGGTCCCGCCGTCCAGCTGAAAATCAGGATCCTGTTCGAGGCGCCTGAGATAGGGCAGTATGCCTTCCGCCTGACCACCGCTATCCGGACGCCAGCCGCTGATCATTTCGTACTCGAAAATGTCAGCGCCTGGATCCGTGAAGTCCTCACTGAATTTTAACGCCACGTTCATATCTAACAGGTTCTGAACGGTCACCCCGGCATAGCCGCTGGCGACACCTGGGATGTAGTGATCCACAGATTTCGACGGATCAATCACGCCACTGACAATCAACTCGCCAATCACGGCACAGACGGTGGTTTTACTGACTGACTGGCAAAGATGGCGTTCATCCGCAGCCATGCGCCGGTAATTCTGATAAACGATATCCTTGTCCTTGAGCACCAAAAAACCATCGCAATGGCTCTCCTTCAGGTACTCCTCCAACAACATATCGCGGTTGCGGTAGTGAACCGTCACCGCAGACAGGTCGACCGGCTTTTCACCCAGTTCACGAATCTCACCTTCGCCACGGGAAATTTCTTGAGTATACGGCAGGACATCCACTGTATGACGGTAACTCCAATTGCGGTTAGCCGGCTCGCCCCAATTACAGAGATTGATTGTTGAACCATCCTGATTTAATTCGATATGTGGCGCATCTTCAATAACAGACAGAACTTTTTCTTCAGACATTTTTCACTCTCCAGGACAAAGCAGAATACTTTGAAAGATTTCACGAACGTCAAAACAGTGCATTTAACAAGTACAGGACCATCGACCAAGAGATATCTGATCTATGGCTGATTTTTCATTTACGCTGATAATCACTACTGAAAAATTATTGAGCAATAAGCCAACCGCAACTCAGAGCCCCCTGACCTTTTTAACATACCTGTTTAACAAACCATTCTAACTCGACCTAGTGCCTTTAACTTTTAACACGAGCAAAAGGAAGAATCACACCCATATACAACAGCAGGGCGATTCCTGCGATGATATTAACTGCGATATAACTGCCGATACCGATAAAGGCACCGGCCAGTGCCGGCCCTAGCGCCAGTCCGGTCCCCTGAAAGGCCGGAATCAAGGCCACAAAACGCATATCTCTATCGCGGCTGACCAGCACTCCAACCTGATAAGGAATTCCTATATTCCAGAACAAACCAAACAGGCCAAAAACGATAGCGTAATAGGTCAGCGACATCTCACCTTGGAATAGAGTCAGCAACACGATCTGCGCGGAACCGGCGATAAGAATTGGCCATGCCCGGCCGAAACGCAGATCCAGCCAACCTGGGATGAGCGCACCGGCGAAGGCAAATGCTGAGGACAACGCGAGTACCGCCCCTACATCTTCGACACTATGGCCTGCTGCAGAGCCAATCCGCTCAGCAAAAGCCCAGAGTGCGCTTTGCGCCAGAAAAAAGACTGCTATCGCAGCCAAAATCAGCAGCAATACAATGCGACCAACAGGCTGGACCACAGGCGATTCGAGTCCATCTTGCGCTTCACTGGCCGCACCATGGGGAATAAAACCAATCAGCACCGACCCCAAGGCTGCCAGAGCGGCAAACAGGTAGTAGAGGCTTCTAACCCCATGGGATGCAACCACACTAGCCATCAGGAGAAAGCCGATTGCCTGACAGCAAATCTGAAACGCAATAAAAAACGAGATATTACGGTCCGGGCGCGAGGTACGGGAGATAATCGACATGGTCAATACGACCACACTACCTGCCCCCAGTCCCGAAAGCAGGCGCAACCCGATCAAGCTCGCAAAGTCACTAAGACCAATGCAGATCAGGTTGCTGCAGATAACCACCACCACCCCGGCAAACATCGTCGGTCGCCAAGGAAATCGCCTTACCCAAAAAACTCCGGCAATACTAGCGATCGCCATCCCCAGAAGATCTGCGGCAGCCAGCAGACCCTGCTGCGTCTCAGTGAAACCCAACTCAGCCAGCCCTCCAATCAGAAGTGGCTGAATCAAAAATACCATTAATACGAAGGTGGCCAGTATGATCGCGGACCATACTGCCCTGGGCCCGAAGTGTTCCGTGGGGTTATCCCCGGCATCTATGTGCCCCAATGCTACTTCCGCCGCGCCACTCATTTTACTTGCTCTCCATAGACGGTTAGTTGGAAATCGTCGGGACGGGTACGGATCGAGGCGCCAATCAGGTCGGTTCATATGAACTCCTCGACTCCAGCGCATCCCACTTACTTGGCCGGAGCAAAAAGTGCGCAAGTGCCGGCAGCAGGGTTAATGCGCCGATCATGTTCCACAGGAACATAAAGGTGAGCAGCACCCCCATATCTGCCTGGAACTTGATTGGCGAGAAGATCCAGGTGGCAACACCAACCGCCAGGGTGACACCGGTAAAGGAGACCGCCTTGCCGGTGGTTTTCAGAGTCTCCAGGTAAGCCGCTCGCAAGGGATGGCCTAAGGCCAGGTACGAACGCAGTCGGTCAAAGATATAAATGCCGTAGTCCACGCCGATCCCCACCCCCAGGGCGATGACTGGCAGGGTGGCCACCTTGACGCCAATTCCCAGGAAGGTCATTAGTGCCTGGCAGAGCATAGAGGTCAGCGCCAAGGGCACCAGGATGCAGAGCACGGCCCGCCAGGAACGGAACATCAACAGGCACATCAGCGCCACCACCCCATAGATATAGCCGAGAATCTGGTACTGACCGCTGTCGATCACCTCATTGGTGGCCGCCTCGAAGGCAGCGTTTCCGGTTCCCAAACGGAAGTTCAACTCGGTATCGTCATGCTCGGCAGCAAAAGTGCGCACCACCTGCACCACACGCTGCAGGGTCTCCTGGCGGTGATCGTCCAGCTCCAACTGGACATCCTGATGGGTACAAGTCTCGGCGACGAAATTGGAGGTACCGAAGCCACCGACCCGCTCGATGCCGCGCATCAGTACCCGCTCATCCCGGGGAATGGAGTACAGCCGCAGGTTGCCCTCGTTGCCCAGGTAGCGATTGAGCTTGGCAGCCTGAGCCGCGGAGTCGACCGATTTAACTCCTGGGGTGTTGGTCAACAACCATCCCAGGCGGTCGACCATATCGATGGTCTTATAGCTACCGCATTGGCCGACGGGCACGCTCACGAATACCGTCATCAGGTCGGTGCTGGTGCTGAAGTTTTCCGTGATGTAGTTATTGTCGAGGTTGTAGCGGGAGTCCGCGCGCAACTCCGGAGCGCCCTTATCCAGGTCACCGATCTTCATGTCAATGCCGTAATAGAGGCCCCCGACCGCCAACACCAATGCCACTGCCACTGTCACTCGGGCCAACCTGGGCTCGGAAAAGTTGGCAAGGGTTTCCCACAGTGGGCTCTTGGCATTCATCTTGGACTGAGCATGGTCGATGCAGCGCTGACTAACGCCTGCATAAGACATCAGGATCGGCAGCAGCACCAAGTTGGTGAAGATCACCAGCGCCACGCCAATACTGGCCACCATGGCCAAGTCTTGAATACCGCCGATATCGATCACGAACAACATGGCAAAACCAATACCGTCACTGAGCAGCGCCAGCAGACCCGGTTTATACAGATGGTGAAAGGTGATCCGGGCCGCATCCAAGCGGCTCTCGCCCTTGGCGGTTTCGTGGGCGATGGAGTTGATCATCTGCACGCCATGGCTGACCGCGATGGCGAACACCAGAAAGGGCACCAGCACCGAGAAAACACCCAGGTCGAACCCCAGCAGACTGAGAACCCCTAGCTGCCAAATCACCGCCACCAGCGAACAACATAGAGGCACAAAGGTAGCCCGCAGACAACGGGAATAATTGAACAGCAGCACCGCGGTAATCAAGAACGCGATGGCGAAAAACACCGCGATCTGAGCAAACCCATCCACCAAGTCTGCGACCTTCTTGATATCACCGATCACATGGATCGAAATATCGTCATCTTGGTACTTGGCGCGAATCGCTTCGATCTTATCGGACAGTGCATTGACGTCGGTGGCTTCACCGGTGGCGGCGTTAGTCGGTAGAACTTGGAAGTCGATCATCGAGGCCAGGAAATCGTTAGCAACATAGCTGCCGACCAAGCCGGCACGCAGCACATTGGTACGGATGATTTCCATCGATTCGGGAGTGTCGGCAAATTGGTCGTTACGGATCACCGGACCACTGTCAAACCCCTCGGGGGTGATTGCATACCAGAGCATCCCCGGGGCCCAAAGCGAGTTCAGGCTGCCGGTATCCACCCCCTCAAGCAGCGAGAGCTCATCGCTGATCTTCTGTAACCGCAGCAGGTATTGGTGATCAAAGATGCTGCCAGCTTTTCGGGCGACGGCGACCCGCAGGGTGCTGCTGCCCCCGGCACTCACATCACCCAGTACTTCCCTGGCGCTAACTACAAACTCGTGACTGCCGGGTATCAGCCGCTCCAGACGGGTATCCGGGGTCACGAAGGTGGCCCGGTAGGCCAGAAACAGCGTGGCCAGCAGGCTGAGAGCCAAAATCGGAACGCGTAGCCGGAATATCCAATTCTCCAACGCCGAAAACCGCAATTGTTGTTTTTCTATCATAGTCATGGTTTCACACCTATCAATCGGAGGGCGTCGGTTGGCTTAATCGAGCTCGAGGCGATGCACACCACCGAACCCCACCATCAGCGCTTCATGACGATCTAGCTGGACCACGCTGCTCAGCGCCAGACCGCTATCGGTATGCAGCGTCTTGGCTTTTTGCAGGTTGGCATCGAGTTGGATCACTACACCGTCGGCCCCTACCACTAGGACTCCGCCATCGCTGAGCCAAGTTGCCGAGGCCAGGCCCGCCTCGGTGTGGGTTTCGATTGAGTTCCAGGTGTCACCACCATCAAGGGTGGTATAGAGAATGCCGCCAACGCCCACCAGCACCAGCTGATCGAGGCCATTGCTGCCGCGACGGGCGATGATGCCGTGGAAAGAGCCGTCGTGATCGGTCTGCAGGGGCTCGAAGCTCTCGCCGCCATCGGTGGAGCGAAACAGCAGCCCCATCTCGGAAGTTATATAGAGGGTTTCGCTGTTTGCACCGGTACTCGCCATGGCAATCAGGTGCCACTCATCGGGGTTCTCGATGTGCGCCTGCCAGCTGTCCCAAGTAGCGCCGCCGTCTGCTGTGTGGAACATCTTGTTGAAGACGCCGATGGCAAAACCTTCCTTTGCATTCTTGAAGAAGATGTCCAGCAGTGGGCCTTTCCGCTCGGCGTTACGCCCCTCATGCTGTTGTTGCCAGGTGTTGCCGCCATCGGTGGTTTTTAGGATCAGCTCGTCCTCACCCACCACCCAGCCAGTATTTTTGTCAACGAAACTCACCGCGTTGAGTTGCAGTCGGGTGGGCACTTGGGACTGGGTCCAGTTACGACCGTCATCCTGGGAGAGCAGGACATGGCCGCGTTCACCGATGGCTACCAGCTGCTCGCCGGTATCGGCGATATCGAGTAGCAGCGAATAGCGTACCGACTCCATCCTCAACGATGGCAGGTCGATTGCGTCGCGATACTCCGCCTGCAGGGAGGCGCTCGCACCAGCGGTCAGCGCCATCGCCACCAGCGCTTGAATCAATTTCAATCTACTCATAACGCACTCCAGGACACTACTACTCCGAGCTCCTGCCTCTGCTTCAGGGCGATCAAAGGCAACTCAAGGAAAACTGAAATCGGTGTGGTTCATTGATGAGGATCCCCGATGAGGAGATCGGAGATCCTCGGTCAAACTTCAGACGTAGAGGCCTTACTTGCCCCGCCGCAGGACCGCCGCCGGCGTGTAAAACGAGGCCTTAGGCGGTTCGCCGTCAAAAGTCTGAGCCACCTGCTGCCCCTGGACGCCGAAGACGGTGTAGTAGGCCCCCACTTTGAGGTCGTAGTGGACATAGAAGCCACCGGCGGTCACTGGCACCTCGGGAGCGGTCACCGGATAATTGACGCCCACCCGCCAGAGGCTGCCGTTGGCGTCGTACTTGTCGGTGGTCAGGATGGTCCAGCTATCCTCATCCACGTAGAAGACCCGCTTGGCGTAGACATGGCGAGCTTCGGGCTTGACTGTCGCTTCCACCACCCAGACGCGGTGCAGTTCGTAGCGGGTCAGCTCGGCGTTGATCACCGGATGTCCATATACGTCCTTGACTGAGTGAGTGGTCTTGTTGAGTTCGTTGTTGTTATAGGGCACATACATTTCTCGCTTGCCCACCAGCTTCAGGTCGTAACGCTCGGGGGAGCCGGCGAACATGTCGTAGTCGTCAATGACGTTGACTGGCCGGTCCGGGGTGTCGAAGGCCAAGTTGGGCGCACGGCGCACGCGGCGCTCGCCAGGGTCGTAGGTCCAGGCCTTGCGGGGAATGTTCTTGGCATCGATATTCTCCAGCGCCAGAACGCCCTCACCCGCATCCCTGGAAGGGGAGAGCGTGGTGGAGGCGTACTTGAATATCACCCCACCCTGTTTGTCCTCCGCGGAGACATTCGGGTCGTAGTAGGAGAAATACACCTTACTGTCGAAGACCCACTCCAGCCGCTGACCGTCGTTATAGATAGTGTTCTCGATGGCACGGGGTATGTCCCTAAATGTTCCGAGAAAACGCGTATTGTGGTTCCAGATCACCTCGTTTCCGTTCTTCGGAATCGGGAAGGGAATCGCGCCCCAGACACCGCTGATACCGTTGCCACCTTCGATCAATTGGGCGCTGGCGGCATATTGTTTGATGTTGTCGTAGACATGCTGGGGCCAGGCCGCGGTGCGGTGACTTGGGTAGACCGGCATCTTGAATTCGGGGTACTGCTTGAGTAGCGCACGCATGCCTTCGGTCAGCTTATCGGCATGTTCGGCCATATTGGCTGCAGTAATCACCAACAGCGGCTTTTCCCCAGCGAAGAAATCGGGGCGATCCTGGCCGCGCGACCAGCCGGCCGGAGCCTCGGTCAACCCACCGGTCCACTCGGGAATGGAGCCGTCGACGTTGCCGGCCTTTTCGGCGCCTACCGGGGTCAGCTCGGCACCGAGACGCGCGGCCTCGGAGGCGGAGATCGCGGCCAACGCCGAAACGCTACCCATGGAGATCAGGGTCACGGCCGCGCACAGAAGAGTTCGCTTAATCATGGTCATGTTCCTCGACTCAGAACTTGTAGTTAACAGACAGGTTGTAAACATCCTGAGTGTCGTAGTGGGAGTTATCCATGTTTATCCAGGAGTAAACGGCACTGGCTTCCCACTCATTGCCAATATTGGCGGTCAGGCTCAACGAGCCCAGTAGGCGGTCTTCGGCAAAGTTGCCCCAGAAATGGGAGTTGCCCTTGATGTCTTTCTGCAGGAACAGACCCAGCGAGATGTCGGTACCCGGATAAGCGCCCTGCCAGGTGCCGATCCATTCCACCGCCGCACCGTAGGCCAAACTGTCAGGCGTCAGCGTTTCCTTGGTGATATTGGCATTGGCCTGCAGGTCACTCAGGTCACCGGCGATGTAATCAGCGCCGAACTGCGCTAACACCACCTGAGAGTCAATGCCCAGAGGCAGCGCTCCTCCTAGCCAAATGCCGTTTACCGAGGCGCTAACCGTGTCGTGCTTTTCGGCGTTTGTGAGGTCCGCATCGGTAAAAGCGTTGGGCGAGGCAAGACTCATAAACAGCGGTCGATCCGGTCGGTAAGCCACTTCGCCACTGACAGACCATTCCCCCACGGTGGTCGAGAGGCTCATGCCGTACATATCCAGATCTTCAGGCCAGTACTGTGCCAGTCCAGTCAACGACAGCCCCGGTGTATTCGCGGTCACGAAGGGAAGCGTCTCGTGATAGCGGCTGTAATAGAGGCCGAACTCTGCATCGCCAATGGTGGTCCGCCCGGAGATGCCCCACTGGCCGCTGTCACTCGCCTCCTGATCGGAGCCCCGCATCGGCACGCCGAACACTGGATCCACCTCGGTACCACCGCGGAAGAAGGCATCATCGCCGTAGAAAGTGCCACGGGGGGCGAATTCGGTACGACGCCATTTGGTCTGCACGTATGCCGAGACAGAAGAACTATCACCGACCGCCTGCTGAGCGTAGATCGACTCCACACCGATGTAAGCCTCTTTCAGCTCAGCGCCTGGAGTTACTAACTTGTTGAAGTTCAGCGGAACCTGGGTAGATACACCATCGATGAAGTACAAGCCCTCACCCCAGTTAATCACCTGTTTGCCGACTCGCACCTCCAGAGGGTTCTCACCTACTTCGAAGGAGCCGTATACATAGGTATCCAACACATCGAAGGCATTACCGGCATAGTCCTCCGCTGCGTTAGTCCAGTGGGTCTTATTGCCGAGAAAATCGATGGCGTCGTCATCCATGATCTCGGTGTCATACTGATAGACATAGTTGCCGACAAACCCGTAGTTACGCCAAGCCAGCCCCAACTCGGCGCCAACCTTGTAAACACTGGAAATGAGATCACCGGAGTCTGGCACCCGTGCATCGGACAGGAAGTTGGGCGCCGTGGCCCAGCTACCGCGGTCGGCATCTGTAGCACGCACCGAGGTGGCGTAAGACAAGGTGAAGTCCGTGCTGCCGCTCAGCTCAGAGCCTTCGCTGAAGTTCAGCTCGAAAGCGCCTGCCAGTCCGCTCGACGCCAAACCAATAGTGCCCGATAAAATCGCTCCCGCCAGGGGCAACCCCTTAAAGGGAAGATGCATTCGCATTAGATAGGCCTCGTTTCTTTTTGTTTGGTATCGACGGTCGATCGATAAAGGCATTTGAATCTGTATCGACCTTACGACTTGCCCGTAAAATCCAGAACCTTCCTGACAGGGGGGGGGGCACAGCATTTAAGGACTGGACACTCCGCTTACCGAGCCTTTCCAGCCGGCCATAGCGCAGCAGCCTACGGGACCTGCAGATGCACCCTGTCGCAAGGGCTGCGGGGTACGCTGCGGGCGCTTATCAAGCGCTATGTCCTAATTACGTTTTGCATGCGCAACCAGCCCACCATGATGCGCGCCATCAATGTAGCCACAGGTGTCAAATCTTTCGAGCTCACCCGCATCGCCGAACTAGGCGTTGCGCAGTTTTCCAACCATTTCTGTCTTAATGCATCCACTCAAGACATCGCATATCGGTAACCGTCCGGGCAACACACCTTCCTGATGCCGTCGCTTGAGGCGATGGTGTCCACCTAAATTAAGTGGACACCATGACGGATCCTTCATGCAGCTAAAACGCCGCTTCTACCTCAAAACGTTCAAGACCCAGTTCATCCAAGAGTGCCGCGAACCCGACGCCACGATTGCTTGCGTAGGGCTCAATCACGCTCTCAACGCCAACCCGCTGCACAAGTGGATACCTATGTGCCAGCATAGCTACATATTGAGCTCCGGGAGGCGTCAAGGAGTGCCGTTATGGATGCCCAATCCTTTCAGCACCTGCTAGCTCGGCTTGATCGCCTCACGATCAAACAGAAATCTATCGTTCAGAGTTTTCTCCAGATCAACGTGCGGTGAGATGGCCTTGAAGAGGTCATTCCGGATCGCCTGCCCGCACTGTGCCGCTGACGCCGTACAGTTGGCCTCGTGGGGCCGCGGTGGCGGCCAGCAGCGCTATCGCTGCCGAGTCTGTCGGCGCACGTACAACGCATTGACCGGAACACCCTTGGCGCGCTTACACCATAAGGATTGCTGGCTGGATTATGCCCAAGCCCTCATTCCTGGATTGACCGTGAGAGCGGCAGCCAGACACTGCAACGTCAGCAAGAGCACCTAATTTCGCTGGCGACATCGGTTTTTGCATGATGCAGCAGTGCATCTAGATGCGCGTGAAAGCGGCATTGTCGAGGCGGATGAAACGTTCTTTCTCGAGTCATTCAAAGGCCAGCGTGAGATGCCGCGCCCACTCCGTAAACGCGGGGACGTGGTTAAGACACGCGGAACTGGACCGAATCAGATAGCTGTTTTGGTGGTTCGCGACCATGCGGGACACACCGCTGATTTTCAGCTGGAGAAGCTCGACGCGGCCCACGTAAGTGCCGCGCTAAGGCCTTTGGTGGAAAAGCGTCGGTGCTCTGTACTGATGGCGCCGCAATCTATGCGGCATTTGCACGCCGCAACGGGATCACCCACAAGGTGGCGTATGCGAGGCCGGGGTTACGCGTCCAGGAAGCAGCTTTTCATATCCAGAACGTCAATGCCTATCACTGTCGACTGAAAGGCTGGATGGTGCGCTTTCATGGCGTAGCAACTAAGTACCTCGTTAACTATCTGGGCTGGCGTCGCATGCTTGAGCGGTACACAAAGCGCATTAAGCCAGAATTTTGTCTGCAGGAGGCGGTGGGCCGTCCCATGCAACAGCTAACTCAGACATAGCCTTAAAAATTATTTCCAGCTCCCTGAGCAAGATCTGCCGATCAAGCATTTGATTCCACTACACGAAGCAATAAGGGCCAGATCAATGATCAGTGGCGCACCTATACCTCAGAACGATGACCACTCCGTCATGCTGAACACAGACTGCACAGACTTGCCCCCCCCCCTATCAGAAAGGCTCTCATCACCGAGCAAACAGTCACACACTTCAGCTGCGAGCACCATTTCCGGTCGGTTTGGCACTGATGGACACCGCACCATAGGATCTAAGCATTGATACGTCTCTGTAGCGCGTAGCCACGGGGTCGTTAGGTCGCCAATCACCAGCCCCGCCACTGCGGGTCTAAGTTTGAAAACAGTGACCAATACCAATAAGGATAAGAACATGACCTTCACTCCGACCTTAAACTGGTCCGAATGGGACCGCCTCGACGCCACCGGCATGGCGGAACTGGTTCGCAAACGTGAAGTAACTGCCGAAGAACTGGCAAAGCAGTGCGCCGGCGCAGTCGAGCGGGTTAACCCCCAGATTAACGCCGTACTCGAGGTATTCGAAGATGTAGTTGAAGCTCCTCACCGAGACGGTATCAATCCAGAGGGACAATTCTACGGGGTCCCCAGCCTAATGAAGGACCTCGGCTCGGGTATGAAAGGCCGTCTGCAGGAGTGTGGCGCGCTCTTTATGCAGGGCATACGTCGCAACACCGATGACCCTCTGACCCTCAACCTCCGTAATGCCGGCTTCAACCTGCTGGGACGCACCGCGGTGCCCCCACTGGGTTACGCTGCTACCACTGAATCGCTGATCAATGGCATCACCCTCAACCCCTGGAACCTGGACTATACCTCTGGAGGCTCCTCGGGGGGATCCTCGGCGGCAGTAGCCGCTGGCATAGTGCCCATTGCTTCGGCCAGCGACGGCGGAGGCTCTACCCGCAGCCCTGCGATGATTTGCGGCCTGATCGGACTCAAACCAACCCGCGGTCGACTGCCCTTTCCGCCTTCATGCGGTAATGAACTCAGCACACATTTCGTCTACGAAGGAGTGATCACCCGCACCCTGCGCGATCAGGCAGGTGTCTACGACTACTTGTGCCGGCATCGGCCCGGCGACAGCTTTATGCCGATCCCAGACCCGGGCCACAGCTATCTGTTGGACGTGAATCAGGAGCCTCGCAAACTTCGCATCGCGTTCAGCACTGGCCGATGGGGTCAGGAGGAAGATCTCGCCCCCACAATCATCGCCAATACCCGCAAAATAGCCGAGCTATTGATCGGGCTTGGCCATGAGGTAGAGGAGGTCAACGGTGATGACATCTGCGACTGGAAGGCAATGTGGAAAGGTGTCGAAAGCACCTGGATCGGGAGCGCCCGTTACTGGGCAGCATTCGCCGAACAGTTCGGCAAACGATTGACGGACGACAGCCTGGAGCCGGTTTTCCGACAGCTGGTAAAGGCTGCCAGAAGCGAGTTTAGCGCCGAAGACACCCTGGCGCACTTCGCCAATAACGGCGGTTTCACCCGCGGTTTCGGCCGTCTTTTCGATCGATATGACCTGCTGCTGACCCCGGTAGATACAGGACTGACCGCCAAAGCCGGTGCAGGCTCCGGTTTCTCCCCTTTTGACCTCTGCGATACTCCCGAAGCCGCGATGAAATGGATGCGGGGGATGATCAGGGACTCGCGCTACCTTATCCCAGGCAACGAAACCGGCATCCCGTCCATGAGCATACCCACAGGATTAGCCCCCAACGGCTTGCCCATTGGGGTGCTGCTCAACGCTCCCTGGTGCAGAGAAGACCGAATTTTCCAACTAGCCGGCCAAATCGAACGGGCTCGGCCTGAGTGGTTTGACCAGCGTCCACCGCTGAACGTGGTCAAGTAATTTCTGAAGAAAGTCATCGGCCATTGGGCGAGCCGTAAGGTTCGCTCCCTTATTGATGCTTATTTTTACGTTGGTAACAAAGAAGTTTGCGCTCCCAACTGCCCGCATTGGCCGACTCAACATCTATCGGGCCAACATAACACCAAGCCTACTACCGACAACCTGCATGTAGGAATTCTAGGAGTTCACATATGGCTACAAATCGGCGAGATTTCATAAAAATAACCGGCGCCCTGTCGTTCATAAATATGACGGGAATAGCCAGTATTGGCGCCATAGCGGCCACGGTTCCAGCCAGAGTGGCAGCCGCTGCCGGGGGTAGCATCATGACCCCAACAGCGCTGAAATACTCACCCAATGCAACCATTGAGGACTCCTATCCCACCAACTTGCCCGGTGTGATACCGCGCGAAGAAGTTATGAAACTGGCAGAGCATGAAATGGCAACATGGTTTGCTAAGCAGCCTAAAAGTAAAGCAATGACTGTTCGCGCCAAAAAATCATCGCCATTTGGGGTGCTAGGCAACCACCAAAAAGACTGGAACAATATGCCCCAGAACATTTATTGCGAGCGTGCTTATGGCAATAAATATTGGGATATCGATGGCAATGAATACCTCGACTTCTGCTTGGGCGATACTCCCGACATGTTTGGCCATGGCGGTCTCAACCCCGCCATTAAAGCGGCAGCCGCCCTGATGCTGGAAAATGGTATTCACACCATGTCAGGCAATGAAGACGGTGTGATCTGCTGTGAATTAATGGCCAAAAAATTTGGTCTCAGCCACTGGATGGCCAACCTGTCAGCCTCGGATTCCAACCGCGCAGTACTGGCAATTGCCCGTCAAGTGACCGGTCGTAACATCATTGCCATCCCAAATTTTACCTACCACGGCAACCTTGATGAGACACAGAAAATCATGCCCGCGGAGGGTGTGATAACACGCGTGCACGAAATGAACGTGTATCAGTATGCTGACGTTGGAGATCGCACACGGATCTTCAGCTTTAACGATCTCGATTCTTTGGAAGCCGTGCTTAAAGACGGCCAAGTTGCCTGCGTGATGATGGAACCTATCATGAGTAACTTCGGCTGGGCATGGCCGAAAGATGACTGGAATAAAAAAGCCTATAGGCTTTGTCAAAAGTACGGCACCAAACTGGCCTATGACGAAACTCATACGCTTTCTGCCGGCCCCTCAGGTGCCTGTGGAGAGCTTGGCCTTCATGGCCACTATGATTTTTGGACCTGCGGCAAAGCGATTGCCAGTGGCATCCCAACAGGTGTATTCGGCATGACCGAAGAGATCGCCCAAGAGGTATATCGTCAGACCGAAGCTGCGGGTCTATTCGGTGAAGCATCCTTTGGTAGGCTAGGCACCTTGCTCTCCGGAAATACTATGTCTGCCAAAGCACTGCGTGTGACCCTGGAAGAAGTGCTGACCGACGAAGTTTATGGTTCGGTTGGTAAGCATGTGCAAGATATTGTCGATGAAATGAACGCATCCATCGAAAAATACAACGCTCCGTTTCTGATTGAAACCATGGGCAACCGCATCAGCTATACCTTCATTCCGGAAAGATGCCACGACCCTATTTCGGCGTCAGTCGGCATCGGTTTTGGCGGGTTGTTTGAATTCAGCCACGCCTACGCCTGGAACCGCGGCATCATGATTATGCCGTACTTCAATATGCTGATCGTAACCCCCCAGCATAGCAAGGAAGATACTGCCAAATGGCTGCCGGTCTGGGATGACATAGTGCGCATCCTGATGGGTAAGTAATAGCGTTTTGGGGTAGCCGGACACCTTAGCCTCTGTCAGAGGTGTCTGGTAACGACACTAGCGATCAACACCTAAGGATCCTCTGAAGTAGCCGTGCATTTCTGGCCGACTTCAGCCCCCGCTGATTTTGAAAGCGGCAAATCGATCAAAAACGATCAGATCACCCGCTCATTTCGGTGTTTCTAGCCGCCGCGAGCACCTCGCGGCGGCTATTGCCCATATTACGGGCGCACCTCTCCTGCATTTGTCAGTAAATGCCTGCGCGCCATCCACAGATTTGACAGCGCGAATAGCGTCACCAGTTGTGCCGTGTTCTTGGCCAGGCCACGGAAGCGCGTCTTCACATAACCGAACTGGCGCTTGATCACCCGGAACGGATGTTCGACCTTGGCGCGCACCTGAGCCTTGGCCTTCTCGATCTTGCGCTTGGCTTTGTACAGCACGCTGCGCTTATCGAGCTTCTTGTAGGTGCTGCGACGTGCTGCAACCTGCCAGATCACTTGACGGCCTTCATGCTCGGGACGCTTCTCGACACCGGTATAGCCGGCATCGGCCCCGACCATGTTTTCATCGCCGTGCAGCAGCTTATCGACCTGGGTGACATCCGCCACATTGGCTGCCGTGCCCACCACGCTGTGCACCAAGCCCGACTCGTCATCCACGCCGATGTGGGCCTTCAGTCGGGTAAAGCAGGAGTGTTACCACTCCTGCCTCCCCTAAGAACCGTACGTGAGAGTCTCCCCTCATACGGCTCAAGCCTTCCAGCAGCCTGAATAAGACCGGGCTACCTGACGATGCGCTCTTCGGCGCTCAAGGTAAAACGTCCATGCCGGATCGAACGGGTTCGCTGCACTGCATATTTTGATATGCCGCACGATCGAAACACTGGCCGCGGCATAAAGCCAAGCGGGTTGACTCATGCCGCGCGCTTTCTCCTGGGTGGCGAAAACCCAGTGCCGTCGACCCACGACACGAAAGTAGCGTTGTTTTACCCAATGGGCACTTTTCATGGCGTGCCGACGAACAGCCCAGCGCCATAACACTTGCCAAATCTGATGGTCGATCCATGCGAAACGCTTGGCGGCGACAACATGGCGATGATACATGGCCCATCCTCGGATCACCGGGTTCAGGGTCAAGATCAAGTTCGCTTGAGTCGCCGTCTTGTTTGCGTTCACGATTTCCCGGACCTTATCCAGCAATGCCTTCACACTCTTACGAGCCGGAGTGATGAGTAGCTTGCCGGCGTACTTGCGTACGTTCTGGCCCAGAAAATCGAAGCCTTGTGAGATATGCGTTATCTGAGTCTTTTCATCAGAGAGTTCCAACCCTCGCTCTTTCAGGAACGCCTCAATTGCAGGACGAACCTGATGTTGCAAAACAGCTTTCGTGGCCCCCGTGATGATGAAATCATCGGCATATCGCACGACGTGTATCTTGAATGGCTTACGCTTGCGCGCTGTCGAAGCCACGCTTGCATTGACGACATCTTCCAGGCCATCCATCGTCCAATTCGCAAGTACCGGAGAAATGATTCCCCCTTGCGGGGTTCCTGCCTCCGTTGCGAACAAGGCTCCCTGATCGACATACCCCGCTCGAAGCCATTTGCGCAGAACCACCTTGTCCATGGGTACGTTGTCGAGCAGCCAATCGTGACTGATATTGTCGAAACAGCCTCGAATGTCACCTTCAAGTACCCAATGCGCCGAACCACGTTTCGCCAGTGCATTGAAGCAATGTGCGATTGCATCGGCAGTGGATCGCTGCGGCCGAAACCCATACGAATTTGGATCTGCACGCGTTTCCGCAACCGGCTCAAGTGCCAGTTTCCATAGCGCCTGCATTGCACGATCCCGCATCGTTGGGATTCCCAGCGGGCGCTTCTTGCCATTGCTTTTGGGTATGTAAAGGCGTCTCAGCGGTTGTGGTCGATAACCACGATGCCTCAACGCCTGCGCTCCCTTCGATTTGGCGTCCGGGGTCGACCATATTTTGCCGTCGACACCCGGTGTTCTCTTGCCTCTGTTTTCCGTCACTCGCTTCACGGCCAACATTTTGCCGCTGTACGAGCGAGTCAGCAGTCGCTGCAAGGCTTGCACCTTGCCCCACCTGCCTTCTCGTGTTGCCTTGGCGATACGGATCTGGAGTCGTTTCACTTGCGATTCGGCCTGGCCCCTGTATTGGGGCCAGGCCGATATGAAGTTCGAAGGTGCACCAGTGCTCGCCGCTGCCTGCGCATTGGGTGTGAACACTGCCATCTGCTTTCCTCCGTGCAACGATTGATCAGGTTGTTTCGCCATGGAAGACCGTGTGGAAGTCTGCTCGCTTTCGCGCCAGATGATCTTTCAATCTGTATTCACCCCATTACAGGGTGACCTTCGCTTTTTCCACATTCCTTTACCCGCAGCACCAACAGCTTGCTTTACAGCTCACCTGCCGAAACCGGCAGCGCTACGGGCTTACCCTGTTCCACATGGATTTCCGAGCGGGTCGGGCTCCTCGATTTCGCCGGCGGCACTACATCCACGAGGGGCTATCGGTAAGAGCCCCTACCTGGCCGCACACCTTTTGGTACAAGCCTGTCAGCATCTTTGGCTTGGTTACTATGACGACGTTTATATGAGGTTCACGTGTGTTAGCCGTACCCGTTCATCCCTAGCCCCTCTCCGCCTTGATGCTGGCAGATTCAGTCTGGCCTCGCGGTTCGACCTACCGAAGTATCGGCGGTTACATTGTCCCCAGAGCTTCAGACCCAGCTGTTACCGGCCACGCCTGTCTGGGTAGGGAACGAGTGGTGGAACAATCGGTTCCGTCGGGCGTTAACCTGCGGAACAGAAACCCACGCGACTTTCAGGTCGCACTGCCGAAGTAGTACTGCTGGCCTTTCTTGGTCTGGTGCATTTCCGGGTCGCGTTTACCTTCTTTGTTCTTGGTCGAGCTGGGCGCATTGATCAGCGTGGCATCGACGATGGTGCCCTGGCGTAGTGACAGACCTCGGTCGCCCAGGTAGCCATTGATCACAGCGAGGATGCCAGCAGCCAGTTCGTGTTTCTCCAACAGCCGACGGAAGTTGAGGATGGTGGTTTCGTCAGGGATACGCTCAAGGCTCAACCCCGAGAACTGGCGCAGAATGGTCGTCTCGTACAGCGCCTCTTCCATCGCCGGATCGCTGTAACCGAACCAATTTTGCATCAGATGTACCCGCAACATCGCCATCAGCGGGTAGGACGGACGACCGCCTTCACCCTTGGGGTAATGCGGCTCGATCAGGGCAATCAAACCCTTCCACGGCACCACCCGATCCATCTCGATCAGGAACAACTCTCTGCGGGTCTGCTTGCGCTTGCCAGCGTACTCGGCGTCGGCGAAGGTCATCTGCTTCATCGGAAAACTCGGCGGGTGGTGTCCGGCTATTTTGCCAAAATCGGGAAGTCTTTTTCAGAGTTTCCCTAACTGCTCAAAATCCCCGTTACCTGTTTGGCGACATTAATCACCGCCTCCACTTTCTCCGGAGCAAGATCACAGTACGCCCGGTCGATATACAAGCCGCCTTTAAACTGTGTGATGGATGCATCGAGCCGGAAAAAATCGCCGCCCTTGTTCTCCGAGCCGCGACCGCGCTTTCCCGGCCGCTCACCACCCAGATAGGCATCATCGACTTCAATGCGGCCACTGAGCACCGTGTTTCGTTCACGCTCGAACATCACCTGCATGATCTTGTGCTTGAACTGCCAGGCCGTGTTGTAGCTCACGCCCAGTTCACGCGAGAGCTGCAAGGCCGACAAGCTGTTCTTACGTTGAGTCAGCAGGTAGATCGCCAAGAACCAGGTGGTCAGAGGGAGCTTGGTACTGTCAAAAATTGTCCGCGCGGTCAGCGAGGCCTGATGATGGCAGCGGTTGCACTGATACAGCCGCCGCGCCAATTGGCAGCAGGCGCCCTGATGGCCACAATCGGGGCAGATGAAACCGGCTGGCCAACGTAGCTTGAAGAGCGCTTCGCGACACTGCTCCTCGGTTGCGTAGCACTTAAGGAAGTTAGTGAGCGAAAGACCGGGCTGGAATTGAACCTGATTACGGGCCATGGGACACCCATTACTGGTTATTCATACAGCTAACCGTAGCAGGAGATTCCAATGAAGTAACTGAGCTTGGTACGTAATCAGTAATATTCGGGGGCTGTATCAGTCCAGCTGATGCAACACGTTCTTGATACGGGATTCAGTCTGTGTCTTGAAGTAATCCGAACCTTCCAGATCAAAGCTCTCGGCTTCATTAACACTCTTACGCACCAGATCCATCAGCTCACGGGCCTCATCCATAGTCAGGGTTAATGGCGGCATAAACTGGGAACTGATGCGGTCATTGTTGGAGAACAGGCAGAACACGCCATTATTATTGAGGCGCTCAACGGCGGAGATGCAGGTCGCCACATCCTTGTATTCGATGGCCTGAAACAACCCAAGCTGGCGCAGTCCTGCTATTTTATCGGTCTCTTGCCTTAACTTATCGAACTCTTCGCGAAAGAATGCCGCTAGCTTACGGGTATACGCCAGGCATTCAGGGTCAGTCGCCTTAGTCAGTGCAACACTGGAAGCTGCACAGGAGATCTCATTACCACCAAAAGAGGAGAAGTGGATCAGCGGGTTTTCGGCAAACACCTGCTCCATCTCATCGCGATAGATGGTAGCTGCGCTGGGCATCACTCCACCGGAGAAGCCTTTACCAATGGCGAAGATATCGGGCATGATGCCGTAGTGATGGAAACACCAGGTTTTACCGCTGCGCCCCATCCCCGTCTGAATCTCGTCGAGAATCATCAGGATGCCGTTTTCTTTGGTTACCTTACGAATGTGCTGCATCACCTTGCGAGGAATAATTGTCATCCCCAGAGTCGCAGGAATGCTTTCCAGAGTCACCGCAGCGGTATCATCATCAAAATATTTTTCAATCTCGCCCAGATCTTGCCATGGCACTTTTACAAAGTCCGGTGGGTTGGTATTCCAGGCTTTGGTATATTTCTTATCGCCAGCGCCCATCGCTAGCCCGGTATGACCATGGTAGCCTCCATCCAGACACAAGATCTTGTTCTTGCGTGTATAGCCACGGGCCATCTTGAACGCAAAATCCATCGCTTCGCCACCGCCACTGGCCCACATCACGCGGCCCATTTTTTCACCGTCAGGCGTTTCACCGGCAGATTTTACCAACTGCTCAGCCAGTAATGCGCGAACAGGCGACGGCAGATGATGGTTTCCCAGATCCAGATGATCCAGAGCATTTTTCACCGCGTTGATCACTTCAGGATTACGGTGCCCTAGGTTATAAGTTCCGCCACAGGTATGGCAGTCGAAATAGCGTTTACCATTCATATCCCAGATAAAAGCGCCTTCGCGTCTACCTTCAACCACCTCCCAGTTGAACTGTTTGTACACCGGAAGCTTGTGTTTGTGCAGATACTGCGTGTACAGCTCTAATGTTTTTTCTCTGTTAATTGAATGCACTACGCACCTCATTAATTTCTATTCTTAACACTTCAGGCAGGGGTTTAGAGTCCGACTGACTGACCTGCAGCAATCGGCATCGCAATGCCTGTGACAAAGCTCGATTTTTCACTTGCGAGATAAACCACTGCATCGGCAATTTCAGCTGGCTCTGCGCCACGTTTAAGTACGTTCTGATCAGCTAAACCCTGTTTTGCTTCTTCAAAAATGATACCTTCTGCATCAGCTATCAACTGATATTCAATATCGCCCATCTCAGTCACAACCATGCCCGGGCAAATGGCGTTCACGCGAATATTCTGTTCACCCAGCTCCAACGCCATGGATTTAGTCAGGCCGACAATCGCATGCTTGGTCGCCACATATGCTGATACATATGCGGCACCGCCTAAGCCATAAATTGAAGCGTTATTGATTATGGAACCACCACCACGCTGCAGCATTCTCGGAATTACCGCTTGGGAAACATGAATCGTCCCCATGACGTTAATGTTCCAGGCATTGTTGAACTGTTCAGGAGAGGTATCCATAAACAATTCACCAAAGCCAATACCAGCGTTGTTAAACAGGATATCGATACCCCCCAACTGTTCACAGCTGTAGTCAACAACACGATTTACTTGCTCCCGGTCGGTGACATCCATGGGTAACGCAAAGCAGCGCACCCCCAGGGCTTCAACGTTCCTGGCCAGCGAACGAAATTGTTCAAAACTCTGGTCACTTTCAAACTCGGCGGGATCACCTTTAAAGCTTCCCGAGCGGGTGGTCATAACGATATCCGCTCCTTCCTCAGCCAGTTTTAGTGCAGCGGCATAACCCATACCACGTTCGGAGCGAGCCCCGGTCACCAGAGCGACCTTTCCAGTCAAACACTTATTCATCTCAAATTAATCCTACGGGTTGCAATTCAGTGCTCGGCACCAGCTTCACGACGCAGAGCGTAATCAGTAAGCAGATAATGGTCACAACAACGGCCACCATATAGACCGGGGTAAAACCAGTACCATCCAACATCAGGCCAGCTACACCCGGGCCGACAGCACCGCCTGCAGCAAGAAAGAAGGGGATCAGGGTAGTAAACACTTCATGCCGATCAAGGGCAGTGATCAGCCCCATCTGGTAGGCAACGACAAATTGCAACGCTGCAGAGATCAGACAGGCACATAGGGCATAAACTACGACCCCGTTACCATTAATTAGCAATCCAACTGCAGCAACAATAACCACAAAGCAAGCCGACAGAGGTTTTAACTGACCGAACCGATCACCCAGTAAAACCGCTAGAAAGGCGCCACCTAAGCCGGCAACCAGCGCCAGCGTCAGCACATTGCCAACGGAGTCAGCAACGCCCGCGGAAGTGCCTATCCGTTCCATAAACCCCCACAAAGCACTCATCACAGCAAACTGCATAAACAGGGCTGCAGAAGCCAGCCAGGCAGGCAATGCTCCCCTGGTAAACAACAACCTGGTCAAAGCCTGATTCTCGACCGGCTCAAAATCGCCCGCCTGAGGTAACCAGATCAATGCGAAACCAGAAACGGCGTAGACCAGTGCAAGGCCGGTTATAAAACCAGTAAACCCGAACGCACTGAGAACGTAGCTGCTCATTACAAACATGACGGTACCGGCCAGGATCATCTCGGCACACAGTTTGATGCCGTAGGCCCTATCAATGTCCCGGGCGTGAGACAGCACCCGGAGCGAAATAGTAAAGATGACACAGCTGCCTGCACCAAACAGGGCAACCACTGCGTTGATAAGTTCAGGAACCTGCACTCTATACAAAGCAAGAACGCTGAGGCAGATAACGATCACTCCAGCAACTCCTGCAATTTTCCAGGGTATCCGGGTAATCCAGTAAACAGCGGTCAATGCCACCAGGGAAAAACCGCCCAGATAAGCGCTACCCAGCAGCCCGAGTTGCTCATCATCAAAGCCAAACTGGCCGGCGATTGCACTGAGGAACAGAGGAAAAATATTGAACACTAGTGCCCCTGTCGCTGACAGTGCAGAGGCGGCAATCAACGCCGCGACGGATAAAGCTGGAGACGTCATAGTCATAACTCCTATTTACCATTGGTCAGGTAGTCTCCAGCTAGAGCGCAAACCCCCTCAATAAGAACCGGAGCTATCTCTTGGGCAGTTTCTGTTTCATAACGACTGTGAACCCAGGCTAGATAGGTCAGGCCCCGTGCCAGCAGGCAGGTCGGCAGCAACTCCAGATGGCTGTCAGGCAGTTCACGCACGGAACGGTACCCTTCGACCAGGCCTTGGTAGGCGGCGTCATAACCGGGCTCGCCCAGCAAGAAAAACAGGAAAGTGGCAATATCCATCATGTGCCAGCCAAAACCACAATCATCAAAGTCGATGATGCGTATGATATCGCCATCAATCAGCAGGTTTTCCGGCAGGAAGTCGGCATGCGTCAAGCCAAAGCGATCAGACGATTGACCAAAGACATTCAAGGTATCCATTACCGCATCAGCAGCTTTGTCCAGCAGCGCCACCTGATCATCGCCCAGACCGGACAAAAGGCGGAAGTTACCCAGATAACCCTTCGTTCCAACCAAACCCTCAGCATCCATCACTGGACGAAAAAAACTTTCAGGCAACTGCCATTGCCCTGCATGACAATGGATTCGTGCTGCCATCTGGCCAGCCAAATAGTAATTAGTGTGGAGCTCTTGCGTCGATTGTTCTTCGCTGCCTTCAATTGTGCCCAGTACCTCACCGTCTACCCAGCCCAGTAGGTCACACTGACGCGGTTCAGGCACTTCGTTCACCTCGGCAATTACCAGAAGCTTGCCGTTTGTTGTATGGATAACCTCAGGCGTCTGGATGCCGTCGGCTTTTAAGGCCTCCATCCAGGCCAGCTCAGAGTTAAGTGCAACCGTGCTGTGATACCCGGGACGATGAATGCGCAATGCCCGCTTGGCACCCGTAGCATCGGTCACGGCAAATACGGCATTTTCCCGGTACTTCATAAGGCTCAGCTCAGGCTGCTCAATGCTCCACTGCTCCAACGCTTTCAGGCCAAGCTTCTTTAACCGTTCAACCTGTTGATCGGGATCAAGCTGATAGAAATCCGCCATCACCACCTCTCTATTTTTTATTTTCATTGATGACCTTTTCATTGTGACTCACGTCAAAACAAACCATCATGTCCATTGAACACATATGACCGTCATTTGACGACAGATCAATATATCTGCCTAATAATCCATTACAGTTATTCAGCCATTTCATCTCATGAGGCTTTTTCTATGAATCCAACTCCATCAATTGGCATCCCAATGATTCGAGCTGCTGCAGCAGTTGATGTGGCGGCGCTGATTCGTAGGCAAGGGCTGGATCCGGAGACAGTATTCGAGAAAGCAGATATCGATCTGAAAATAATCCAGGATCCCTATCAAAAGATCAGGTTAGATCGCTTTACCTACCTATTGGAACTGGCGGCTGACATAACCCTTAGCCCGCACTTCGGACTGACTATGGGGATCAATCAGGATCCGGCTAAATGGGGGGCCTTTGGTTATCTGGTGCTGAACTCACCCACCATCGGAGCGGCTTTGCGTAACCTGGCAACGTTTCTTAAGCCCTGGCAATCGGGCACACACATCGCCTGCATTCGTGACAGCAGAATCTTTGGCATTGAGTATTCAATCCTGCATCCCGGGGTCGTGCACAAAAGCCAGGATGCCGAGGTATCCCTTGCTTATGTAAAAAATATTGTCGACAGACTCTGTGAGAAACGTGTATCACCGGTTGCGGTGCACTTTGAGCATTCCCCCATCTCAGAGTTATCCGTCTATAAGAAACTCTATGGTGTAACGCCCTATTTTGATCAACCGGTTAACTGCATCACCTTCCCACTGCCACTGGAGGATAAGCCGGTTTTATCCGCGGACCTGCAGCTTTTCCCGGTTCTCCGACAGCATTTGGTGGATATGGCCAACGCCCAACCTGACAGTAATGATCTTGTTGGCTCTGTGACCTATCAGATCCGTCAGTTCCTGCCCCTTCGCCAAAGCAACCTGAAAAATGTGGCCGCCGCATTAGCGATCGAATCCAGAACACTACAACGACACTTAAAAGCACAGAAATTTGTGTTTACTCAAATGGTAGAGGAGATGCGCCAAGAACAGGCAACAGAGCATCTGGGTAACTCAACTATGGAGCTCAAAGAGATCAGCCACTTACTTGGCTATAGCGATACCAGTGCTTTTATCAAGGCATTCAGGAAATGGACAGGGGAAAGTCCCGGACAGTACAGGGAAAATAGGAAAGGATAGAAAGTAAGCCACCTTATATGAAGGAGACTTTAGCCTGATCTACAACGCGCGCAGTTACCTTGATCTCAACCACGGCCTCAGGCATCGCCAGGCTTGCAACGCCAACAGCGGTCCAGGCCGGATGGGGTTCAGCGATGAATTTTGCCTTCTCACCGATCATCAACTCAAACTGCTTATGCATATCGCCGATATGGAAACTGTCGATAGCGATGATATTGCTGAAATCCAGAGCTTCGCTCTGCAGAATATAGCCGATTGCCTGAAAGGCATTATTGATCTGGTTGGCCGGGTCTTCAGGTAGCGAACCATCGGGATTAAAGCCTAGCTGACCGGAGATAATCAGCAGGTCACCGCTGCGCACAGCCGGGGAAAACTGATAGTCGTTGTAATAAGTTTCCATCCCTTTGGGAATGACGGGTATAAAGGTGCTCATAACATATTACCTCGGAGTAAATAAAAGGACTTGGATGAGCATCTGATTGGCTAGATGATCTACCAACAAGTGAGGCGTATTCTGGCGCCCCACTCTCAACGGGTACTGATTAATTAGTCAAACCAACCTTGATGACCTCCGCCCTGGGCATGCTTGGTACAATCTTCAAACTTGTTAGCGAATTCAGCCACATGTTCGTCATTCAGGATCATCGGTGGGTAAAGCTTAAAGATCGGCGCGTGCTGCGAGCTGGCAACCACAGCGACATCGCGCTGCCACATACCACCGAAGGCTTCTAATACAGTGAAGTTTTGCTCGTTCAGTTCAATAGAGAACAGCATACCGGTGCGATTCAAGTTGGTGATATGGTCCGGGTACTGCTTCTGAATATCCAGAATCGCTTGTTCCAGCTTATCACCGACCTTCATAGCACTTGGCAATAGACGCTCTGTTTCCTCGATAGCCACCTTGGTAGTGCGACAGCCAACATTGGACCATGCATAAGAGGACATCGAGCGATAAGGGTTAACACCCCAGAAGTCCAGCACATCTTCCGCACAGATAACCGCAGCCATTGGGAATACACCACCGGAGAAACCTTTACCTACGCAGATCATATCCGGGTCGATATCCCACAGATTACAACCCCATACTTCACCCAGGCGACCCATACCTGTTACCACTTCATCAATGATCAGCTTGGCGCCGTTCTCGTCACACAGGCGGCGCACTTCAGACCAGAAATTTGCATCTTTTGACGGTAGCCCGCTGAAATCGGTCTGCACCACTTCAACAATAACCGCGGCGGTACGATTGGAGATGAGTTTAGCCAGCGAGCTAGCATCGTCATAATCGAACTGACGGAAGCCAGGCACCAGCGGCTCGCACCAAGAGCGACAATCATCGGCAGTCATCATCGACAACGAGATGCCAGTGTGACCGTGGTATGCGTTAGAGCAGTACAGCGTTTCCACCCGGCCAGTCGCACCACGCGCCAGCTTGATCGCCTCATCCACCGCTTCAGAACCGGTCACACAGGGCAATGTTATTTTCAGGCGCTCAGGCGTGGTTTCGGCTAATTTCTTAACCAACTCACCCTTAGCCTCTGAGAACCAGAACAGTGAGCCAAAATCCTCTTCTTTCATGGCTTTTTCAAATTCAGCCATGACTACAGGATTGCGGTGTCCGAGATTGTTAACCCCACCCACGCCCCAGAAATCCAGCACCTTACGGCCTGCGGTATCCCATACATGGGCGCCTTCGCCACCGTCTTCGATAAAGTAAAAACCCATGTCCTGTGTGGCTTTAACACGATCAATACCGAAGTACTGAGCGTATTTATCCATAAATTCTTTCTGAGTTGGGCCTTTACGATGAGGACTAGACATAGTTCACCTCCTGTATCTCTATTGGTTTGTAATTATTTTGAGTTGCCATCGTCACCCGGATCACTACACCCTGAATAGATGATTTGCGACAATTGATGGTAGAATCGCGTCACGATTAACGACTAATAAATAGCTATATCCCAATAGCGCGTTGCATGGTGCGCCCTAGCGCCTCCTGGATGCAGTGATCCGGCCGAATACTCTGCTGGTAACGCTCCAGCATACGGCGCCAGCCCAGATAGTTCGGGAGGTAGCGGGTGGCCACGCCATGAAAGCGAGCCATCCAGCTCTTCAGGCGACTGTGGTAGGCATTGACGTTCTGGATATGGAAAGCGCCCTGGCGTACGCGCTGGCCGGGACGGGCATGCACTACGTGATGTGTAGTGCCCTGCGTCCGGGCAAAACTGGCATATACCGCCGCCCCATCACAGCAGAGCACGGACTCCTGATCGATCAGCGGTAGAAGCGCTTCTCGTACATGCTTGCCATCGAGCTTGGCCAGCTTGAAGTCCGCGGTATGCCCCTCCCGGTCGCGCACCACCATCACCGGGATTTGGTCTTTACCCGTGCCTCGGGTCACGCCGACTCCACCGCGTTTGCGCGGTGCCCGTGGCAGCTGTCGTTGACCTTTGCAGGACTCTAGAAAGAACGTCTCATCTACTTCAACAATTCCTGCTTCATGCTTGGCGTGATGCTGGGCCGCTGAAGTCAGGAAGCGGTGCCGCCAGAGGAAAGCCGTGTTTTGGCTGATGCTGCACGTCTTGGCCGCCTTGCGGTACGCTTAGGCCGTCAATCAGTGCCTGGCCTAGTCTTTCCAGCGCTCGGGGTAATGCAGGCGGGCCAGGCTTGTTGCTGACAACGCGGAGCAAGTCCGGCGGCAAGCACGGCAACGATAGCGACGTAAGCCGCGTGACCATCCTCAGGGAGCAAGACGCTCAGCCTTGGCTTGGCAATGCGGACAACTCTGCAAGGCAGGCAAGCCATCCAGTACCGCTGTCGCGGGTGGGTTCTGCAGGGATGATGCAGCGTGGATTTCTGCTGGGTGCTGAGCTGGCTCAGTTGAGCCAGCCAGTAGTGAAGGGCTTGAGTACCCATGATGGGCAGACGTCCCGGGCGGATGCCTGTCTTTAGATTAGCTCTTACAACAGGCTATTAGGACATAGCCTAAAAATGACTTACCATTAGTTTTCTAACCGAAAGGAACGGCTTGATGCAGAATAAAACGCCTTCCGATATAGCAACTGTCAGCGCGTCGGTGGCAGTTGATCTGGCAGCAATTTTAAGACGCGAGGGTTTCGATCCTAAGCCGCTGTTTGATCAAGCCGACATCGACCTCAAGGCCATAGATGACCCTTATCAGACGGTCAGACTGGATAACTTCACCCACCTGTTAGAACTCGCTGCCTTATTAACCAAACGCCCGATGCTTGGCCTTGAACTGGGCGCACAGCAAAATCCGGCAAAATGGGGTGCATTTGGTTATGTGGTACTCAACTCCCCGACTGTAGGTGCTGCGTTGTACAATATGGCCACTTTTCTGAAATCGTCACAGGGAGGAACTCGGATGGCCTATATCAACCGCGGTGACAGGATTGGGATCGAGTATGCAATCTTGCATCCCAAGGTAGTGCATAAAAATCAGGATGCTGAGTTTGCGATGGCTTATGTTAAGCACGTTGTCGATCAGCTCTGTGAGCATAGCGTGACACCTTCTGGGGTGTATTTTCAACATGATCCACTAGGCGATATATCAACCTATCAAAAGCTCCTGGGCATCACCCCCTACTTCGACCAGCCAGTCAACACCATCACTTACTCTGCGACTCTGGAAGACAAGCCGGTGCCTTCAGCAGATTTAAAGCTGTTCCCAATCATCAAAAAGCATTTGATTGATTTGATTAATTCGGCTCCCGATGATTTTGATCTGATAGCATCGGTTTCCTACCATATTCGCCAAACGCTGCCTGGAGGCCAAAGCCGACTCGAAAACGTGGCTAATATCATGGCCATTGGACCGCGAACACTGCAAAGGCAGTTAAAAGAACAAGGAATCAACTTTGCGCAAATATTGGATAACACCCGTCGTGAATTGGCCATCCAGAATATCGAAGCACTAACGATGGAGATTAAAGAGATTAGTTTTTTACTGGGCTTCAGCGATACTAGTGCTTTTATCAAAGCGTTTAAAAAGTGGACGGGGGAAACTCCCGCCAAATACCGTAATAAAAAGGCGTAAAGGCGAATCGTGATGCAGTATCGAAAAATGCCCCGCTGATCCTGCGGGGCAAAAAGAAGTAAATTAATCAAATCGTGCGCATCTGGCCGCCCTTTCTCATTCAGTCACAGGCTCGGAACGGAACGGAAATACTTAACAATATCAATCGCGCCCTGATAAAGCTTTAAAAAGTGGTCAAATGGAGCCGGCAGTTCGCTCGCCAGCTGTCCATTCATTGCGATAACGATGTCGCTTTCAGGATCAGCCCATATCAGCTGCCCAGCCCAGCCACTGTGACCAATACCAAACTCATTATGGATCGCCGACTTGTAGTAGCGAGAATCGACATAAGTAAGATCGGCCGGAACCAGTTCACCATGCATGCTTGCCGCTTCCCGGTCGCTGAGTACCTGTTCCTTGTCGGCGATCAGCAGTCGACCATAGCGGGCAAAATCGACAGTAGACATTAGCATGCCTGCCCCTATCACCGGAGCACCTTCAAAATCGGTACCTATATGAACCGGATTTTCACCACCGATCTCATGCAATAGGACCCGCACCTGAGCCATCAAAGGCACCTGCATCGCATTTTCCAACATCAAACCCAGAACACTGGTATTAATCGTTGCGTAATTGGCGATTTTGCCCTGCCACTGATTTGAGCCTGCTTCACCCGAAGCTTCAATCTGTTCAATAAACTGCCGTAACGTTTCCTTCTCATCGTTACGCGCCAGTCCGATTACCCGCTCATCACGGTCATACATTACCATCGCTTCCGGATCACCGGTATAGGCAGCCAGTTCAGCGACATTGTGATGCACGGCCATCGCTGCCACATCGGCGACACTACGCCCCCAGAATCCTGAACCGATCTCAGGAATATATTGCTCTACCTTATCGTCCAGAGATATTTTGCCAGCCTTAAGCGCACGATTAAGCAACAGGTAGCCGATCGCTTTGGTCGAGGACTGAATAGAAAAAGTCGTATTGTGGCCGTTGCCATTATTATAGTGCTCAAGCAACACCTCCCCACTAGCCTTCATCACTACCAGGCCGGCCACCGCCGGATGACTCAACAGCCTTGCTACGCTGGGAATTTCATGCAGATCGTAGTTTATGGCCTGATAGTTAAGCCGATACACTGTTTGAGCGTTAATCGTCATCAGGTTCGGGATTATACTTTGTAGATTGATCATCCCTTCGGCACGGGCAGATTGCCAGTTATCAATAGTGAGGGGGTGGCTTCCGGTTACAGGCATGATGCTCTCCTTCATTTATGCTAATTATTTTTTGAGCCTCAGTATAAGCTCTCTGAAACACCGTTCAGCAGATGTTTACTGGCGCGCTTGTGCATCTCGGCACTTTTCGGTGTCGTCTCCATAAATTTTACAAATTTATCCTCAACCAGATCACCCAATCGGTTGTAGTCGATGAAATCGTAAACGGGCAACCAGGTTTCCAGGTTATTCAAGTCAACCTTGCTGGAATCCGGTCGAATATTTCTGCGAGGCATATCTATCTACTCTTCACATCGTAAATATAAACGTAGGGAACCAGCGCCTTACGTTTAGTCATTAATCAAGGGCTCAGAGATTTAGAACCACTGCTGATGACCGCCACCTTCTGCAGCTGCCACGGTTTTATCCCAGGCTTCAGCGAAGCATGCCTACATGCTCTTCAGTGAAGATCAGAGGAGGCATGACTTTTACAATCGGGCCGGGTTGTGAGCTTGGATAGATATTGACATTTCCAGCAGATCCCCCGCTTCCAAGGCTTACGGCAACAGACGTTCTGTTTCTTCGATCGCTTTTTTGGTGGTACGGCAGCCAACATTTGACCACGCGTAGGAGGAAACGCTGCGGTATGGGCCTTTACGATGAGGACTAGACATAGTTCACCTCCTGTATCTCTATTGGTTTGTAATTATTTTGAGTTGCCATCGTCACCCGGATCACTACACCCTGAATAGATGATTTGCGACAATTGATGGTAGAATCGCGTCACGATTAACGACTAATAAATAGCTATATCCCAATAGCGCGTTGCATGGTGCGCCCTAGCGCCTCCTGGATGCAGTGATCCGGCCGAATACTCTGCTGGTAACGCTCCAGCATACGGCGCCAGCCCAGATAGTTCGGGAGGTAGCGGGTGGCCACGCCATGAAAGCGAGCCATCCAGCTCTTCAGGCGACTGTGGTAGGCATTGACGTTCTGGATATGGAAAGCGCCCTGGCGTACGCGCTGGCCGGGACGGGCATGCACTACGTGATGTGTAGTGCCCTGCGTCCGGGCAAAACTGGCATATACCGCCGCCCCATCACAGCAGAGCACGGACTCCTGATCGATCAGCGGTAGAAGCGCTTCTCGTACATGCTTGCCATCGAGCTTGGCCAGCTTGAAGTCCGCGGTATGCCCCTCCCGGTCGCGCACCACCATCACCGGGATTTGGTCTTTACCCGTGCCTCGGGTCACGCCGACTCCACCGCGTTTGCGCGGTGCCCGTGGCAGCTGTCGTTGACCTTTGCAGGACTCTAGAAAGAACGTCTCATCTACTTCAACAATTCCTGCTTCATGCTTGGCGTGATGCTGGGCCGCTGAAGTCAGGAAGCGGTGCCGCCAGAGGAAAGCCGTGTTTTGGCTGATGCTGCACGTCTTGGCCGCCTTGCGGTACGCTTAGGCCGTCAATCAGTGCCTGGCCTAGTCTTTCCAGCGCTCGGGGTAATGCAGGCGGGCCAGGCTTGTTGCTGACAACGCGGAGCAAGTCCGGCGGCAAGCACGGCAACGATAGCGACGTAAGCCGCGTGACCATCCTCAGGGAGCAAGACGCTCAGCCTTGGCTTGGCAATGCGGACAACTCTGCAAGGCAGGCAAGCCATCCAGTACCGCTGTCGCGGGTGGGTTCTGCAGGGATGATGCAGCGTGGATTTCTGCTGGGTGCTGAGCTGGCTCAGTTGAGCCAGCCAGTAGTGAAGGGCTTGAGTACCCATGATGGGCAGACGTCCCGGGCGGATGCCTGTCTTTTAGACTAAGTGCTCAACAAAAAGTCAGGTTGTAATCCTTGCCAAATCCAGCTTGGATGCGATCGAGTGCGCCCTCCAGTTCTGCTCGTGTGTGTTTACGAAAAGGCAGCCACTCGTATTTGATTTTGCGCCAGAGGATCTCGATCCGGTTCAGCTCAGGGGAATACGGCGGCAAGAAGTATAGGGTCAGCCTTTCGAACTCCGGCAGCTGGAGTAGTGCCCGTATCGCTTTCGCCGCATGAATAGAGGCGTTGTCCACCACCACGACCAAGGGCTTGGCTGTCCGCTTTAGCAACTGACTCAAGAAACCCGCAAAGGCCAGCGACGTCATCGTTCCCCATGTTCCCGAAAAATACAGCCCGCCAGAACTGAACATCGCTCCCATGACGTTGAGTCGGCCGGCTTTCTGGGGCTGGGCCTTGTGCGTCTTACCGCGCAAGGTCCAGGCGCTGCGCACCGGCGGTGCCAATGAGAAGCCCGCCTCATCCACGTAAGCCAATTCGATTTCACCTTCGTGCGCCTTCCCTATCAGCTGCTCAAGCTCTTCAGCGCTTCTAGCGAAGGCCTGTGCATCACGGTTTTTTTAAACTGTAGCGGGTTCGCTTCCAGACGAACCCCAGCTGTTTGAGTGCATTTTTCACGGTGTTCAGGTGCACCGTAACCTCGAACTCTTCCACCAGTCGCTGATGAATCTCGCCAGCACTCATAGGGCTTGCCTGCGCCGACTCCTCAATAATCGGCAGATAGGCCGAGAGCTTGCCCGGTGCTCCTGAACGGGGCGCATCAACCAAGCCCGCAAAGCCTTTGCTCAACCACTGTTGTCGACGCTCGTAGACGGTTTGCGTGCATACCCCTTGGGTTTCGGCCACCACTTTTGGCGAGTCGCCGCTGGCAAGTCGTAGCAAGGTTTCTGCCCTATCCCGACTACGCCAATCTTTGCCTTTGCGAACGATCTCTTCCAGCTTGAGGATCTCTTCCTCAGTCAGCGGTAAGGACCCCCGGTGTTGGGTAGCCAGACGCGGTTACCCGCGTCCAGCCCCCTAAGAACCGTGCATGCGCCTTTCAACGCACACGGCTCAAGCCTCCACTAAGGCATCTTTCGACACCCGGTTACCCAACTTCGTTTTTGGCGTGTAGCTGATTTCTAGGGAGACGCTGCAAAAATAGCCAACCGTCCCCACCCTTGGCACACTGAGCACCCCAACCAGCCCCCTCTCCGTGAGCCTTGTTACGCACGTGCAAAAGACCTTCTCCGAACTCGAATACACCGGCAAGAAAAAGCAGACTCGTCGCGATCGCTTCTTGGCTGACCTTGAACAGCTGGTGCCCTGGGCACAACTGGAGGCGCAAGTGGTTCCGTTCTATAGCGATACCACAGGCAAGCGTGGGCGCCCTGCAATTGGGTTGTCGCGCATGCTGCGCATGTATGTCGTGCAGCAGTGTTTCGGTTTCTCCGATGAAGGTACCGAAGATGCCGTCTACGACAGCCAGGCCATTCGTGGCTTTATGGGCATCGACCTGGGCCGTGAGTCGGCACCGGATGCCACCACCTTGCTGCGATTTCGCCGCTTGCTGGAAACCCATCAGCTGACGCGGGTGCTGTTTGAAACGATTAACCAGCATCTGGCCAGCCAGGGTCTGCTGCTCAAGGAAGGCACCATTGTCGATGCCACCCTGATCGCCGCGCCGCCCTCGGTTAAGAACCGAGAAGGCAAGCGCGATCCTGAGATGCATCAGGCTAAAAAAGGCAATCAGTGGCACTTCGGGATGAAGGCCCACGTGCGACCTGAAAGTCGCTTGAATTTCTGTTTTGCTTAACGAATCTGTTTTGACAAAACCGGTTGTTCCATCAACCGTTCCCTACCCAGACATGCGGAGCCGGTAACAGCTCGGTGTGAAGCTCTGGGGACAATGTAACCGCCGATCTATTCGGTACGCAAACCCGCGAGGGTAAGCAAAATCTGCGAGCACAAACGCGGTGAGGGGCTAGGGATGAACGAGTACGACCAACTTATGTGAACTTCTGATAAACGTCGTCATCATTCAACGAGCCAAAGGTGCTGATAGGCTTGAACCAAAACGGTACGCGGTAAGGTATGGCCTCTGTGAGCTGGGCCATCGTGGACAAAACACCGCCGGCGAATAGGAAGGGTCCGATTCGTTCTGAAATTCATTCGGAACAGGGTAAGCCCGTAGTGCTGCCGGCAACGGCAGGCGGACCGCAAGGAACGCTGTGGGTGCTGCGGGTATAGGAACGCGGAGAAAGCGAATGCCATTCTGTAATGGAGTGGATACCGGCTGAAACATCGTCGGGCGTGAAAACGAGCAGACTTCTGCACGGTCATTTATGGCGAGAGAATTTGGCAAATCGTTATATGGAGGAAAGCAGATGACGGCATTCGATGCTGGTGCACCTTCGCACGCTGAAAGGATGTGGCTCCAGGCAGACTGGCCGCGCATCAAGGAAGAGGTGAAACGACTCCAAGTGCGTATCGCCAAGGCAACAATGGAAGGCAGATGGGGCAAGGTTAGCGCCTTGCAACGATTGTTGACCCGCTCGCATAGCGGCAAGATGTTGGCCGTGAAACGAGTGACGGAAAATCGCGGTAAGAGAACGCCGGGCGTCGATGGGAAAATCTGGTCGGGCCCGGCGGCCAAGTGGAACGGGATGGCGTCGATGAGGCATCGCAGCTATCGCGCGCTGCCGCTTCGGCGTATCTACATTCCGAAGAGTAATGGCAAGAAGCGTCCGTTGGGAATCCCCAGAATGCTTTGCAGATCAATGCAGGCGCTATGGAAACTCGCTCTGGAACCCATTTCAGAGAGCTTGGCGGACCCGAATTCCTATGGATTTCGGCCTAACCGCTCGACTGCTGATGCCATCGAATATTGCTTCACCACGCTGGCGAAACGCATGTCGCCAGCATGGGTTCTGGAAGGAGACATTCGAGGCTGTTTCGATAACTTCAGCCACGACTGGATACTCCAGAATATACCGATGGACAAGGCGATCCTGCGCCAATGGCTTCAAGCTGGATTTATCGACAAAGGAACTCTGTTTGCGACGGAAGCTGGAACTCCACAGGGCGGGATCATCTCGCCCGTAATCGCGAACATGACGCTGGACGGACTTGAAGCGGCAGTAGATGCAAGCGTGGCCCCGATGGAGCGCGCTCGCAGAAAGTACAAGGTCAACGTCAACAGATATGCGGATGATTTCGTTGTGACAGGGGTATCGAGGGAAATTCTCGAAAACAACGTTCTCCCGGCGATCAAGCAATTCATGGCCGTGCGGGGGCTGGAACTCTCGGAAGAGAAAACCAGAATCACTCACATTGATGAGGGTTTCGATTTCCTCGGGCAAAACGTCCGCAAGCATGGCGGTAAACTGCTCATCAAACCGGCTGCCAAGAGCGAGAAAGCACTTTTGGAAAAGGTCAGAGGAATTGTGAAAAAGAACTGGACAGCTACTCAATCCAACCTGATTTTACAGCTTAATCCTGTGATTCGGGGCTGGGGTATGTACCACCGGCACGTAGTGTCCAAATCCCGCTTTACATCGATAGATGCTCAAATTTGGCGCCTCTTATGGAGATGGGCATTGCGTCGGCATCCTTCAAAAGGGACGGGCTGGGTAAGGCAAAAGTATTTCCACGCAGATGGAAATCGGACATGGGTGTTTGCAGCGCAAACCAAGGTCAACGGGCTAACCCAACGACTGCGGCTCTTTCGTACCGCAACCATCCCGATCATTCGTCATGTCAAAATACGCGGCAAGGCGAATCCGTTTGATTCTGCGTGGATGCCTTACTTCGCTCGCCGTCGCACCGCGACCGTTTCGGATTGATGCTCGGTGCCAAAACATGGCGCTGACAAATGGCTTGAGCCGGATGAGGGGTGACTCTCACGTCCGGTTCTTAGGGGGCGGCAGCGCAGTAATGCGCTGCTGCTACCCGACATTGGTGTCGACGCCACGTCAGGGCTGGTACACAGCTTGGTAGGGACGGCCGCCAACGTGTCGGATATCACTCAGGTCGACCAGTTGCTGCACGGTGCCGAAACCTATGTTTCGGGTGACGCTGGATACACCGGTGCGGCCAAGCGACCGGAGCATGCTGAACGGGACGTTATCTGGTCGATTGCAGCACGGCCAAGCAGTTACCAGCACCACGGCAAAGGCAGCGTGCTGTTCCGGGTCAAGCGCAAGATTGAATACGCCAAGGCTCAACTGCGTGCGAAGGTCGAGCATCCCTTCCAGGTGATTAAGGTGCGTTTCAATCATCGCAAGGTTCGCTACCGTGGACTAGAAAAGAATACGGCGCAGTTGTTCAGTCTGTTTGGGTTGGCCAATCTGTTGCTGGCCAAGCGGTATTTGCAACGGGCGGCGGGATAAATCCGTCTGAAAGGCGAGGCCGGCCCGCAAATCAGCAAAATGAGGGCAGAAATCGGCCCCAGAAACGAAGAATAAGGCCGATGGGTTGAAAAAACGGCTTGAAAATGGAGGACGGCGCGAACGGGTTAATTGTTCAGCGTCTCCCTAGTGTCCTGAGTTAGAAGTTCGCAGACAAAATCTCTCGATACTCGCGAGGATGTCATCGGCGGATTTGACCCATTGGAAGGGCTTTGGATTGACGTTGTTAAGTTCCAGATACTGTTTGATAGCTTGCTCGAGTTGGCGCGTGGAGCGATGGGTACCGCGGCGGATGTACTGGGTGGTGAGCGTGGCGAACCAGCGCTCCACCTGATTAAGCCAGGACGCCGAGGTGGGCGTGAAGTGCGCATGGAATCTCGGGTGGCGGGCAAACCAGGCCTTGATAGTTGGGGTCTTGTGCGTGCCGTAGTTGTCCATCACGACATGGATGTCCAGCTCGCTTGGCACGTTGGCCTCGACGGTGCGCAGGAACTGCAGGAATTCGCTGCTGCGATGCCTTCGGTGAAGCTCGCCGATCACCGCGCCGGTGGCAATGTCGAGCGCCGCAAACAATGTCGTTGTTCCATGGCGCATGTAGTCGTGCGTTCGCCGCTCAGGGATGCCCGGAGCCAATGGCAACAAGGGCTGTGTGCGATCCAGCGCTTGGATCTGACTCTTCTCATCCACGCACAGCACCATCGCCTGGAGCGGTGGATCCAGGTACAGACCCACGATGTCGCGCACCTTCTCCACGAACAGCGGGTCGCTGGACAGTTTGAAGGTCTCTTGGCGGTGCGGTTGCAGTCCGAAGGCACGCCAGATGCGCACCACTGCCGTTTGCGACAGGCCCATCGCGCGCGCCATAGTGCGCGTACTCCAATGCGTCGCCCCCTGCGGGATTGACTCCAAGGTACGAGCGATCACTGCGTCAACGCGCGCATCGTCGATACTGCGCGGCACACCGGGCCGAGGCGCATCGAGCAGACCATCCAGGCGGTGCTGGACAAAGCGCGCTCGCCATTTGGAGACCGTCTGGGGCGTGACTCGCTGGCGTGCAGCCACCACCTTGTTCTCCAACCCGTCGGCGCAGCCCAGTACGATGCGGGCCCGTAGCGCCAGGGCCTGCGCAGTCTTGCGCCGCAGGGTCAATGCCGTGAGTTGTTCGCGCTCCGCATCGCTGAGCACCAGTTCGGTCTTAGGTCTGCCTCTCATAGATGAGCACCTCGTTGTGTTAGCACACGACACAGTTGATCAAGGCAGATCACATTAGTTCAACGAACTTTTAACTCAGGACACTAGGAGGGTGTAGACAAAATAAACTAAACTGCGTCTTCCTCCCGCCTACACAGACGTGAAGATATGCCCCGAACCGGACGCCCTCCCGCGATTGCAGCAGAGCAGTACCCTGTACTGGTCAAACTTGCACAAGCCCATCCGTTTTCTAGTCAGGCAGAGTTAGCGGATGTCTTTCACACTGAGACAGGTATCACTGCTCATCCCGACACGTTCGCGAAGGCTTTGAAGCTGGCCGGTATTAAACGCATAAAGCGGCGTGCCAAGGGCAGCTTCGTGGCAGCCGAGCCTCGCAAGTCCTACGGCTATAACGAAACGCACCGACGCCAGTTACCGGAGCAACGGTATCCCAGCTGCTTGACCGATGCTGAATGGGCGCTGGTCGCCGACCTGTTTGAAACCCAGGGCGGTCGTGGCGTGCCACCGCGCCATTCTCGCCGTACGCTACTTGAAGCTTGCTGCTATGTGGTACGCACAGGCTGCTCTTGGCGCATGCTGCCGCGCGAGTTTCCTCACTGGGATAACGTCTATAAGACCTTCCGCCGGTGGAGTACCCAAGGCAAATTCGAGCAAATGCATGATCGCTTGCGAGCCCAGTGGCGGGAAAGAGAGGATCGTGATGACAAGCCTTCGGCGGCTATTCTGGATTCCCAATCCACTCGCAGTTCTCCCCAAGGAGGTGACAGCGGCTACGACGCCGGCAAGAAGGTGAAGGGACGCAAGAGAAGCCTGATAGTCGACACGTTGGGCCTGCTGCTGGCAGTGAGTATCAGTGCAGCAAGCGTGCAGGATCGTGATGCGGCGGATGACGCGGTGGCGTACTCGAAAGAAAAATATCCCTCATTGAATACGCTCTTCGTCGACAGTGCATACGCCGGGAAATGGGCGCAACGCGTGCATCAAACGCACACGGTCGACGTTCAAGTGATCCGAGGGCCAAACAATAGAAGAACAGGGCAATGGTGCTCGGAGCAAGGAGATCTGTTTGCCGTGGCACCTGCTCCGACCGGCTTTGTGGTGATGCCCAAGCGCTGGGTGGTCGAGCGGACTCATGCCTGGAATGAGAGGGCTCGGCGACTAATCATGCATCACGACCGGTTGTTCGTGGTGAGTGAGGCGTGGGTGTGGTTGGCAGAGGCCCGCATGCTCGCGCGCCGACTCACGACATGATTTTGTCTACACCCTCTAGGGCAATTGAGATGGTGCATTTGCAGGTTGCTTGCTGCATCTGATCCGCCGTCAGTCCGTTTTACAATACTGCGAACATCCCAAGGGGTGTTCTTTGTGATCGGTTTCTGACAGGTAGAGCACATGCCATCTTGCCTGCGCCAGACGCGGTAAAGCTTCCCGCGACCTTTCGATGAGCTCAGCATTTTTTTACCCCATCGGGACTCGAAATACTGCTCCCACTGTGGGTCATGCGGGTTTGCGCTTGCTTTGATCTTGATATGCCGCTGTATGGTTCTGTCGCACTAAGCCCGTGTGAGGTAACCTGTTGTTTTCCATGAAGCCACTGCCTCAGATGTCGCTGATCCGAAAAACCTTCAAACGCCTCCATTATCCCGTTGATGTTATCGCCCAGTGTGTTCGCTGGTATCTGGCTTACGCCCTGAGCCTGCGTAACATTGAAGAGATGATGGCGGAGCGCGGCATTGTCGTTGATCATTCCACGCTGCATCGCTGGGTTATTAGGCTGGCTCCCGTGCTGAATACGGTCTTGCGTCGATACCAGCGTCCCGTGGGACGCCGCTGGCGAATGGATGAGACCTACATCAAAATCCGCGGCCACTGGAAGTACCTGTACCGCGCCGTGGACACTGATGGCCAGACCATCGATTTTCTGTTGACCGCTAACCGGGATGCCAACGCAGCATTGCGTTTTTTCCGCAAAGCCATCCGCCAGTGTGGCAAGCCTGAGGTCGTGACCATCGACAAAAGTGGTGCCAATACCGCTGCCCTGGCGGTGCTCAATGCCGACCAAGCTGAAGGGATCACCGTTCGGCAAAACAAATACCTGAACAACTTAGTTGAGCAGGATCACCGCAACATCAAAAGACGAATACGACCGATGTTGGGATTCAAGTCATTTCGTCGAGCACAAACGTTACTGGCAGGCATTGAATTGATACAGATGATCCGCAAAGGGCAGCTTCAACATCCGCAAGGTGAAGGGCTGTCACCTGCCGAACAGTTTTATCTTCTGGCCGCCTAAACAACAGACTGCCGATTTTTGGCTGCCTATCGTTGTTAATGCGACAGAACCTCCTAGGTTGTATGGGTACCGGCATGTCGATTGGTGCGATGCTGGGAATGGGGGTGATCTATGCCCAACAGATGGGGCTGCCGCTGAGCCGGATCTCCTTGTTCATGGGCCTGGTGTTTGTCGGTGGTGTAGTGCTGCAGTGGCCTATTGGCAGGCTGTCCGACCGGCTCGATAGGCGCAGGGTCATCTTCGTGGTGACGAGCTTGGCCGCGCTGGCCTCGTTTGTGGAGGTGGCGATCGCGGAAGTCTCGGCGCTCGGCCTGCTGGCCGTGGCGTTCCTGTTCGGTGGTCTGGCCTATCCCATGTATTCCCTGTGTGTCGCCCATACCAACGATGCGCTCGAGCCTCGGCAGATGGTCGCCGCCAGCAGCAACCTGGTGCTTGCCTTCGGCATCGGTGCGACCATAGGTCCGAGCCTGGCGGCTTTTGTCATGGGGGTCGTGGGACCAGACGGGTTCTTCTGGTATTTGGGCGTGGTGCATGCCGCCATTGGCGTCTTCGCCCTGTACCGCATGACCCGGCGCAGCGCTGTGCCGCTCGCCGAACAGGGACTCTGTGTGCCCATTGGCTCCGGTACTTCCCAGGTCGTAATGACCATGGTTCAGGAGACCACGGTCGGCGCCTCGAATGAAGTGCCGGAGCAGCTTACGGTCACAGAGAGCGTCGGCGAAACAAGCTGCGACGGCACTCAGCCATAAGTCTGCAACAGTCAGAACAGCGTCGGGTCTGTCGCTAGTGGAGGTTGCTGCGCCAAACGACGAATGTAGCCTGGGCACCGGATAGCAGGTGCTCATTTAGGGGCAGGTCGGCATCGAGAACTATCAGGTCTCAGATCACGACCTCGGGCAGCATTGCGGCGATAGTGAGATGACGATAAACGGCACACATCCCGACTGAAAACCTAAAGACGTTGGGAAGCAAACGGAACCGTGCGACCTGAGGTCGTCTGAATTTCTGTTTTACTGGAGAGTTTTCTCCTGATGAAACCAGTTGTTCCATCAACCGTTTCCTACCTGGACACGCGGGGCCGGTAACAGCTCAGTGTGAAGCTTTGGGGACAATGTACCCGCTGATTTATTCGGTACGCCGCTCCTACCAACAGGGAGGGCTGAATGGCCGCGACATGGCGAAGATGTTCGCCTGAATGCGCCCTAACCGCCCTAACGACCTGATCTGGAACTACTGGGTCAACAATTACCTGCTCGGCAAGCAGCCGCCGGCCTTCGACATCCTCTACTGGAACAACGACAACACCCATTTGCCGGCTGCGCTACACGGCGACTTGCTCGACCTCTTCAAGCACAACCCGCTCACCCGCAGCTGCGGTCTGGAGGTCTGGAGGTCTGCAGTACCCCGATCGACCTGCGGAAGGCCACGGTGGACAGTTTCAGCGTCGCCGGTATCAACGACCACATCCCCCCCTGGGACACTGTCTATCGTTCGACCCTGCTGCTCGGTGGCGAACGGCGTTTCCTGCTGTCCAACAGCGAGAATATCCAGTTGCCGAAATGTCACTGAGCCATTCTGATTCTTGCGAACCATTGCCTGTGCTGACTTTGTGTCGATTGGATGTGGATCATTCTTGCATCGGCACAGATCAATTCGGCATCGGCGACAACAGGCTGCACGTTCCGGGGAATCTGTCCATCGTCGGTTGCGACAACTTGCCCCTCACCACCCAAGTCAGTTACCGGGGTAATCACGCTCTTGTTACCAACCTACGAATTGGGGCAGAGGGCCGCCATCATGCTGTTGCTATGGATCAACTCAGGCCAGCCCCGTAAAGCGATTTCCTGCCCATCTAGTTGATCGTACGCGGCACCGCTGGCTCACCAGCCTAAATATCCTGCGACACCGCTGTGAGCCACACTCAGGTCATCCAGATGTGAACCGTCAGCAAGCCACCGCCCATCAGCATGATGAACAGAGTCAGCGCCAGCACAAACGGTTTCAGTCCCAATGCTTTAAGCTTGTCCAGGCGCGTTTCGTAACCGAGTGCCGCCATGGCCATGGTCAATGTTATCTGTCCGGCAAGGACCAACGCGCTGTGCAGTTCCTCTGGCAACACCACAAAACTGTTGAAAACCACCATCGCCAGAAAGCCGAATGCGAACCAAGGAATAATGATTTTATTCTTGTTCATAGAAGCATCTGGCGCGTGCCGGCCAAGCCACCACTGCCCGACAATCAGCAGAAAAGGCACCAGTAACATGACCCTGACCAGCTTCACAATGACTGCGTTGGCTAGCGCATCCGGTCCCACCGCATCACCGGCGGCCACAACCTGCGCAACCTCATGGATGGTCGCGCCGATATAAATCCCAAATAGGTGTTCGTCCAGTCCGGTCAGCGGATACAACAAGGGATAAACCAGCATGGCGAGGGTTCCGAACAACACTACTGTCGCAACTGCCATTGATGTCGCTGCGGGCCTTGAGCGAATAGCCGCCTCGGTAGCGAGCACCGCTGCGGCACCGCAAATCGCACTGCCGGCGCACGTCAGAAGCGTGACATCTTTGTCCAGTTTCAGCACACGGGTTCCGATGAAATAGCCGACCACCATGACGGTGGTGATGACCCCGACATCCAGCGCGATAACCCCCGGCCCAAGCTTCAGAATTTGCTGAATCGTCAATGACAGTCCGAATAACACAACCCCGCTGCGCAGCAACCAACGCGTGCAGAACTGCAAGCCACGCTGTGCCGACGGGATTGCTCTAATCCCGGGAATGTTGCCCACCACGATACCCAGCAACAAGGCGAACACCAGCGGACTGAACCCGCTCTGATGAAGCAATGGAATCTGGCTCAGGGCATAACCGCCCAAGGTGAGTAATGCGCTCAGTACAAGGCCTCGCAACATGAAGTTGTCTCCTCTGTGACGACTTCGCAAAACTAGCCCTGTTTCTTCCTAAAGAAAAAATGGTTATAACGATATAACCATTCGGAGAAAGTGAAATGAACTTTAGGGTCAGCTTTCGGCAGTTGCAGGTCTATGTCACTGTCGCCAAAGTCGGTGCAATCGGCGCTGCCGCACTTAAGCTGAACCTCTCCCAGTCGGCGACCAGCCAATCGTTGTCTGATCTGGAACGGCATTTGGATGTGCCGCTGTTTGAGCGAACCGGCCGCCGTCTTATTCTGACGGATGCAGGCCTTCGACTGTTGAGTCAGGCCGAAGCACTGCTCGACGGTTTGCTGAGCTTTGTTGAAAGCGCACGGGAACCCGATGGGTTTATCCAGGGCAATTTATTGATTTGCGCCAGCGCAACGATCGGCACCTATCTCGTGCCGTCGTTGATTGGACGTTTCTGCGACCTCCACCCTGGCGTTGAGTTGCAAGCTCGCCTGCGAAACACCGAAGAGGTGTTGTCTGATGTCTCGCGACTTGAAGCCGACATTGGGCTGATTGAAGGTCCCTGCACGGACGATCGGCTGGTTGCCGAGTACTGGTGTGACGATGAACTGGTCATCGTCTGCGGCAGTGAACATCCTCTGGCTAGTACCGGAAAAATTGACGATGCCGGCATTGCCAGTCAGGCCTGGATCGTTCGCGAGGCCGGATCCGGTACCCGCTCGGTACTGGAATCGGCCATAGCAGGCCACGCGCAGAAATTGAAAATCAGGATGGAGCTTGGTCAGCATGAGGCAATCAAAGAAGCCGTCAGAGGCGGATACGGACTGGCCTGCTTACCCCGACTCAGCGTCGCAGAAGAACTGGCTCGAGGCGCATTGATCGAGTTGAAAAACAACCTGAACCTTACACGGTCTTTTTACATCGTCTGGCACCCGAGGCGCTACCACAGCCCTGTTTGGCAAGCACTCAAAGTGTTTTTGAGAGAACACCAAGATGATCCAAAGGCCCGTAGGTAAACGTGCAGAGAAGGCTTTCTCTCAGCCTCAATGGCCATAGAAGGCGTAAAAAGAAAAGGCCCCTCTGTTTATGCCGCTGCGCGTGCCGAAGGCACACGAGTGGGATTTCCGTCGAAGGATACTAGGTGCGACTCACACCCGAATCCGCTCTACCTAATCCAGGCTGATGTCGTCCCGGCGCCGGTCGTACATCTGGGTGGTGCGGGTCGAGGCATGATTGGACATGTCCGCCGTGTGGGTACCAGCGTTTTTAGATAGGCCGTAATCCCGGTCGCTCGAAAGGTGTGCTTGCCGATCTGAGTCTCGAGGCCAAGGCTTTCCGGCGCACCATAGAGCATTAGCCTGCGGCAGGACGGTGGGGTCAGCTGCCCGTTACCGCGCCCAATCGTCGGCGTACCCACAACTGTCGATTTCGCGTGTAGACATCTTCGACCCGCATGGCTAAGACCGCTCCGCTCCGATCCGATCCGAGCAAAGGAAAACAACATTGACGCGATCAGAGAGGGATCGCGCAAACCGCTCGGCATACTAACCTCGATGCTCTCCAGCAGCTGCCGCGCTTTGGCGGGAGCGAGCACCGGGGTGTTGCTGACGCATGCACGAAGACTCGGACCGCCCGCCGAGGCGGCCCGATTGACCGGCAGTACCTGGCCGATCACCGGCCAGTCGTATAGATGTTGAATGGCGGCCAGCCGCTGTTTAATCGTGGGGCGGTCAAGCTCAGCGTTTGTAGCTCGATCCAAATCGCCACGTGCAATGGGCTGACCGCGATGATCGGGGCCCCCACCGAGGCGCACCAGGTGCAGAAATCCCGCACGGCGCGCACATAAACTTGCCGCATATTGGGTTGCGGATGTTCGCAGTAAAGAGCTCACAAAGCGCAAGCTTGCGCGCTGGCCTGGCTGATCAGCGAAGGTAGCGCTTGCGTCACCGTAGCACTCAGCATGAGCGGACTCATCGCGAAGATTCCGCCTCGTCCAACTGCGCTTTTAGCGCGATGGCTTACGCCACCAGGTGATTGATCGCGGTTGGCGTGTTGCATTCGATCTCAATATCGCCCCCTTTCAGGGTCTTGTTGCGGCCGCACACCTATTCCGATCAGCTCAAAAAACGCTTGTAAAAAATTCAAGGGTCCACTCGATCCGCTCAAACGGGTGATCGTGCGTGCCATGTCACTGACCGGCTTCGACGCGCACTGCGTCCACACCCTGTACGTGGAGAAGCCCATGACGGGCCACTACCTGTGCAGGCCATTTCCCGGGCCAACCGTGTGGTCTATGACAAGCTGGGCGGCCTGGTGTGTGCGGCAACCGGGCTTGCTGTCAGACCGCCGCGCCGCCGGCCTGGCGTGCGGTGACCCGCAGGGCCGACTCGACCATGTCGTAGTCGACGTAGCAGCCTTGCAGATGGCGGCGTCCGGTTTGCGGGTCAAAGCTCTTGCGGCCGTGCATGACTCGGCGGTTGTCGAAAGCGACCATTTCACCGGCGGCTAAGCGCAGGTCGAGACGGTAGCGGGGCGAGCGGAGAATCTTCCAGAAGGCCAGGTAGGCGCGGTACCAGGGCATGATCTGCGCCGGTGGCAGGCGCAGGCTGTCGCGCAGCCAGTTGTTGAAGCGCACCTCGATCACCTGATCGTTGTCGTCGAGATGGATCACCGTGGCGCGTACCACTATGTCACTTTCCTCGTCGGCGAAACGGCAGTCGATAACCGTTTCGGCCAGCAGGCGGAAGGCCACCGGATCCTGCTCGCGCAGGGCCTCTGCCACGGCGACGCCGTCAGCGAAGATCGATTCTCCGCCCTGGGCGTCGTTGGCCAGGCAATAGAGCATCTGAATGTCCGGTGGATTCTTCCAGTTGGTCAGGTCGGTATGCAACTCCAGGCCCAGGGCGGTGTAGGCTGCGTTATTCGGCTTGGGCTTGCTGAAAACCTCGAAGCGACCGCCGAAGTTGCTGGCGCGAATCGGGCCGATAGTGGCGGCCACCTGGTCGATCTCGCCGCCCTCGCTGGGGCCGTTCTGCAGGATCGCGAAGCCGTCGCGACACAGCGCATGCAGCCATGCCAGGCGAGCACTGCCGCCGGCTATGTACTTGGTGAAGTCGCTGCGATGGGGGATGAAGTGTTCCGCCCAGGCCTGGTTCGCCGGCACTATATTCGACTGCCAGGCCTGCTGCTGCGGGCGCCGCTGATACAGCCAGCCGGCATCGAAGCGGCTGGCATGACCGTCGCTCCAGATTAGCGCCAGATGCCCGCCCTTTACGCTAATGGCCGGGGCCACCTCTAGGCAGTTGGGGTCGAGATCGATGATGAACTGGGTGCGCTCGTAGGTCTGCGGGTGCCGGCAGGTGTCGCAAGCGCAGTGATCGCGCAACCACAGCAGCGGAAATGCGGCACTTTCGAACGAATCGAGCACCTGCCAATCGATCTGGATGCAGGCGCCTGTGTAGTTGGCGGCAACGATCGGCAGAGAAGCGGCATAGGCGCCGTACTCCTTCATGTCGACCGGCTGGCTGAAGTTTTCCGCGACACCTGAGGAAAGGAGGCTGGTATTCATTGTTATCTCCGCTAAAGCGCGCATGAAAGTGGTGCCCGGCCGACCCTGACGTGGCGTATTCGGCTGATGCCCGGTACAGAACAAGAGTGGGGCTTGGTCCGGTGGCTGACAAACGATCAATTCGTGCTCTAAGGCCAAGCCAAACTAATGCATAGCTTAGTCATATGCTGCTATCTTCGGCAGCATCGTCCCTGAGCAAGGAACCTTCAGCATGAGCGATTCCCAGCGGCTCGCCTCGGCCAGAACCGGCGGGTCGATGCCGGAGTACCCGGATTGGCCCGGGCTGATCCACGACCTGCCACCCTTACTCTGGCTGGAGGCCTTCGAGGTGGCGGCACGAACCTTGAGCTTCACCGCCGCCGGCCGGGAGCTTAATATTACCCAGTCGGCGGTCAGCCAGCGCATCCGCCTGCTCGAGGATCGCCTTGGCCAGCAGCTTTTCGTGCGCCATCCGCGCAGTCTCAGTCTGACCCTGGCTGGCGAGGCTTGGTTGCCTGCAATCCAGTCTGCCTTCGTGCGCATGCGTGACAGTACGGCCGAAGTCTTCGGGCTGTCGCGCGATGCTCCGGTCACCTTGCGCGCCACGCCGCTGGCGCAACAGGCGTGGTTGGCGCCGCGCCTAGTGACTTTTCATAAGGCCCATCCCGAAGTAGCTCTGCACCTGGCCAGCGGCTTCTGGAGCACCGACTTTGGCAGCGAGGGTGCCGACATGGAGATCCGATACGGTCGTGGCGATTGGGACGAACTGGAGTGCATTGCGCTGGACGAGGGCGAGGAGCAGATGGTGGTGCTAGCGGCGCCGGAATTGGCGGCTCGGCTGCAGCGCCCCGAGGATCTGGAAGGCGAGACGCTGCTGCACTCGGTCGGCTTCGCCGTCGGTTGGCGCGCCTGGCTGCAGGCGGCGGGTGTGGCTGAGCTGGAGCGGCGAACCCGTCGGGTCAGCTGCGACACTCAGGTGATGGCCCTGGAGCTGGCGCGTCAAGGAATGGGTATCGCCCTTGCGCACCGTAATCTATTCATGCGTTGGCAGCGTGAAGTGCGCCTCGGCCTGGTGCCGGTGTTCGATCTGTGCGTGAGCACGCCGGACCGTTTCTGGCTGGTGCGTCCGTTGCGCCGTCAACTGCGCGAGCCGGCGAAGAAACTCTGGGACTGGTTAGCGAGCCACAGTCAGGACTGAGCCTACGGCAGTCCGTCGAGCCGAGGGTTTGGCTGTGGCAGCGCGAACGCCGGGCGCTTGGCCCGGCGCACGCTCAGCGGATCACAGCTTCAGGTACTTGATCACCGCAGCCTTGCCATCCTGACCGTCGAAGGTGGTCACGCCCTCCAGCCAGGTGTCCAGCCAATGCGGGTTCTTGGCGATCAGTTTTTTGGCCGCGTCCACGGCCGGCTCCTTGTTCATGATCTTCTCCATCATGTGCGACTCCATCGCGACGTCGAACCTCAAGTTGCTCACCAGCTTGGCGGCGTTCGGGCAGCGCGTTTGGTAGTCGTTGGCCATCACCGTGTGCACCTTGGCCGCGCCGCCGTCCGGCCCCCACAGGTCGTCGGCGCCGCTGAGGTAGGTCATCTCGAACTGCAGGTTCATCGGGTGCGGCGCCCAGCCGAGGAAAATGATCGGCTCCTTATTGCGGATCGCCCGCGCGACTTGCAGGCGCATGGCCGCCTCGCTGGACTCCACCAGTTCGAAGTCGCCAAGGTCGTAGCGGTTCTCCTTGATCATGGTCTTGATCAGCTTGTTGCCGCCGGCACCGGACTCGATACCGTAGATCTTGCCCTTGAGCTGATTTTTGTAGCGGGCAATGTCGCTCATGTCCTTGAGACCGTCTGCGGCCAGGTAGCTCGGCACCGCTAGGGTGAATCTGGCGCCGACCAGGTTGGGTTTATCCGCCAGAGTGACGCTGTTGTTGGCGACCGCCGGCTGGAACATCGGATCAGAAGCCGGCGACCAGTAGTCGAGGAAGAAGTCTATTTTCTTATCCTGCACGGAAGCCAGGATAATCGGCAGGCTCAGGGTGGAAACCTTAGTTTGGTAGCCCAGCCCCTCCGCCACCGCCATGGACAAGCCGTTGATCGCGCCATTGTCCACCCAGCCGACGTCGGCCATGCGCAGGGTCTGGCATGAAGGCGCTTCCTGGGCCCAGGACGAGGTGGCGCCGAGTGTCATTGCAAGAGCCACTAAAGCAATACGATTTGTTTTATTCATTATTGTGGTCTCGTGAAGTTTAGGTTGTGGCAAAGGGGCAGAGCGCTGAAGTACTTCGACGGAAATGAAACTCGCCCGGCCATTAGGGGGCGCTTGGCTCAGGCCGGATGCAGACCAAGACTGCGGCTTGGCGGGGGGGCTGACAAACGATCTATTCGTGCACTAAGGCCAAGCTGGGCTAATGTCTGACTTTTCCATATGCCGCCGCCTTCGCCGCGCCGTCCTTGGGCGGCGAAGGCATGAGTGCTTCCGGCGGCATTCCGGCCGCCGTGATCTCCCTGCTCCGGGCACCCCGAGCGGGTTCAGAGATGGACGTAGAGATCATCGCCCTCGACGCTGACCAGATAGGTCTTGGCCTTGATGCTGCGGTCGACGATGAACTCGCCGGTCTTGATCTCGAATTCCCAGCCATGCCAAGCGCAGCGCACCAGGTCATCCTGCTTGCCGTAGATGAACTCGTAGTGCGCCGTCTCCTGCGTGGTGCCGCATTGCGGTCCTTCGCAGAGCGCCGCGCCGCGGTGTGGGCAGACATTGAGCATGGCGTGGTATTCGCCGCCGACGTTGAAGATACCGACCGGCAGGTTGCCGAGCTTGACGATCTTCTGCTGGCCGGTGGCGACTTCATGGGTCTTGCAGGCCAGAACTTTTTTCGCATCCATGGGCTTCTCCTCGTTATCAGGCGGTCTTGGCCAGGGGCTTGGGCTGGGGCAGGCGCGAGTAAACCTTCAGAGCGTTTCCGCCGAGAATGCTGTCGCGCCACTGCGGCGGGATGTGCAGGGATTCAACGCTGTCGTAGTCCCAGTGCGGGTAGTCGGAGGCGAACAGCAGGGTGTTCTCGCCGTCCATTGCCTCGAGAATCGCCCACAGGTGCTCGACCTTGGTGCCCGGTTGCTCCAGTGGCTGGGTGGTGAAACGGATGTTGCGCTTGAAGTACTCGCTGGGCAGCATCTTCAGCCACGGCGTTTCCTTGCGCAGCGCCTTGTAGTTGGCATCCAGGCGCCAGAGCAGGCCCGGCACCCAGGCCACGCCACATTCGATGACTACGAAGTAAAGGTCCGGCCATTTCTCGAACACGCCCTGGGCGATCATGCTGGCCACGTGGGTCATGGCCGACTGCGGCAGCAGTGCATGAGTTTCCCAGAAGAAGGTGGTCGGCCCCGCGGCGATCGGGTTGCTGTTGACCCCGCCCTGTCCGCCCAGATGAATGGCAAACGGCAAGCCCATCTCCGCACAGGCTTCATATATGGGGTGGTAGAAGGGGTCGCCATAAGGCCGTTGGGAGCCATGGGAAGCCAGCACCTGAACGATATCCGGATGACCTCCGAGGCGACGGATTTCCGCGGCCGCGCCATGCGGGTCGGTCGGGCTGATCAGCAACGAGCCCTTAAGGCGCCGGTCCTTGGGCAGCCAGAAGTCGACCATCCAGTCGTTGTAAGCGCGCACCAGCGCCGCTGCGTAATAGGGGTTGGCCAGGGTCGAGGCCTCAAGGGCCTCGTCGCCGGTGAGGATCGCATAGTCGATGTTGAAACGATCGAGATGCTTCTCCTTCATGATGCTGTAGTGCTCTTCTTGGGTCGCCGGATTGATGTCCGCACGCTTGAAGCCCTCCGGATGCAGCCATGGCCGATGACCATGCGGGAAGGCACCGACTGGACCAGGCTGTTCACCGCGGATGAAGAAATCCTTGAAGATCCCGTCCATGTAGGGGAGTAACACCTCCGCCGACATCCAGTAGTTATGGCAATCGCAGTCGATGATCGTGGTCATCTTTCAGGCTCCTGTGGTTATACGCGGTGGCAGGTCAACGCTGACCCCGGCCACCATGGCTGGGTGATGACTGCCATCCTAAGAGCTTGATTTAAATTTTTATAATGAATTAATAATGCAGTATAAATTCAAAATAACGATTGATTTACCTGCCTGGGATACTGCCGATGAAGATCGAATTACTGGACACCTTTGCCGACCTGGCGGAAACGCGAAACTTCAACCGCACTGCCGCGCGTCTGTGCGTCACCCAGTCCACGGTGAGCATGCGCATTCGCAGCCTGGAGGAGGCCATAGGTGCCCAGCTGTTCATCCGCGGACGTTCTGGCGCTGAGCTGACGGCCGAAGGCCGACGCTTCGAGAGTTATGCCACCAATCTGCGCCTGTGCTGGAATCAGGCCCGCCAAGACATCAGCATGCCGCGCGACTACCAGGGCCGGCTGCGCATCGCCACCCAGGTGAGCCTGTGGCAGCGCCTGATCAGCAAGTGGGTGTTCTGGCTGCGCCAGGAGTTCCCCAAGACTGCCATCCATGTGGAGGCTGACTACTCGAAGACCATGATCGACGAACTGAGCTTCGGCAACCTGGACATAGCAGTGATCTACACCCCGCAATACCGCCCCGAGCTGGAGATCCAGCACCTGTTCAACGAGCGCTTCGTAATGGTCTCGTCGCGACCACAAACGCTCGACCAGGTCAGGACGGAGGACTACGTGTTCGTCGCCTTGAGCCCGTATTTCGTAGCCCGGCATGGGGAGCTGTTGCCGCAGTTGCAGCTTGCGCCGGTATCCATGGGGCTCGGGGTGATGAGCGTGGAATACATGCGCAGTCGTGGTGGTGCGGCCTACCTGCCAGCCGACCTGGCGCAGCAATACATCGATAGCCACGACTTCTTCCCGGTGGGCGATGCCCCGCAGATCGAGCAGCCGGTATTCGTCTCCTTTCTCAGCAAGAACCGCCACCGCCCGCAGATCAGCAAGGCGCTCAAAGCCCTGCGCCTGATCGCGCTCGACTGAGCGCCCCGCCCGGCTGCGGAGGCCGTCTGTGGCTAAGTTAATCGTAAATAGCGATTAATATTGCAAAAACACTTTATCATTTTGATTGATAGAATCTTCACAGCCAACTGCCGGCAAACCGCCGTCAGGCAGATGAAGAAGAGGCCTGTCCTCCATGAAGAGCCTATCGATCGACCCCGTCCAGCTACCCGCGTTGCCGTTCTGGCCTGCCAGCGAGCTGGACGTGCGCTGCATCCAGATCACTCAGGAAACCCACGACGTCGCTTCGTTTTGTTTCGCCGCGACACAGCCGATGCTGTTCACCTTCAAGCCAGGCCAGTACGTCAGTCTCAAGGTGGAGATCGACGGACGTCAGGAGATGCGCTGCTACTCCATTTCCACTCCGCCCTCGCGGCCCTACAACTTCTCCATCACGGTGAAGAAGGTTCCAGGCGGTCTGGTTTCCAATTGGCTGCACGAGCACCTCCATGAAGGCGACTGCCTCAAGGTGCAGGGCCCCCAAGGCGGCTTCAATATCATCGACCAACCCTGCGACAAGGCCCTGCTGCTCTCTGGCGGCAGCGGTATCACCCCGCTGATGTCGATGACTCGTTGGCTTTACGACACCGCCGCCGAGGTCGACCTGCACTTCGTGCACAGCGCACGTACTCCGGACGACATCATTTACCACCAGGAACTCCAGGCGATCGATGCGCGCACGCCGAAGTTCCGTCTGTCGCTGGTATGCGCGGGCAGCCTGAGCGGGGCGACCTGGTCGGGCTATCGCGGTTTCCTCAATGCCGCCATGTTGCAGCAGATGGTCCCCGATCTGTACGAGCGTACTGTCTATGTGTGTGGTCCGGAAACCTATATACGTGCGGTGCGCGGCATTCTCCAGAGCCTGGACTTCCCGATGCAGCGCTACTTCGAGGAGAGCTTTGGCGGCGCAGTAGCGGCGACCCCGGCCCCGGCCTCGGTGCTGGCCAGCGAAGGTGAATCCGCCACGCACCGGGTGAGCTTCAGCCGCACCGGTAAGAGCGTCAGTGGGGTCGCCGAAGAAACGATCCTCGACATCGCCGGCAAGCACGGCCTGTGGATTCCCTCGGCCTGCCGCATGGGTTTTTGCGGGTCCTGCAAGCTGCGCCGGGTCAGTGGCGACGTTCGCATGAACCACAGTGGTGGCATCAGCGACACCGAGATCAACGAGGGCTACGTCCTGGCTTGCTGCAGCTATGCAGAAGGCGACGTGGAGTTCGACTATTGAGATTAGTCGGGCGTCGCGAGCGCCCGACCATGCGAGGGGAAGCAGATATGCATCAGGCCCTGCGGGTTGAAAATCTAAGCGTCTCCTACGCCGGTCACTACGCTGTCGAGGATGCCAATCTGAGTATCGAAGCGGGGTTGCTGGTCGGCATCATCGGACCCAACGGCGCCGGCAAGTCGACCCTGCTCAAGGCCATACTCGAGCTGATTCCCAGTGACCACGGGCACGTCGAGATCTACGGCCGGCCGTTGCAGCAGTCCCGCCGCACGGTCGCCTATGTCCCGCAGCGTAGCGAGATCGACTGGCAGTTTCCGATCAATGTGCTGGATACCGTGGTACTCGGCACCTATCCCAAACTTGGCTGGTTCAACAAACCCGGTCGCCACGAACGGCAGACGGCCTTGGAGTGCTTGCAACGGGTTGGCATGCAGGACTTCGCTCTGCGCCAGATCGGCGAGTTGTCCGGTGGCCAGCAGCAGCGGGTATTTCTCGCCAGGGCGCTGGTGCAGAACGCCGACCTGTACCTGCTGGACGAGCCCTTCGTCGGTATCGACGCGCTCAGCGAAGGCACCATCATCGGCATCCTCAAGTCCTTGCGCGACGCAGGCAAGACGGTACTGGTGGTGCATCACGACCTGAGCAAGGCCGCTGAGTATTTCGACCAGCTGATCCTGATCAACAAGCGCATCCTCAACTACGGAGCTGCCGCCGAGGTCTGCACCCCGGACGCCCTGGCCAAGGCCTATCTGGGCGACTTGCCCTTTATCAATCCACTAGGAGTGGCCTGCTGATGACTTTCCTTCAAGCCGTTATGGAATATGACTTCCTGCAGAAGGCCCTGCTGACCTCAGCCATGGTTGGCATCATCTGCGGGGTGATTGGCTGTTTCATCATCCTGCGTGGTATGGCGTTGATGGGCGATGCGATTTCCCACGCGGTGCTGCCCGGGGTGGCCCTGTCGTACATGTTGGGTATCAACCTGTTGATCGGTGCGGTGCTTTCCGGCCTGCTCACCGCCATCGCCATTGGCTACGTCAGCCAGCACAGCCGGATCAAGCACGACGTGTCGATCGGCGTGATGTTCACCGCCGCCTTCGCCCTGGGCATCATCCTGATTACCCTGCAGAAGAGCAGCACCGACCTCTACCACATCCTCTTCGGCAACGTCCTGGCAGTGCGTCCGGAGGACATGTGGATCACCCTGATCATCGGCAGCCTGGTGCTGTCCTCCGTGTACCTGTTCTACAAGGAACTGCTGGTCAGCACCTTCGATGCCACCATGGCCGCGGCCTACGGCCTGCCGGTCAAGCTGATCCACTACTTCCTTATGACCCTGCTGACCCTGGTTACTGTGGCCTCATTGCAGACGGTGGGCATTGTGCTGGTGGTCGCCATGCTGATCACCCCGGCGGCTACCGCCTACCTGCTGACCAACCGTCTATCACTGATGATCTGCTGGGCCGCCGGCCTGGGCCTGATCTCGGCCTTCAGCGGTATCTACCTGAGCTTCACCTACAACCTGGCCTCGGGCGCCACCATCGTCATGACCTCGACCCTGTTGTTCCTCGCCGCCCTGCTTCTGTCACCCAGCCAGGGCCTGATCTGGCGTGCCCTGTTAGCCCGGCGTCGACGCCATCTGGCGCCATGCGCCGCTGGCTCCGTCAATGACCCTGACAACGCCATGATAGAACGCGAGGTGACCCCATGATCAGAACTCTTCTACTCATCACCCTCGGACTGACCGGGTCTTGGCTTGCGCCGGCCTGGGCCGATAGCGGCGCCAAGCTCAAGGTGGTCACCACCTATTCGATCCTCTACGACATCGTCAGCAACGTCGGCGGCGAACGGGTGGAGATTCACAGCCTGGCGCCGGTAGGTTCCAACCCGCACGAGTACGATCCACTGCCGCTGGACGTGCAGAAGACCAGCGATGCCGACCTGGTGTTCTACAACGGCCTCAACTTGGAGGCTGGCAATGCCTGGTTCGACAAGCTGCTGCGCACCGCCGGCAAGTCGGGCGAGAACGCCCCGGTGTTCCGCCTGAGTGCCGGGGTCACCCCTCAGTACCTCACCTCCAGTGGCCATGAAGGCAGTGAAGACCCCCACGCCTGGCTGGATGTGCGCAACGGCATGCAGTACGCGCGCAACGCCCAGGCTGCCCTGAGTCAGATCGATCCGGCTAACGCCGCGACTTACCAGGCCAATGCCGCAGCTTATATCGAGCAGCTGCAACAGTTGCACAGCAAGGCCCTAGCAGACTTCGCCCAGATACCGGCCGCACGCCGCTACCTGGTAACCAGCGAGGGTGCGTTCAAGTACTTCTGCGCCGCCTACGGTTTTGAGGCCGGCTATATCTGGGAGATCAACGCGGAAAACCAGGGCACGCCGCAGCAGGTCATCGCGCTGCTAGGGCAGCTCAAGCAGCGTCAGGTGTCGGCCCTGTTCGTCGAGACCAGCGTCGACCCGCGCAGCATGCAGATGGTCGCGCGAGAGAGCGGCATCGCCATCGCGGGTACACTTTTCACCGATTCCCTGGGCCTGCCCGGCACGCCCGGTGACAGCTATGTTGGCATGCTGACGTCGAACTTCGAGACCATTCTGGCCAGCCTACGTTAGAGGCTTGGGGCTGCGCATGAGGGCAGTAGATAGTCGTGAATTACGCAACAGAGAAGTACCCAATTGCAGCTGGCCGGGGCGTGGTGAACCATTGCTTAGGTGGTAACGGTTACCTGTTGTACTTGTTGTTTCGTGGTTGGTGGAGATGCACTTCATGCACATCTGAGGACTTAGCTTCGATAGGCTGCGGTTTGCTTGAGGGTGCCGCCGTGCGCGAGTCGCTGGGCAGCCACCACGGAGACAAATGGGTTGGGCCATTAGTTATTTAAGCAGTGGTGTACTCAAGGTGTCGACGACGCTCGCGTGCAACGCATCGTTTTCGCAATGCAGGTAGCGACTGGTAGTTTCCAGTTTGATATGGCCGGCCAGGGACTTGACCATCACCAAGTCTCCGGTGGCCTTGGCCAAGTGACTGAAGCACGAATGGCGCAGCCAGTGGGTCGCCGGCCGATCCTGATTGTCTTGGGGATCCTCGGGACGCTGTGCACGGTGCCGATCCTCACCACCCTCCAGACCGTACAGACCTGGTGGGGTGCGTTCTTCCTGATCATGGCGGCGCTGGTCATCTTCAGCGGTTACACCTCGATCAACGCAGTGGTGAACGCCGAACTGTTCCGGACCGAAATCCGGGCGCTGGGAGTCGGGCTGCCGTACGCGCTGACCGTGTCGATCTTCGGCGGTACCGCTGAATACGTGGCGCTGTGATTCAAGAGCGTCGGCAGGGAGTCTGGCTACTACTGTTACGTGACCGGCTGTAATGCCGTGTCGTTGTTGGTCTACGTGACCATGAAAGACACCCGCAAACACTGACGGTTCGATGACAACTGATCCGGCACAACGCGTAAAAAAAGGGGCGATGCCAGTGATGGCATCGCTCCTTTTTTTCATAGCTGCAGGTCAGTAATCACATCACGCCCGTTGCTATCCATGTTTCTTGGAATCGCCCCATCAAGGAATTAGCGAAGCCAGGTATCCACGCCAGAACGGCCTAGCTGTGGCCCTGCGGGAGCTGGGCAGAATTGAACGCAAGCAGTTTATCCTGGACTGAATAAGGCGAGGCGCGCAATTCCCTGGCCAGGCGGTGCTCTTCAATCGCCTCGGTGAAATCAGAGATCGCAGCTTCGAGCAGCAGTGCTATCTGGCTGTAGGCTCCCTTTAGCGTGCTTTAAATTCCGTTTTGGGGCAGCTGGCGGCGGCAATATCACTACATCCGGTATTTTATCGAGCACGTGCGGCACAAGCGACGCAGCGAGGGTCTCTGCGCCGAACAGCGCCCGGCGCATATCTTCCTCAGTCAACTCAGTCTTCATGCGTTTTCTCGGTGAGTTCCCAATCATGTTTAGGAGAGCAACAACCACTACTGCTCGTTGGTTTTCGCTTCGGCTTTAGCCTTCTCGCAGTTTTGACTTTATACCGGGCTCGCTCATAAGCGTTTACACACAGCCCGGGGCGAAGTGCTTTCCCACGTCTGGATTTAACCATAACCGCCGTTCTGCGTAACGCGGACTCACTTCTTAGCGGCGGCCTCCTCGGCCGCCGCTGCATCCCGGGTCTGCCCAAACTCTTCTTGCAGTCGCGTGTAGGTTTCATGGTTGAGCAGTTCGTGCAGCATCAGGCTGGCCAAGTAGCCCGTGGTATGCATGACCAGGGCGCTATGCGGAGCCGATTGCCGGGCGCCTTGCGGATGTCCGCTGCCGTGTTGGCGACTTGCTGGCGGGCAGCCTCCACCAACTCGGGGCTGTCTTGTTCAATTTGGTCAGGGCCATGGCGAGGATTCCTTTCTGTAAGTGTTAGTAGTCGCGGCTTAGTCCAGCTCGCCGCGCAGCGCCTTGTGCGCTTTTTCCAGCTCGGCATACAAGCCGTGATGGGTTTGGCTATCCGTCAGCCCTTCCAGGCGCAACGCTGACAACCAGCCCGAGGCGACCGAAAAACGCGAATCAAGATCAGGCCGATCGGTGACGTCCGCGAGCTGGGTGATTTTTTTGTGCGCTCTTTCCAGAGTGGTGGGGTTGTTCTGTTCGATCTGGATCAGCGGCATGGCTTGGGCTCCTGGCGGCGGTGGAGTCGATACAAAACAAGGGGGATTACTTTCAATGGGGCATTCTTCGTCCAACGCCACACCCAGCGCACTCAGCCAGTCCCGGCGCCGCATGCAAATCGCGATGAGTTACCGCCACAATCAATCGTGGCGTGCGGCCTCCACGCGCTCAGCCAACGCCCACTGCAGCCCGACGCATTCGCCGCCCCGCTCGCCTAAATAGCTCCTCAGGCCGTGCTCCAAGCCTTGGAACAGCGAGGCATGTGGCAGTAAGATGCCGACCAATTTGTCTGGCAAGCTGATTTATAAGGAAGCTGGTAATGGCCGTGGGTAACTACATAGAGGCGGTAGAAATCATCCGCCGACTGCAAGGCGGTATGACACGCCCCTTCCTATGCCGCGCCAGCAATGGCAAACACTATGTAGCTAAGGGCGTGGAATTACCCCCCACCGAGCGTATTGCTGAACTACTCTGCGCTCGTCTGGCTGCTGATTTCGGCTTACCAATCCCTGAGCATGGCTATATTTATATTGATCCGGCTCTGCTGCGCTACAACCCAGAAGCTCGCAGTGACCTAGGGCCTGGAGACAGCTTTGCCCTGGCCTATGTCGCGAGCGCTGCTGACCTGTTGTACTCACAGGCGCTGCAGGTTCCTACCAACCTGCAGAAAACCATTTTCACTTTTGATTACTGGGTTGGAAACGGTGATCGCCAGCTAGGACCAATGGGTGGTCGTCCCAATCTGCTGATGTCCAGCATTGATAATCAGCTGCAGTTGATCGATCACAACCAAGCGTTCAAATGGCCAATGGATGCCCAGGAGTTCGCACACAGCCATGTATTTGGCCCAAAAAATAGGGAATGGCTCTTGGATCTGGTCGACAAAGTTGAATACACCCACCGGATGCACGACACTGCCAGTCGCTTTCATGAGCTAAGCTCAGACATACCCGATGAATGGTACGACTCTATCGGTAAACAGGGACTCGACATTCTGTTACAAGGAATCGAAAGTAACCTGATGCGCTGCAAATCGGACGAGTTCTGGAGCGTCCTGCAATGAAATACGCCTGCCTTTACAGCATCGTGCGCTTCGCGCCTTTTGCCGAAACCGAAGAATTTGCCAATGTCGGCATTGTTCTATCGGCCCCGGCTATCGGGCGTATGGAGTACAAGCTCGCCCGTAAAAATCTGAGACGAGTCAATCATTTTTTCGAATGCAACAATCTGTTTGCCAAAGCAATGGAAATTGCCCAGCACGAATTGGACGCCGTCCGCTCTATGACTGCAGAGGCACAAGAGACCCAGATCGTTAACCACTTCCGCTTCTTGACCGAGCCCAAGGAATCGCTGATCCGCTTCAGCTCAATGCGCTCGATCCTCGTGGAAAACTTTGACGCTACCCTTGAAGAGCTTTTTGGCCGCTATATCGAGCGCCAAGGCATAGGGCGTGATCGTCGCGAAGAAATTATGGTCCGCGAAATTCGCACCCTCTTCTCGGAAGCCTCTATCCGTAGCTTTCGCGACGACACCCTGACTGGTGAACTGAGCAAGCTGCATCTACCTCTGGTTCATCGCAATGAGGTAATAGCTGCAATCAAGCCTTTGGCTTTTGATCAGGCTGAGCCAAGCGCAATCCTCGACCACTGCGAACAATGGCTAATGAAGTTTGTACGTGCCCAGCGGGAAGACGTTATTCAGCTGAAAGACGTGCTGATCCCTGTTGCTGCCCCGGCAGAGAATGAATCGGCCCGTCACCGCAAAGCGGTGAAGATGGCGAGGGACAGTATCCGAGATCACGGTATACAGCTTGTCGATTTTGAGGCTACTACGGAAATTGCCGCCTTCGCGCAAAGCTACGTGGTTCTGTCGCATTAACAACGATAGGCAGCCAAAAATCGGCAGTCTGTTGCTTAGGCGGCCAGAAGATAAAACTGTTCGGCAGGTGACAGCCCTTCACCTTGCGGATGTTGAAGCTGCCCTTTGCGGATCATCTGTATCAATTCAATGCCTGCCAGTAACGTTTGTGCTCGACGAAATGACTTGAATCCCAACATCGGTCGTATTCGTCTTTTGATGTTGCGGTGATCCTGCTCAACTAAGTTGTTCAGGTATTTGTTTTGCCGAACGGTGATCCCTTCAGCTTGGTCGGCATTGAGCACCGCCAGGGCAGCGGTATTGGCACCACTTTTGTCGATGGTCACGACCTCAGGCTTGCCACACTGGCGGATGGCTTTGCGGAAAAAACGCAATGCTGCGTTGGCATCCCGGTTAGCGGTCAACAGAAAATCGATGGTCTGGCCATCAGTGTCCACGGCGCGGTACAGGTACTTCCAGTGGCCGCGGATTTTGATGTAGGTCTCATCCATTCGCCAGCGGCGTCCCACGGGACGCTGGTATCGACGCAAGACCGTATTCAGCACGGGAGCCAGCCTAATAACCCAGCGATGCAGCGTGGAATGATCAACGACAATGCCGCGCTCCGCCATCATCTCTTCAATGTTACGCAGGCTCAGGGCGTAAGCCAGATACCAGCGAACACACTGGGCGATAACATCAACGGGATAATGGAGGCGTTTGAAGGTTTTTCGGATCAGCGACATCTGAGGCAGTGGCTTCATGGAAAACAACAGGTTACCTCACACGGGCTTAGTGCGACAGAACCCCTCTATGTGCTGTTGCGCGACCTGTTCCCGTCGACCTAGATCGCCGGTTGGATTGCCTTGATTTTCACCTTCGGCCTCAGGTTTTTCGCCATTTACAAGAACCTTCAGATGCCGGATATTTTCTCCATCAAGCAGGGATGAGCCTTCTCTTTTCCGGCGAGCGCCTCGCCACCGAGGCTACGATCGGAAAATTGAAACGCTTCATGCATCCACGTTATAAAACAATACAATATTCCTGAGGTGATCGTGTATGCCAACCACTTTTAACATACCTTTCACGCTGCTCATTATCGTTTGCCCTCACTACAATCTTGCCGCGACAACCGCATTCATAGACCCATTCCGAGTGGCGAATTACCTCAGCGGGCATTCTCGATTTCAGTGGGAAATTGCATCAACCAATGGCGGGGCCATCGTCGCCAGCAACGGCATGAGCATTCAGACAAAGGCGTTGGCTGAGCTTCATAAAATTCCCAAAGACCTCATTATCGTGTCATCCAGTTGGGCGCCAGAAGCACAAAATAGCCCTGCCCTTCATGCAGCGCTACGTGGATGGGCGAGAGCAGGCAGCACTTTGGGAGCGCTAGATACAGGCACATTCATTCTTGCGCAAGCCGGACTATTGAAAGGCAAGCGCGCAACCGGACACTACGAGCACATCGATGCATTGCGGGAGCTTTATCCTGACGTCGATATCTGCGAAGACATGTTCGTGTTCGACGATAAGCGGATCACATGCTGTGGCGGCGCCGCTTCATCAGATTTTGCCCTGCACATCATTCGCAATATCCATGGCGATACCCTGACCAATGAGACTGCTCGCTACCTGTTCCATCAGAGCTTGCGGCCTCATGGAACACAGCAGAATCCCGATGTACCACAACCACTGGGCAGTACTGTGCCAGACATGGTCAAGCAAGCCATTAAGATCATGGAAGAACACCTTGAAGAGGCAGTGAGCATTCCTGAGATCTGCGAGCAGATCTGCATTTCACAACGCCAACTCGACCGACTTTTCAGCCAGATAGTCCATAAAAGCCCTGCTACTTACTACCGTGATATCCGCTTAGATCGTGCTCGGGGTCTGGTGACACAGACGGGATTGTCACTGACGGAAATTGCCATTGCTTCCGGCTTTTCCAATCAATCGCACTTCAGCAAAGCCTATCGCCAGCGGTTCGGTTTGACGCCCAGACGCGACCGGCTCGAAGGACGCATCCCATTCGATTTCCGTGCATGGCCTATGCACCAGCTGACGCCCTGACTCAACACCCCTGCCACTGTATCACTCCCCCATTCCAGCCTTTCTGACACGATATGCGTCACAGCTCCCGCCATCTATTCCAGTTGCTCTGGAGCGCTGGGAATGTCGATCTTTGATCTCTCATATCCGTTAGCGAAAAAGGCTAAAAAAGGATATTTTTCGTCTATTTTTGAACATTATATTGCCCGGCAAGGCACCAATATCGAATCACGAAATGAAGGACACAACTTCAATAGCGCTGATTACCGAGGGTCGCTGACATGTCTGAAGCAATAACAAAAGAACAACTGGAGCAAATCTCCAGAGGCTACCACCCAGACCCTCTAGTCTCTTCGTCATTGCGTTCAGAGGCTTACGTCGACCCTCAATGGTTCAAGCTCGACGAGCAGCAAATTATCGCCAAATCTTGGCAGTGGGTCTGTCATGTCGAGAAAGTCCGGGAGCCTGGCACCTACACCACCACGGAAATAGCCGGGAATCCAGTTGCCGTGGTTCGCGATCATGACGGCGTGTTGAGAGCCTTTTATAACGTTTGCAAACATCGCGCTCATCCCGTGCTCATCGGGGAAGGCAAAGTAAACCGCATCATTTGCCCTTACCACTCCTGGTGCTATGGCTTGAACGGCCAACTGGCTGCTGCTCCTCATGTTGGCGGGCTCAAGGATTTCGATAAAAGTGAGATCCATCTGAGCCCCATTCAAGTGGAGGAGTTCTGCGGTTTTATCTACGTCAACCTGGATGCAAATGCTCGACCTCTAAGTGAACAGTCGGGAGACCTAAAAAAGGAAATTCTGCATTGGGCCCCGGACATTGATGGCCTGACCTTCGGCCATCGTCTGACCTACGAGATCAAATCCAACTGGAAGAACGTGGTCGATAACTTCCTTGAGTGTTACCACTGCCCGACAGCACACAAAGATTTTTGCACGCTGGTGGATATGGACACCTACAAGGTCGACACCCACGGGATTTACTCCAGCCATATGGCTGAAGCCGGGAAAGGCCAAAACACCGCCTATGACACCTCCAAAGCTAAGGTACGTACCCATGCGGTGTGGTGGCTGTGGCCAAACACCTGCCTGATGCGCTACCCAGGTCGCAGCTCGATGATCGTGCTGCACATCATTCCTGTCGGCCCTGACCTGACGCTGGAAACCTACGATTTTTTTCTCGAAACCCCGGAAGCCGACGACATGGAGCGGGAAGCCATCCGCTATCTGGATGAAGTCCTGCAAGTCGAAGACATCTCATTGGTCGAGAACGTCCAGCGCGGCATGAAGACTCCCGCTTTTGAGCAAGGCCGAATCGTTACCGACCCCAAAGGATCGGGTAAATCCGAGCATGCCCTTCACCACTTCCACGGTCTTGTAATCAGTGCCTACGGGCAAGGAGTAAAACCATGAGTTTGATTGGTAAAACTGCGTTGGTCACTGGCGGTCTAGGTGGGATCGGCCGAGCCATATGTGCCCGCTTCGTCAAAGAAGGCGCGACTGTTTACGCCGCAGACCTGGAAGAAACTCACCCCCTTCCAGGTGCGAGTTTCATCAAGCTGGATGTGACTTCAGAACATGACTGCAAGGAGGCCATGGAGGTCGTCAGGAATCTCGGAGGCCAACTCGATATCCTGGTTAATGCTGCTGGTATCGAGATTGAAAAGACGATTGAAGAAACCACCCTGGCGGAATGGAATCGCGTCTTTGCGGTGAATGCCACGGGCACTTTCCTGGTATCGAAATATGCCCTTCCCCTCCTGCGCCAAAGCGGGTCGGCCAGCATTATCAACTTCGGCTCCTACGACGGGTTCATCGCCGACCCGGGTCTAGCTGCGTATTGCGCCAGCAAAGGTGCAGTTCATGCATTGACCCGAGCCATGGCCTGTGACCACGGCCCTGAAGGCATTCGCGTCAATGCTATCTGCCCAGGCTACATCGACACGCCAATGCTGCGCAGTTTTTTCCGTGACCATGGCGACATCGAAAGCCTTGAAGCCGCCGTACGCGATGTTCATCCGATACGTCGTTATGGCACGCCGGATGATGTTGCCAACCTGGTGAATTGGCTCGCCTCGGATGAAGCTAAATATGCCTCCGGACAACTCTGGATCCTGGACGGCGGACTGACCGCTCAAGTCCAACAAATGAAGCTGTGAGAATCCATCATGCCTAAATCAGTCATCATTACCTGCGCGACCACCGGCGGTGTTCACACGCCCACCATGTCGCAGTATCTGCCGATCACTCCAGATGAAATTGCCCAATCTTCGATTGAAGCCGCTGAAGCGGGTGCCTCAATCATTCACCTGCATGCGCGTCATCCGGAAACGGGAAAGCCTGACCCGAGACCTGAGTTGTTCCGCGATTTCATGCCGAAAATTAAGCAACAGAGCGACGCGGTGCTGAACGTTTCAACGGGCGGAGGTTTGGGCATGAACCGCGAAGAGCGTCTGCGTGCAGCGGTGAGCGTCAGCCCGGAAATGGCTTCATTAAATGTCGGCTCGATGAACTTCGGTATTTTCCCAATGAAGGGTAAACATACGAAGTGGCTTCACGACTGGGAGCCCGCCTTCCTCGACAGCACCCGCGATTTTATTTTCCGAAACACGTTCGCCGATATCGAGTATGTCCTCAAAGAGCTGGGAGAAGGTCACGGAACAAAGTTCGAGTTCGAATGCTATGACCTGGGGCACCTTTACAACCTGGCTTGGGTTATCGATCAGGGGTGGATCAAACCTCCATTCTTTGTACAGATGGTGTTCGGTGTGCTCGGCGGCGTCGGCGCTGATCTGGACAACATGATGCACATGCACACCATTGCGCAAAAACTCTTCGGCAAGGACTACGAATGGTCTGTTCTCGCCGCCGGAAAGAACCAAATGCAATTCGCTACGCAAGCCGCGCTGCTGGGTGGAAACCTGCGCGTCGGTCTTGAGGACAGTCTCTATATCGGCCCTGGCGAAAAGGCAAAAAGCAACGCAGAACAAGTTCGCAAGATTCGTTCAATCGTCGAGAGCCTTGGGTTGACGGTCGCTACTCCAGAAGAAGCTCGGACGAGACTCGGACTCAAGGGTGGCAACAACGTCGCGTTTTGAACCACGGTCTGTCGGAGAGCACCATGCAAACAAAACTGCTGATCAATGGCGAACTGATTGAAGGCGAAGGAAACGCGCTGAGTATTCTTGACCCGGCAAGAGGAGTGGAAATAACACAAGTTCGCGAGGCAAGTGACGAGCAAGTTGAAGCAGCCGTGAGATCTGCGCAAGAGGCGTTCACAACCTATTCCAAGACCACACCGGCCAGTCGCTCTGCGTTACTGCTGCAAATCGCGCAGGTCATTGAATCGAACGCGAACGAACTGGCCGCGCTCGAAAGCTTGAATGTCGGTAAGCCTTGGCCATCGGCGTTGAACGATGAAATGCCGCTGACAATAGATACCTTCCGTTTCTTCGCCGGCGCTGCACGTACTTTGTCGGGCTCGGCAGCTGGCGAGTACGTAACGAATCACACCAGCATCATCCGCCGCGATCCGCTCGGGCCGGTGGCAGCCATTGCTCCGTGGAATTACCCACTCATGATGGCCGCCTGGAAGCTGGCCGCACCACTCGCTGCAGGATGTACCGTGGTGCTCAAACCTTCCGAAATCACGCCATTGTCGACATTGCGGTTAGCAGAGTTGCTGCAGGACGTAATGCCAAAAGGTGTTGTCAACGTCATCCATGGTCGCGGGGTAAATGTCGGTGATCGTCTTATCAATGCTGCGGGGATTGAAGGCATCAGCATCACCGGCTCACCATCCACAGGTAAAGCCGCCATGCACGCAGCTTCAATCCAGATGCGTCAGGTTCATCTCGAATTGGGTGGCAAGGCGCCGGTAATCGTTCACGAAGATGCTGATATCCCCAAGCTGATTGCAACCTTGCGCAGTACGGCGTTTTTCAATGCAGGCCAGGACTGCGCTCAACCATGCCGACTGATTGTGGCCGACAAGATCTACGACCGCGTAGTCGCGGAACTTGCGTTGGTAGTGTCGGAAATTCGGACTGGAGCGCCGCGTACCGCTGGCACGGAAATGGGCCCATTGGTCACTGCGGAACATCGCCAGCGGGTAGCGAGCTTCGTTGATAGAGCGCGCAGTTCTTCCGAAGTCGTCACCGGAGGAACGATGGGATTAGGGCCGGGTTTTTTCTACTCGCCCACAGTGATCGCGAACGTCGATAACAACTCGGAAATAGCCACAAACGAGATGTTCGGCCCTGTCATCACCGTGTCGCGATTCAAGAAAAATGAAGACGCGATCGCCATTGCCAATACAGGCCGCTACGGATTGGCCTCTTCAGTATGGACACGTGATAACGGTCGAGCGATGGCTGAAACAAGCCGCCTTCGCTATGGCTTCACCTGGGTCAATACTCACGGCATAGCCACCCCAGAAATGCCTTGGGCGGCCATGAAAGGTTCAGGACATGGTTGCGATATGTCGGTCTACGCACTCGATGCCTACACCTCGATTCGCCACGTAATGTTTGCTCACGAGTAATAGCTATGAACAAAGACATCATCATTGTGACAGGTGGTAGCCGAGGTATAGGGCGCGCGATTATTGAACGGTTTCTGGAACAAGGGGCTCGTGTACTCACATGCGGCCGAGGCCCTCGTCCTGAAGATCTGAATGCACAGGTTGCCTGGGTTCAGGCTGACGTTTCCAAAGCCGAAGACGCCAATCGAATTGTGTCGCAAACCCAAGAGCTGTTCGGCTCACCGACAGTACTCATCAACAACGCCGGCGTGCAGGTGGAGAAAACCGTCGTTGATACCTCCGATGACGATTGGGATCTGGTCATGGGTATCAACGGTAAGGGCACGTTCAACATGTGCCGAGCAGTCCTGCCGGGTATGGAAAAAGGCGGTGGCGTCATCGTCAACATCGGCTCGATTTCCGGCCTGAATGCTGACCCTTCTATGGCCGTGTACAACGCCTCGAAAGCTTTCGTTCATGGGCTCACCCGTTCCATTGCCGTTGATCACGGGCCACGCGTACGCTGCAACGCTGTTTGTCCTGGCTGGATCATGACGGCCATGGCAGAGGACGGCTTCGCCCTCGCTAAAAACCCTTCATTGGCTAAGGCCGACGCGCTCGCCCGTCACGCGGCAGGTCGATTCGGTAAGCCGGAAGATGTTGCAAATATGGTGGCCTGGCTCGCATCTGACCAGGCCGGTTTTGTCACGGGCCAATGCATCGTAGTCGATGGTGGTTTGACCACCGCTTCCCCGCTCCAACCGAGGTTATTCTAATGAGCGATTTCCAAAACGTTGCTGTACTGGGTGCCGGTGTAATCGGGGCGAGCTGGACTGCACTTTTTTTGGCCTCCGGGCGAAACGTGGCTGTTTTCGACCCTGCCGAGGGAATGGAAACCTTTGTACGTGACTATGTAAAAGCGGCATGGCCAACGCTGACTGAATTGGATCTGGTGAAAGCCGATGCACCAGGAGAGCTGAGTTTCCATGCGACTGCAGCCGAGGCCGTAAAGTCGGCCGACTTCATTCAGGAAAGCGTACCTGAGCGCATCAATATCAAGCATGCTCTGTACGCAGAAATCGAGCCAGTGCTCAAGGCTGGCGCCATCGTCGCATCCTCCGCATCGGGACTCCCTCTCAGCGAAATGCAAGCGGGATGGAAAAACCCATCCCACTTCATTTTGGGCCACCCGTTCAATCCACCACACCTCATTCCACTCGTGGAGCTGATGGTCAATGACGAAACCGCCAAAGGGGTCATTGAGCTAGCAGAAAAGTTCTATGAACTGGTGGGGAAAGTGACCATTCGCGTCAACCGCGAAGTGCCCGGCCACGTCGCCAACCGACTACAGGCTGCGTTGTGGCGTGAGGCTATTCACTTGGTGAAGATTGGCGCTGCCAGCGTCAAAGATGTCGATACGGCCGTCTGGGCAGGCCCCGGGCTGCGCTGGGCGGCGATGGGGCCGACGATGCTGTTCAACCTAGGTGGTGGCCCTGGTGGGCTGGAATCATTCTGTGAAAAGTACACCGAAAGCTTTCACCGCTGGTGGGATGACCTCGGCAACCCGCGACTCGATGCCGAGACCTCCGCCCTGCTCGTCGAAGGTGTCAACGAGGAGTCACAAGGGGCCTCTCAAGCAGACCTGTCAAACGCTCGTGATGCATTGATTACCGCAATGCTGAAGACAACTGCGAGTCTGCGTCGAGCCTAACGATCACAGATCAGGTGGAGTGAGGACTCGCAGGCACTGGCGTCCTTTCACCACTTGGGCAGGACGCCAGCCTTTTGTTGAACTTGGGTAATACGAGGTATTTATGCCAGTCGATCATCTCACCCTGCGTGTTGTCGATATCGCTGCTGAAGCGAAAGGCGCGGTGGTCGTCGATCTGCGTGCACCTTCTGGTGGCGAACTACCAGGCTTCACTCCCGGAGCACACATAGAGCTGCATCTGGCCGAGGGCGGGATCCGCCAGTATTCCCTCTGCAACGATTCTCGGGAACGGGATCGTTATCGGGTGGGCGTAGGCCTTTCCCCGATTAGCAGAGGTGGATCTCGCTATGTTCACCAATCACTGCGGGTTGGCGACCTGATCAAAGTCACACCTCCGCACAACAACTTCCCCCTCGCGCAGGATGCTGCGAGACATGTTTTCTTCGCCGGAGGCATCGGCATCACGCCGATCCTCTCAATGATTAATTGGTGCGAAGCCAAACAACGTCCATGGCATCTGTATTACTTGGTGCGCAATCGCCAACGTGCCGCTTTTCTTGAAGAGTTAGCAGAATATGGCGATCGGGTCACGTTACACGTCGATAATGAAGCCGGTGGATTATTTAATGTTGTCAGTGCCCTTGCTCAGCAGCCGCTCACCAGTCACTTCTATACCTGTGGCCCGACGCCACTGATGCTCGCAGTCGAAGCTGCCGCAGAATCATTTCCATCGGAACAGGTTCATTTCGAATGGTTTACCCCCAAGGAACCTACGGCGCCGATTCGTGCGCAAACCTTCACCGTCAAACTGGCGAAGAGCGGAAAAATCTTTGACGTTCCTCCTGATAAATCAATCCTCGAAGTGCTCGAAGCTCAAGGTATCAACGTCGAAAACTCATGTCGTGAAGGTACCTATGCGTCTTGCGAAACCCGCGTGCTGGCTGGCATTCCTGATCATCGAGACAGTGTGCTGTCAGAGACGGAAAGGAAGAAAAACTGCTCAATGATGGTCTGCGTTTCCCGAGCTATCTCGGAATCACTCGAACTTGATCTCTAACGCTGTTCTCGGCCAGCCTTGGGCAGGCCTCATTCCTAAAGGATAACCCTTGAACAACTTACTGATGACTTTCGAAACTCCGATCATAGAGGACTGGATCGACTACAACGGCCACTTACGAGATGCGTTTTATTTCTTGCTGTTCAGCTATGCCACCGACGCGCTAATGGAAAATATTGGTCTAGATGAAAAAAGTCGGGCCATTTCTGGGCATACGCTTTACACGCTTGAAGCGCACATCAACTACCTGTTTCAAGCGAAGCTGGACGATGTGGTGCAGGTACGCACCCAGTTGATCGATAGAGATTACAAACGCCTTCACATCGTGCACCACCTATACCGTCCGGGTACTTCGCAACTGCTTGCGGCCAGTGAGCAGCTATTGATGAACATTGACCAACGTGTTGGCCGCTCAGCGCCTTTTACGGCGCAGTCAGATCAGCGCGTAAGCGATATGTACAACCTGCACCATGGATTGGCGCGTCCGCAGTGGTGTAGCCGAAAGATCGAAATCCGAAAATAAAAATAAGTACCGTCGATGTAATAACAATAACTGTCGATCTAATTGTCGACATTTTCGAGGAACTCGCGCCATGAAAGCTTCGCTTCCCATGCTACTGATGTTTTCCCTCACAGCGTCATTCACAACTTTTGCTGCCGAACCAGAGCAGTGTCGCCTCGTTAAACTTTCCGATCCTGGCTGGACGGATATCCAGAGCACAACAGCTCTGACCACAACCATTTTGAAGAGTCTTGGCTACCAAACCAAGGTGACGTTACTCGGTGTCCCTCTTACCTACAAAGCATTAGCCGAGGGTAGAAACCTGGATGTTTTTCTGGGCACCTGGATTCCGACCATGGAAGCGGATCTGAAGCCCTATCGAGAAGCCGGTAAAATCGATACAGTCCGCGCAAACTTGGAAAATGCCAAATACACCTTGGCTGTACCTCAAGAGCTTTGGGATCGCGGCCTCAAAGATTTCTCCGACATCGTCAAATTCAAAGACGAATTGGGTAGTAAGATCTACGGCCTTGAAGCGGGCGATGGAGGCAACGCTGCAGTGCTCAAGGCCATCGACGAAAACGCCTTCGGTTTGAAGGACGCCGGCTTCACGGTTGTCGCTTCCAGTGAATCCGGCATGCTATCCCAGGTCGAGCGAGCGCAACGACGTAAGTCCGCCATCGTGTTTTTAGCTTGGGAACCCCACCCTATGAATACACGCTTTAACATGAAATACCTGACGGGAGGGGACGCGATCTTTGGCCCCAACTTCGGACAAGCTACCGTCTATACGAACACACGAAAAGGCTACGTCGATCAATGCCAAAACGTTGGTCAACTCCTCAAAAACCTGAGTTTCAGCTTGACCATGGAGAACCACATCATGGGTTCAATCTTGGATGACAAGATGGAGCCAGAATCTGCTGCCAAAGCCTGGCTTAAAAAGAATCCGCAAATGCTTGATATTTGGCTGGCCGGTGTCACTACTTGGGACGGAAAGCCGGGCCCGGATGCGGTGAAAGCCAAACTGGCTCAATGAGCAACGGTACGTCCGGCCATCCCGTCTTGCGCAACTAAACCGGTCGCCATTTATGCGGCAGCAGCTCCGCAATCTCACTCGCCCGCTGCGTCGGCAGGCGCGTGAGGACGTCCTTCAAATAAGCATACGGATCGTGCCCGTTGAGTCGCGCCGTCTGGATCAAACTCATGATCTCCGCTGCCCGTTTGCCGCTGCGCAGTGAAACTGCAAAGAGCCAGTTCTTGCGTTTATGCCAAGCTGTGCATAATCGCAATTATGCGCAGTCGGAAATTATGTCAGGTATGCGGCGGTGGTGGCAGCGCGCCTGGTTGCCCACCACTGCCGACTTTGCATAATTTCAGAGACTTTCCAGAAACTTCAGCAGGGCGTCAATCGGGCGATAGCGCGTGAGCTTGCTTCCTGGTGGGGCCATGGCGGCGATCAAGTCTCGCCAGGGAGCGGACTCTACAGGAAACCACCGAAAATTATGGCGTGTCGGAAACGCGCCAGGAGACCCGGAAAGCAGACGGACTATGCGATCACGAAACCGGGTAGGGGCGAACTGCGCATAATTTCCGACTGCGCATAATTGGGTCGCGGTAGGAATGGAAGTCACCTGCTGAGCCATAACGTCATCCTTAGAAAAAACTCACGATAACGGTTTTTATCACCATTAATGAGGAGGAGGGGTTAACCAGATTTTGTAGGCGCAGTCCAGTCATGGTTGTAGGGATTCGCGTGTGCGTACTCTGGAAAAGCTTCCTCAAACCCGGGATCCCCCAGAGCAATCCTGGTCATTACAACCACGGCGATCGTACCTCTGAGTTCACCAGCCGAGGCGTCATGTTTCTCACGCACGTCCCGGGGTCCGTGCCCGAAAGCCCAAGCTTCGATATCGGCCACCTCGGCCAAAAAGGCATCATGGAGCTGGTTACCAATTTCCATAGGTCTCTACGAATTAGGTTAGAAAGGCTTTATGAGGAACCCGCCCATTGCGGGTTCGCGTCTGGATAACATACAGCGTCACAAACGCTGTATTTCATCGTTCATGAAGTCTATGAGGTCGCTTCCAAGCTGCCTCACCAGTCGAGCTTTTGAAGCGTCACTTGGAACCACTTTATAAAACGAAAATTCATTTTCAGACGAGTGTTGTCTTATTATCAGGTGCGTTTTAACCAAGCGTTTTAGCTGTCTAAGGCGTGCAACTTCGTCAACCATTTGAGTGATTGCATCCACAAACCATTCGCCAGGCTCGGTTGGCTCAATGCCTTCATGTCCTGCCAGATCCAACGTAAGCTTGTAACCGTTTAACTTTAAGTCGTTTACGATAGATAGTATCTTTTCGGATGGAACGTGACAGGCAGTAATTCCGCCAGTACCGGAATTGCTAACAAGTCCAACCTTGTTTTGATAATAAACCTTGCACGACCATGCAAGGCCACGATGCGTTTCAGATTCGCTGTATCCTTTAAGAGTTACACCCGCAGCACGAATTGCTTTGATATTTTCATAACTGTTCATAATCACCTCCGTGGATATGGTAAGCCATTATATCAAACAATTTTGTATTGTAGATATTATACGGAATGATTGGGCCAAATAAAAAAACCCCCGGGGTTTGTATCAAATTATCGTGTGTATGCAGTAGATGGACAAAGAAACCAGCAGTAATAGGCTGATGATTATAGGCCTTCCAATAGCGTGTTGACGGTTGCTTGCGAGCGTTACGATAACAACTGCAGAGCTTATTAATGGAATCATCCAACCAACCGGCGCTTTCAGCAAAATTGATACGACGATTTCGAGCGGATTGTTTGTCTGATGGGTTAATGCCCAAAAAGGCATGTTACCACTGCCTAAGACGAACCCAGCAGTTAGGCACAGAGCACCAAATGCAATCAGCCCGACACAAACCCAACCCCATGCTTGCCAACGTGCTGTATTGGCAACTTTAGTAGCAACAAGATGACTGGTTTGAGCCACCGCGGCGGAAAGTGTACTCAAAGCTTTCTTGCTTTCAGCGTCAACGATTTCAGCAATAAGTTCTCTCTGTTTTTCGATAACCACATCGACCTGGCCCGCGATGAGCGCAGGGTATTTGCTGTATAGCGTGTCATATGATTCTAGAGCCATCAGAATCATCCACATCGCATCATTGTCACGTATGTTTAGCGCGTTTTTAACACGGTATAACCTTTCAACCTCCTTTTCTGATGGTTGACGCCCGAGTAATGCCTTAAAACTGCTTTCAATGTCATCCATCAATCACCTCGCCAATCATACGCGCTGCATCACGCCGCCAACGGGATAGTTCTGCACGATTACCAATTGGGAGTTCGGTCATAGCTCGTGAAATCGACAAACGTTTACTGTACAAATCGTCACTGACCCTATCTGCAAGATCAGGAAGTAATAGGGATTTTCCCCCTTCACTTTCAATGGACTCACGCGTTTTTGAAAAGTTGTAGAGTTCGAATTTTTGTTCGTCGCCGAAATATCCGTTTCTGATTACATGCACCTTGGTCCCTGGAAGCGCATCACGGTACTCCTTAAGTAGCTCAAGGCTATCTCTCTGACGGTTGATTACCCACAGCGTTGTAAGCTCCCGACCCAATTCCGCTAAGGTGCTATTAAGCGTCTCCCCGTAAGCCACCACACCTTTATTGTTTCGTGCCGCTGTATTGATCACTACAACGTGGTCTTTGAATTCATCGCAAGCGTTAACTAGGTCAATCCATCCATTTGCATCATCAAGGTCAATCAGCCTTGTTTCAATCTGGTCTTTGTACATTTTCCAAACATCAGGGTTTGACGTGTCCGACTCGATGACGAGAACCTTCACCCCAGCTTGTTCCAGGGAATCAACAAGCGCAATCGTGGTGAAACTTTTTCCTACACCGCCCTTACCACCGCCGACGACGTAAATGTCACCTTTTTTAGCGTCTTTAGATTTCATCAGTATCATCCTTAGGTTTGAAACTACCAGGTGTAACCGGTGTTACTCCGGGTGCAATTTTCGTGTTACTCGCAGGTTTCGGATTGACTTCCGGAACGGGCTTTTCTGGTGCTTTTTTCCCCTCCCCACGACTAGCGCCATTCGATGTGCTACGGGGTTTACTGCTGGTGCGCGGATTTGATTTCCCCGGCGACCCCTTCACCTTCGTGAGATAGCTTTTTAGCGTTGTTGGAGCGATGTCCAAGCCGCTATCTGTAAGGATTTCTGCAATTTTCTCGATGTTGTACCCCCGAGACTGCAAGTCTCGGATAGACGAGGCCATCATCCTTACTGCTTCCAGCTTTGAAACCTTTCGATCTGGATCTTCTACCTGAGGCATCTCCTCAAGCTTCCCTCGAAGTATTTCTATCTGCGAAACGCTGATCGCCATTCGCCTTTCCTCAGAATGTGCATTTGACTCGATTCTATGGGCATCTCTTGCGCAGTCAAGGTCTGTACGATAGCCTGCATACGAAATAAGGTCTATAAATTTGGACAGGGTAGGGTTTGTACTCCCGCCATAAATGGCGTACGTACAACCGGCCTCGCTGCAGTCGTTTCACTCCCTTGCGATGCCTACCTCCCTGCTCAGGGCTGCGCCCCGAGACCCCTTGAACAGAGAAGGACCTATTTATGAGTACGAGTGAACAGCGGCGCCGAACCGGCCGCCTGCCACCTATTAGGTGTTTTGAAGACGAGGAAGAAACCGTTCGACAGAAGGCATATGACTGCGGCCAAAGCGTTGGGCAATTCATGCTCGCGGCTGCGTTGAATCGGCGCACGCGCAGCAAGATGGAGGGACACATCCTCAACGAGCTGCGCAGGCTTGGGGGGCTTCAAAAGCACCTGTTTAACGAAGGTGGCGGCAAGCTATCCAAGGAGTACGCACAGATCCTGGTTGAGCTAAAAACGGCCATATCAAGGATCGGAACGTAATGCTTGCCAAAGTCCCACCACGCAGAGCTGACGGTAAATCCAGTTTTGCGGATTTGGTTGAATACGCAACTCAACGAGACGATGAAAAAGAGGAACTCACCGATGAGCTCGATCCAGGCTACAGCCGAAGAGACAACGCAATTCTTGAGTCTGCTAGAGCGCATCTCGAAAGAGCAGCAGACAATCTGCGAGCGACTGGACGAATTAGCCTTGCAGATGCAGATGCCATCCGAGGGCGTCTTGGAAGTGCTCGAAGGGCTCTTGATACCGATGGGCGTCGACATGTCACGTCTCAACACGAAGTTTCTGGAAACGTTGACCGACGTAGTCACCAGCAGCACCAAGAGCTAGATGCCGATGAACATGAAAGAAGCATTGCCGTTGCTCGAAACCATCTTGCAACAGCAGCAAGTCATCTCCGACAAGCTACAAGAAATCATCCTGACTTTGCGGCACGAGCCCGAGCCCGTCGAACCTCAATTGCGTTTCATGCTTCAACCGCTCAGCGAAGGGATCGAGGAGATGAGCAAGAAGCTATAGCGGAACTCGAATCAGGCTCGTTATTGGGTGATTCAATAAACGAGAAATCTACCTCTGGGGTTTCGTGTCAGCACAACTGCTTAAGCCTGGCTACCGCGGCTGCAGAGATGCGAGCAGTAGCCGCCCAGAATGCGAGAGTAAAAGACCCTGTTTACCATGTGATCCTGAGTTGGCCTTCTGACGAATCACCAACTGACGATCAAGCTTTTGCGTCTGGACTTCATGCCATGGAAGCAGTGGGCATGAAAGACCATCAATACGTATTTGCGATTCACCATGACACGGACAACGTACACCTTCATATGACTGTAAACCGTGTACACCCTGAATCATTCAATGCCGTTTATCCAGACCGTGATTACTTTCGATTAGACTATGCAATGCGTGAGCTGGAATTGCGTTACGGCTGGCAACACGATAATGGGCCAAATACTGTTGTCCAAGAGAATGGTAAGCCCATCATTCAATGGGCATCTAGTAAAGCAAAGCAGCAAGGCAAACTTCCAACCAAGGCTGCTGATATGGAGCGTCATGCTGATCAGCAAAGTCTCCATTCATACGCTCGCGGGGAACCTCGAAAGCAAATAGCCAAATTGTTGAAGTCCGATAAATTGTCATGGCAAACTCTCCACTCCAATTTAGCTAAATTTGGATTGGGTATTCGTCCTAAAGGTCGGGGGCTTTCGATATATGATTTTAACGAAGTCTCAGCCACAGGCATCAAAGCCAGTGACATGCATGAGCAGTTGTCTTTAGCTCGGCTTGTAAAACGTCTTGGCGAGTTCCAGGAGCGTGAGCTGCTTAAAGGCTTTATGAGCAGCATGACTTACGATAAATATGCCTCCCCTAAACGAGATCCTCTTGAGCGTCAAAATCGTCGTGAAGAGCGCGCACAGCTTCGCAAAGCAACACGGGCACGTTTCGATGCCTACCGTGCTGCCTTTGTATATCGCCGAGTTGATAAAGAGTGGGTCAAGCAACAATTTATTATTATACGAGACCAGGCCTGCCAACAGCGCGCTGACATAAAGTCTCGAATAAGAAATCCACTTGATCGTAAAGCATTCTACAGTATTCTCGCGTTTGAAACATTAAGGTCCCGCGAGGAACTGAAAACTAAAATCCAAGTCTTACGCCGGGAATTAAAAGATGATGCCGCTAACAAGAAACTCACTTTTCGCGAGTGGGTTGAGCGTGGGGCTGCAAATGGCGACCCTGGTGCAATTAGTCAATTACGTGGCTTTTCATATAGCCACAGACGTAAAGAAAATGCAGAAGGTAATGCGATCCTTTTTGCCGGGGATATAGATCCCAAGTCCAGTTCGAATCTGTTCTCTGTCGGTACCGTTCGCCGTGATGGAGCTGTGGTATTTCGTCGAGCGGATGGCGATCCTGGTTATGTGGATCACGGCGGGAAGGTTTCTTTCCCTGGCGGGCTTCTTGATGACGAACTACTGGCCCACGCACTCGACGACACGCGGGCTCGATGGGAGAGGCCCATTGAGATAAAAGGGTCGCCCGAGTTCATTGATGCGGCGCTCAAAGCCCTAATTGAACGTGGTTACACCGGCGATCTGGCTCATCCATCCCTCAAGGCACGCCTTAAGGCCATTGCTGAGCAGCAGGCTCTTGCGAAGGTTCGCCCTGTTAAACGCGGCCCACGTGCATAACAGTCGTTGTTATGCGCTTTTCCGTATTGTAGTATTCATACGAAATCAACGGAGATACTCCTATGGACCTGAACCGATACCCGTTTGCCGCGCTACTTGCTGCAATCGCTCTCACTGGTTGCGCATCCAAGCAGCCAGATGTCAGCGCCCAAACCCTGGTTGATCAGCAGATTCTCGAAGCTACCCAGAAAATCGAAGCTGCCCAAGTCGATTTGTACCAGGCCGGCGCACTGAATAGTCGTGTGGTCATGCGTACACCCAACACGAACCTGGACGACAAACAATTCGTCACCATCAGCTGGCAGGGCGATGCTATCCAGCTCCTTACAAAGCTCGCACAAGACCGCGGTCAGCGATTTGAATACATGGGTTTACGTATGCCATTGCCCGTGAACATCGACGTCAAGGGCGCCCGGTATCAAACAGTGCTTTCTATGCTGCGTGCGCAGATCGGGTACCGTGCAGCCATTACTGAGGCCCCGGACAAACTGGTTCTTCAGTACAACCGGCCCCAAGGCTGAACAGGGGGATTCTCATGAAACGGTTTATGTTCGCTGTGCTCCCGCTGATGATCTCCTTGGCCGCCCATGCAGCTGAGGAGCCTGTGCTCGATCCGTCGAGTAACGATACAAAATCGTCCGTTGAAACGTCGCCTCCTGATCTGGATGCTCTGCTCAACCCTCAATCCCAAGCCACTACCAAAGTCACTGATATCCGCTCGCAGCTTCTAACGGGTGTGGGACACACGGTAGGCTTCCGCGGCGGTATGGCTGCTCGGGGTCACGAACTTATTGATGGTCTCAACAGCCGCGAACCGGCGTTGGATGCCATGTACAAGTTTGGCCCGATGATTGCGAAAAACGGCACATTGCCGCCGGTGATTGTCGAAGCTCGTGACCTGGCTGCTTTTTCCCCGGACCAGATTCGGACAGCTAACCGCGTCTACAAGATTGAACGTGAAGAGCGCTTTGTCAGCGTACCGCCAACGTGGAGGGACTACCTATATGTAGGTCTTCCAGTGCGGCAGTCTGTTGAGCTGCCTGCTTTCGAGTCTCGGCCGCAGGACGATGCTGAAGATCAGATCTGGAAAAAGGCAGTCCGTGAAGGTTGGGCAGACGGTTACAAGCAAGCCGATGCGATCCTTGAAGCGAATTTTCATCGCCTTACTCGCGACTACACCGGAATGCACCTCTACTCAACACTGCTCCAAGCCGACATGATCACGACGACTCGTGTTGCTGAATCTCAGCAAACGGTTACCGGGGATAGCAAACAGATGATGTTGGGCGACAAGCTGCGACGGGTTACTGACAAGGCGAAGTTCATTACCGATCCTGGAAAGTGGCGTCCAACCGTTAAGAAGGAAGCTCCAAAACCTAAATCCGCTGTCGCGCCTAGCCCCCAGGTACCAGCGCAATGACTCAACCGATACTGGAGCCCTTCAATTTTGAGGGTGATCTTGGTCCGCATAGTTTTCGCAGATTTCTAAAATACTGCGCGGATCAGGGGGTGTCAGACGTTTTGGTGCAAGGCGGCGACTACATCTGGGCTGAACTGCATGGCAGGCAGTTGAGGGCATCCGTTTCCACTGTGAAACAAGGACAGCTGTCAGTCCTGATCGCTGCTCTGTGGTCCCCTGAGATTGAAAGCCTGATCAAGCGTGGCGATGAAGGCGTAGATCGGGCTCTTGAGATTACTGGCAGCGATATCGGCCTTGAGCGCGGCATGACGCTGCGCTTCCGTACCAACTTTGTTCAGGCCCGGATTGCGAACCTGGATGAAGCGTACTCAATCACCATGCGCGTGATTCCGGTCGATCTCCCTGATATCGAAAAAATGGGGATCGAGCCTGATCTGTTTGAAGAGCTGTTTCCCGAAGCTGGGTTGGTCATCGTCTGTGGACCAACAGGCTCGGGAAAAACTACCTTACAGGCTGGGGTGTACAAGCACATTGGAACGGTGATGCCTGATCGCAAGGTAATCACTTTCGATGATCCTATTGAGTACGTGCTTGGAGGGCCACACTGGAAGGGACCTCAACCGGCACAGTCGCAAATCGGCCGCGATATCGCAGACTTTCCAAAAGCGATGCGCAATGCCGTTCGTAGAAAGCCCAGTATCATTGGTATCGGAGAGGCGCGGGACCGTGTCTCTATCGAGGCGATGGTTGAAGCTTCTCTCTCGGGCCATACGTGTTACGCCACGATGCACACGGAGTCGGTAGCAGAAACGATCAACCGGGCAATTCAAACCTATCCACCCGAGCAACAGTCCGGGATTGCGTCGCGGCTCGCCGGTGCGTTGCGGGTTATCATTGTGCAAAGGCTCCTTAAAACGACCGATGGAAAGCGCACGGCGATTCGTGAGTACCTGGTATTTGATCGGGAGTTCAGGTCGGAAATGCAAAGTCTTCCGTATAACGAATGGGCAATGTTGATTCGTACCAAGCTTGAAGATGCTGCAGGCACTCTCGATGATAAAGCTTGGAGGCTGTACCAGAACGGCAGGATCCTGCAGGATGAATTTGTCGGCGTCGCAGGCATGAAGGAATTCAGAAAACGCTCGCTAAGCGCGCAGGAGAATTAGACGTATGCCTTCAATTTGGCGAGCTGCTTCAGAACCGTTGACCGCTTTGGGCATTCCGGTTTCAGCGTACTTGCCTTTGCTGGGTTGGATGTATTTTCCGAGCTGGACTACGTTCTACATGGCCGTGGGCGTAATTATCATGTTCGGGATTTTGGCCAAGCTTGGGTGGACTTTAAGCGTGTGCTGGAACAAGCTGCTGGGATTCTTACGTGGTGGAGTCATCTATGCCCGACCCTGGTGGTTCAGGAAGCGTTTCCGAGACTAAAAAAAACCGCCAAAAGGCGGTTTTTTTATCGTAATCGGTGGGTGGTTTGAATCACCTGCTCCGGGGGCCCCTATCTTTCAAAGACGGAGAGCCGACTGCCGCGGTAGCTGAATCCACCTGGCTAGGGTTCGGTGGTTCCAGAGTAATGCGGATGCCGGGATTCAACCGGCATGAAGCTTCCTTGATCGAATCCCAGTGGGAATGGGGGACGATACCCACTGTCAGAGGCTTTTCGCTTATGGTTAATTTTGCTGGATAGGCAATCACCTTCATATGCTCCCATCCCGGGGCCTCAATGAGTGATGACACCAGATCCGGTCGTTGCTGCAACAATAAATGGGGCTTAGCCAGCTCCAGTTTACTCGGTGTAATTCCTTCACTGGCCAGGCGGTCATGGAGCACCGCCTGGAGGTTATCCATCATGCTCCTGGACATCCTAGCGAACGATATAAAATCGTGATTTGGAATGTCATCTGGCCGCATCATATTCGGGTTCTGCTTTTGATCCAGTTCAACCAAAAAATCTACAACCGTGAACTGGAGTCTGTTTTTGTCCGCATAAGCACGTGCAGCCATGAAGCCATCTTGCTTGCTTTGATAGCCGTACAGTGCCGGAAAAGCACCCGAGATCGGGGCGTTCGTCGGCACGCCGCAATCCTTAAGAGCAATTGCCCTTGGCGCCGGCCCGGAAAAAAAATATACGCTCGATAACTCAATAATATGTGAGTCTGGCTTATCAGTCGTGCTCACCTGCGCCACCTTGTTTTGACCAACCCCTAATCAAGACCTTTTCAACCTTCTGACGATCTCCTACGTTGCTTGCTACATCCTGCATCAAGCGCTTGCACTGCTTCGGAGTGAGCGCAAGTCTTTTGAGCGCTTCAACCCATCGCATCACCGGTCTACCTGGCTTCCCATCATGCAACATTAGACGATAAACAGAGGGTGGGGATCTTCCTATCAGAGTAGCGAATGCGTCTCGATCTTGCGGAGAATCCTGCAACCCTAAAAATTCATAAAACTCCCTGATGTCTAGCGGTGGCTGAACAGGTGATGACGCAGGGTGTTGACGGTAAAGGTGCAGCAGCATTGCAATCACTGGATCACTAATTTGCTCTGCGGACTGCTCAGGATTGGTCAACTCCTCCCATTTGGCCTTCTGAAGGCCAAAGGCATCCGCTGCCGCCACCTTGGTCAGACCATTCTCGATCCGCCACCGCTCTAAATCTGTCCCACAGATCGGGTGAATCTCATCAGTGTCGATAGACATGTGCCCCCCTCAAGTGAAGCTGTAAAGCGCCTGCCTCGGCCTCTGTACACGGTTCTTCCAAAACCGTGATATTTTGAATAATATACACAATACGAAATTAAAGCAGCCACGGTCCAGCCCGAAAGCAACCCATGTGAAGCTCGCAACTTCACGCTTAGCTTGCGGCGAAACGGGCAAAGGACCCCACCACCTCCACAGAGGCAGGAGCGCCCATGAGCGTTGAATCAGAAGCTTTACTGCAAGAGTTTCGCCAAGCTGTGTACGAAAAACACAGTTCGCCGCAGACGGCGATGGAATCCTCTCCGGATGGCGCCATTCAGCATCGTGCTGAGGCGTATCAGGCATGGCTTCAGAGTAGCCAAACTGACGGTGAAACCTTCACAATTCCCGATACCTTGCTAAGGCACTGGGTCGTCGCTGACATCACGTCTTGGCGTTCAGTAGATCCTAGTTCCGCAGAAAATGCAGTCACGACATTACATCGCAATGTTTTTGCATACGATACATACGCGGAATTGCTAAAGAAACTACACCGGGAGGTTTACGACCAAATTATTTCGCGGTCGGAGGTGGCTGAATCGTTTAATGGATTCAGCAGCGCTGGCTCTCCTGGGGACGAACCGGCAAAAACCGATTCAAGGGTGATACTCAGCGAGCTGCTTAAGGACATAACGTACCGTGAGCGACGGGATGGCAGCGTTCTCTACCTTCTGAAAGAAAAGCCGATTTTTGTTGACCATGGGCAGCAGATCCTCATGGAAGCATCAGCGCAGGACGACGAACTGGCGATTCTTGCAGCACTTCATATGGCAAAGCAGAAATTCGGCGGATCCATAGAGTTGACCGGCTCAGACGAATTCAAGCGCCGTGCTCTTGAGGTAATGATCAAGCATAACGTGCAGGTTGAATTGAAGAATTCAGCTCAAGATGCCCTGCGCCGCGAGATGATGGGTCTACCACCCATCGGAGACGTACCTTCCGGACAGGACTCAGCGCCGGCTCCTGATTTAACAGCCACGAGGAATCAGTCTTCCCAGACTGGAACATCTGACTCGGGAAAAGCAACTACACCGGCTGATCCCCCCACCGCTGAAGCGCCCGCAGCTGAACCAGTGAACCACTATCAGGGGGAAGTCTTAGCGTTTGGCTCTGCGCCCTACCAGTTCGATATCTCAAACAGCCGCAGTTTCTACGTCACGCTCAAATATTCCGACGGAGAACCGAGGACCACTTGGGGTGTGGAGCTGGAACGAGCAATCGAAGAACAGAGCATTGAGCGTGGCGATCAAGTGGAGCTGAAGAACCTCGGTCGAAAGGACATCATCATTGAGGTGCCTGTCCGAGACACATCAGGACAAGTTCTTCGCTATGAAGAACGGCAAACCCACCGCAACGAGTGGGGTATTGATGTGATCGGCAAGGCATCGGCTGATGTAACACCCCCTACTCCACTGGAGCCAGGAGAATCTGCAATCAAGGCACATGATGCCAAATGGCTGGACGATTTAGGTGTCCCAGCGGAAACGTTTGATACCCATCCGAAAATGCTTTCAATGCGTGGCGAGGACCATGCTGTCCTGCTGCTCAATGGAGTTGAGACCACACAGGAAGGATTTGCCACTGTCGAAAAGCTGATGGCTCAGGAACCATACAGGGCAGCGTTCGCGGCCTCGTTCGAGTCAGAATTTGGACAATACAACAGCCATTTCCAAAAACAGCTTGCGGATTCAGAAGGCTATGCAATTGCCAAGGAAATGCTGGCTGATGCTGCGAGCAAGTATGGTGCGATCCCATTGGCCGTGATCGACGCGGAAGCTCTCATTCAAGAAGCAATGTCGAAGGGAGATCTGGACGCAGTTATCGCAGGCATAGATGAGTACGATCGCCAATACCTTTCATCTTTCGAAAACCACCGGCAGGCCGTTACTAGCCACAACGATCTCCAAGGGGCTAAAGGTGGCTTTTCAGAATCTGCCGAGCCTTCCGTCAAGCCGGTCGCTTCCGACGAAGAACAAGCTACCAACGCTGAGCCTCCGCTAACTGATCAGCCGTTACACTTCATTCACAACGGTCAGCCAGCCGAGATTGATCTGACTCGCTACGCGCAGCAGCCGGCAGTCGCGGATGAGGTTGAACACTCGCCTAGTGATCTATCTAAGCAACATCTTAATTCGGCATCGCCGCTGTATTTCACCCACAACGGTGAACCAGCCGAGGTTCACTATTACGACGAAGAAGTGGAGCGGAATCTCGTACTGCAAGAAGCGATGTTCGAACAGGAAGCATTTGATAATCCGGCGCCGAACCTAGCCGCATCCGAACCGCTGACCTTCACCCACAACGGTGAGCCAGCAGAAATCGACCTCAGCCGCTTCGCACAACCTTCCGAATCCGAATTGTCAGTAGCGTCTGAAAACCTCCCCCTGAGCAGTAGTGAGCCAGGGGGGCTCAGTGATAGATCCGGCGTTCCCTTCTCCGAGCGGGAACTGCAATTCGCTGAAAATCTGGTCCCAGTTGAAGCCCATTCCTGGTGGGAAGTCCAACGAGTCGCCATCGAATCTTGGGGCAAATCTTTGGAGGAGATGGAGGCTGATCTTCAAATCCTTGGGCCGGAGCCAAGGCTGGATCAAATCATCTGGTTCGACAAGGCTGGCCGTCAAATGCCTGCCCCTATCGATGAAGTGGAGTGGATCGCGAAACAGGCATCAATGGCATCGCAGAACGATGAATCCGATGGTATCAGTGGAGACAACACCCAGTTGCGCGGGCGCGGCGAGGTGAGCTTGTTCCCAAGCGCAGATGGTGTGGTTGAACTCAATCCAGAGGAGGCCGATATGGCACAGTCAGATTCCAATGCTGAGAAAGAACCCAAACTCATCCTGCGTGGTGTTACCAAGCTCGATGACGACTCATTCGATACCACAGTCTTGTTCTATCAGGGTAAAGGCGATTACCTGCAGGGCTTTGTGAAGGTCGATGGTGTCAAGCACCAGGTGCTTGCCATCATGAATGAACGCCATCCAGACCCCAAGACTGGCGAGATAAAACCGAACTTCATCACGCTTTCAGAGCCAAGCGAATCAGGCACTGATGATGAATCAAAGTGGACCCAGATCGGTTACGGCAATGCCGTAAATCGCCGCGGCGACGGTAAGGAGGTTCATTTTGATGAGGTCCTCTTTAACGTCGGTGGCACCATTGTGAAGTCGAAGGTGACTAAGCAAGCCGATGAGGAACTCCACAAGAAGCTGGGCTTTCTTGAATCTCGCAAGGAGCGCGAAAAACCTTCCTCCCCCCCAAAAGATGAAGCACCGGCCGCTGGTCACGTGAGCGAGGAAAAAGTCCCGGTGCCACCTACTAAAAATCGAGTCCGAGCTTAATGCTCGCCCGCTTCCTGGTTACGAGAGGACCTGCAATGAAATCACTCACTCGCACGCTACTGGTTGTGCTTCTTCTATGTTCTTCCATTGGCGTACAAGCAGCGACTTGCCGCAGCGGTGAAGCAGCAATGCTCGGTGGCGAAGCAGGTCTTGCCCGTGACCAGGGCGCGGCTGACTCAAACGAGACAGCAGAGAAAACATCGTCGGATATCTTGGGAAAATGTATCAGCGGTATTACCGGCATTTTCGGCACGACAAGCTTTCCAGATCTTTCTGCAATCTGGCAAATGATCAAAGACAAGGTGTGTTCAATCGCGAGCTCTCAAGTGCGCGGTGTGGCCTCCCAAGTGAACGGCGAAATCAACGGGGTCATGACTCAAGTGAACGGTGCTGTAACCGATACGGTCAACCAAACCGGCGTTAACGGCACTGGAATGGGGTCTGTGATAAGCAGCGGTGACACTAACATCAGCGGTCCCTCCGTGCAGAACGCCAAGAGCACCAGTTCGACGGACTCTGCATTTTGGAATGACATCTGGAAGTGACAAAAAAATGGCCATTATGAAGCAGATCGAAGATTTGGTAAGCAGGCGGATGCAGTGGGCAGGATTTTGTCCGTTCCACCTCAAATTTGGAGCGACATCGAGCAGTATCGCATTGCACGTAATGAAGCCTTGGCATTCAACGATGATACCAACCTCCCGCTCGTGGAGGATCTAAGCCAGCGGTGGCAAACCGAAGCTATGAATTTGGCCCGTTGGCTGTCCGCACAGTTCCCTGATGACGAGCTGCCAAAAGGCGTGAACTCATGAACCGACCAAGGGCCACTGCGCGTGGACGTGAATTGATCAAAGAGTTTGAGAACTTCGTTTTTGACCCTGCCTTGGGCGCTTGTCAAGGTGCTCATCATGGAAAGTAATCCGATTCCGGGTATCACCTTCGGGCTCAAGCGTGACGATCAGATTTACGTCCAGTATGCGTGCGATGAGTATTCGACATCTATCCAAATTGAATGGGAACCCATAAATGGTGGATGGTCGCCATGGATGACAGCGGAGGGGATGGCGCTCAGGTTTTTAGCGACACACACGATAGTGCTGAAAATCTTCGCAGGAACAACCGAGCCAACAATGGAAGAGGTACTCAATGCCCTTGCGCTATTTGGTCAACGCCATGATATCGGGTTAGGAAACATCCCAACCGTGACAGCTCGAGATCCTCACAATGGTTGGGCTGCCTTATTTGAAGAGTGACCGGATTCCCTAGGATTATCCGGAGTGACACACAGCGTCAGATCAAACCCCGCTCCCTTCCTGGAGCGGGGTTTTTTTCTTCAAGCGCGCATCTTTTTCGCTTCTGGTGCAGCATTACCCTGCAGCACCGTCGACGTCGAGATGTAGTTGTCGTCTGCTTGCATCAGCTTGAGCTCTGTCATCACATCACGCGAGTCATCCCTTAGGTTTTCCAATCGGCTCTGCTGCTGGAATGGCTTTCCTTTCTCTATTTTGGCCTTGGCCAGCTCATCCCGTTCGCCGATCCTCGAATTCTCAGCGTCGGTGCGCCACCCTTCAAACCGGTCGAGGAAGTTGTCTAATCGACTGATGAAGCCTGGCAGGCTGAACTTGTCTGCGGATTCCACGGCCATCCGGCCACTGATTCCACGGTGATCCGGCCACCCGTTCCACGCTCATCCGGCCACCCTTAAAGCAGGCAGCAACGCAGGATTAATTCACTACCATCGACCTCTTTTATCGAAGCAGAGAGGTCGTCGTGGAGCGGTTATCCATGCGTAAGATTCGAGAAGTGTTACGTCTCAAATTCGAGGTTGGCCTATCTGCCCGGCAGGTCGCTGTCAGCTTGCAAGTGGGTCGAGCCAGCGTCGGTGAGTACCTCAATCGCTTTGCTGCCAGCGGCCTGACTTGGCCGTCTGCGCTAACGGACGCCGAGTTGCAACGGCGGCTTTTTCCACCGCCGCCCGCCGTTCCCAGCGATCAGCGTCCGATGCCCGACTGGGTATGGGTTCACGCCGAGTTGCGCCGCCCCGGCGTAACCCTGGCCCTGCTTTGGCAAGAGTATCGACTCGCCCATCCGCAAGGCTTCCAGTACAGCTGGTTCTGCGAGCACTACCGCCTCTGGGCCGCCAAGGTCGACGTGGTCATGCGCCAGGAACACCGTGCGGGTGAGAAACTGTTCGTTGATTACGCCGGCCAGACCGTGCCGGTCATTGATCGGCGAACCGGCGAGATCCGCCAGACGCAGATCTTCGTTGCCGTCCTCGGCGCGTCCAGCTACACCTTCGCCGAGGCCACCTGGTCGCAGAAACTGCCCGACTGGCTGGGCTCGCACGTACGCTGCTTCGCCTTTCTCGGCGGTACATCGCAGATCCTGGTACCGGACAATCTGCGCAGCGGCGTCACCAAGGCGCATCGCTACGAGCCGGACATCAACCCCAGTTACCGCGACCTCGCCGAGCATTACGGCGTAGCCGTATTGCCCGCGCGGTCGCGTAAACCCAAGGACAAAGCCAAGGTCGAAGTCGGCGTACAGATCGTCGAGCGGTGGATCCTGGCGGTGCTGCGCAACCGCCAGTTCTTCTCTTTGGGCGAACTCAACACAGCCATCGCGCTGCTGCTGGATCGCCTCAATCAGAAGCCCTTCAAGAAGCTGCCCGGCTCACGCCGGGCAGCCTTCGAGAGCATCGACCAACCCGCGCTGCAACCGCTGCCGGAACACCCTTACGTCTACGCCGAATGGAAAAAGGTGCGAGTGCACATCTTGTGTGGCCAAGCGATTTCTGTGGCCTTTGCTCTGCTGAGCGCTGTCGTGCTTGACCTGGCGCCGCCTGAAGACCACAGAAATGTGAAGGTAATTTGGAACGCAGCATGAGTATTCCGCGCTTTTTCGGCAGGAGGATTTACTCAGGTTCGATCAACTATACAAGCGAGCGACATCGATCGCGCGCCACACGGAAACACCTCTCTATTCAGAGCGAGTTCGTTATCTGGAGCATTTGCAAGGCCACCAGGCTGGTCGCAAGACGCTGGTTCGCTGCGCGGCCTATAGCGGCGCGGAGTTTCGCTGGAGGCTACCAGATTCCGTTGCGTCCGCCCGAATCGGCGCAACTGGAACCTTTGCGCAAAACTCCACGACGGCGAATTGACTCGGAACTGATGGATTTTCTGCGCCCATGATAGCCAGACTTCTGTGGTCTCCAGACGGCCCCATGTCAAGCGCGACGCCACTCAGCAGAGCAAAGGCCACAGAAATCGCTTGGCCACACAAGATGTGTTCTGTGGTTGACCACAGAACACATCGACTACCACGTCGAGGTCGACGGCCATTACTACTCAGTGCCGTACCAGCTGGTGAAGCACCAACTCGAAGTACGACTGACTGCGCAGACCGTCGAGTGCTTCCACGCCAACCAGCGCGTGGCCAGCCATCTGCGCTCACCGCACAAAGGCCGCCACACCACCCAAACCGAGCACATGCCCAAGAGCCATCGCGAACACGCCGAATGGACGCCGCAGCGACTGATCCACTGGGCAGAGCAGACCGGCCCGAATACGGCCGGCGTCATCGCCTACATCCTCGAGCGCCGGATCCATCCGCAGCACGGCTTCCGCGCCTGCCTGGGCATCCTGCGCCCGAGTAAACAGCACGGCGAAGAGCGGCTGGAAGCCGCTTGCCAGCGTGCGCTGGCACTGGGCGCGTGCAGTTACAAAAGCCTCGAATCGATCCTGCGCCAAGGCCTGGAGCGGCTACCGCTGGCCCAGCAAAACCTGCCGTTACTGCCCGAAGAACACATCAACCTGCGCGGCCCTGGCTACTACCACTGACCTGAAAAAGGAGCACCAAAATGCTGCCTAACCCGACCCTCGACAAGTTACAAACCCTGCGCCTGCACGGCATGATCAAGGCGCTTGGCGAACAACACGCAACGCCTGACATCAACGATCTCAGCTTCGACGAACGCCTCGGTCTGATGGTCGACCGCGAGCTGACCGAGCGCGAAGACGCACGCCTGACTACTCGCCTCAAGGCCGCACGACTGCGCCATAACGCCTGCCTGGAAGACATCGACTACCGCAGCCCGCGCGGCCTGGACAAATCGCTGATCCTGCAACTGGGTAGCGGCCAGTGGCTGCGTGACGGCCTGAACCTGATCATCGGCGGCCCTACTGGCGTGGGCAAAACCTGGCTGGCCTGCGCGCTGGCCCACAAGGCCTGCCGCGACGGTTACAGCGTGCGTTATCTGCGCTTGCCACGCTTGATGGAAGAACTAGGCCTGGCCCACGGCGACGGTCGCTTCGCGAAACTGATGGCGGGCTATGCCAAGACCGACTTGCTGATCCTGGACGACTGGGGCCTGGCGCCATTTACTGCGTCGCAACGACGCGACATGTTGGAACTGCTGGACGACCGGTACGGGAACCGCTCGACGCTGGTAACCAGCCAGATGCCGGTGGACAAATGGCACGCGCTGATCGGCGATCCGACCTTGGGCGATGCGATCCTCGACCGGCTGGTGCACAACGCTTATCGGATCGAACTGAAGGGCGAATCGATGCGCAGACGCGCAACGAAATTGACGGCGACAGAGACTTCAGACTAACAATGCAAACCTGCGTCGCTGCGCTCCGACTGCCCGGCCGGATGAGCGTGGAATAGGTGGCCGGATGTTGGTGGGCTGAGTGGCCGGATGGCGTGGAATGCGCAACTTGTCATCGGTGCGATATACCAGGTTGTCCGGTTCGTACGAATCGCTACCTGTGACAGTGAACTTAATCTTGTGCCGGTTACACGAGACATCGATCTCAAACCCCCTGTAGGTGCCCACACGAATGATTGCAGCACGTTGAAACGTGTCCTCGGCCTTGCGGTCGACCGCTACCTTCATCCTCCCCAGGATTGCGCCCAAGAGCTGCTCTTTGTTGTCCTCCCTGTAGCTCTTCGCTGCAGTCTTGAACTCAAACGCGGAGCCAGTGCCGGCATTTCGTTTCGCGATCTCGCCGTTCCACCGAGCGACCGATCTATCAGCCCGTTTATCAGCCTCCTCAAGCCATGCAATTCGGCTGTCCAGGGCATGCTGGTTTCGCTTGAAGTTGGAGAAAAGCGCTTCTACCTTCTTTAACTCAGCAGCGAGTTGAACTTGGAGGAAAATTAGCGGGTTTCCGGTCGCTGCGGCCTTCATCTCGGCAGCGTTTGCAGCTTCGCTGGCCACGTCGTCAATTACACGCTGAAGGCCATCGCCATTCCGGAACTGCTCGATGCCGGCAGCCTTGTACTCGATGGTCTGCCACATCCTGCTGTCGTAGGTTTGTTTGGTCGCATATCGCAGGATCTCGATCTCAAAGCCGTCTGGATCCATCTCATAAAACATGTTGCCCTGCCGCTCGATGCGACCGTCACGTTGCTCAAGAGGTTTCAGGCGCAGCAATAGGCCGTTTTTTTCCTTTCGGGGTGGAAAGGTCGCAGAATACCAATTGAGTGCCTTGGCGAGCATCCCAGGCTTCCCAGATGCGATGTACGTTATCAACACACGCATTCACCTTGCTGCCAAGGAAGTCGTCAGAGTCAGGATCAATCAATCGGAAGTCTAATCCCGCCTTCCGGGCATCGTTAGTGATCTTCAGCGGGTTGTCGATGCGGGGATCCCGTGGAAGATTTTCCATCCGGTGGATGATAGATCCCTTGTTCCAATTCCGGATGACGCCCCCGTCGGCACGGTGAGTGGGCTTGCCGTGATCATCCAGTATCTCGGATTGAACCCCCATGTATTGCGCTTGTTCCTCGGAGCGCTCAACGATGATGTTTTGAGGACGACCGCCCTTGACCCTTGGTACGGGAAAACGAGTACCTCGGTCTGCGGCTTGCTGCTGCAGATCTGCCCTGGTGATGACGTCCGCAAAGGTTCGGTACATCGTGTTCAGCTCTGGCACATTTTGAAATCTGGAAAATCTTGAGTTGAGTCGGTAATTCACACCGGTGGCATCCAGCTCCCAGCCGGTGACTACTTGGCCGAAGGTGGACGCCCAGGCATCGAAATGCACGATCCCGCGTTCCTTCAGTTCGTCGTACTGCATGTACCGTTGGACGGTATACAGCTCAGCAATGGTGTTGCTTAGGGGGGTGCCAGTTGCGAGGAATACTCCTCGGCCGTCGTAGCGCTGCTGCAGGTACCGACATTTAACGAACAGATCAAAGGCCTTTTCGGAACCTGTGAGATTGCCCAGGCCAGAAATCCGGCTCAGAGAGGTGGTAATGAACAGGTTTTTGAACTCCTGCGCCTCATCGACAACCAGTGCATCCACACCCAGATCTGCAAAGGTCACTGCCTGATCCTTAGCGCCTGTATCGGCTTTCTTCTCCAGACGCTCTTTCATCCGCTCCTTGGCTTTCTCCATCTCCTTGATGGTGATGCGGTCCCCGCGGTCGTTCTTGAGATCGATGATTGCATTGCTCAGGTCGCTAATTTGCTCCTGTAGCAGTTTTTCGAGTGTGTCTTGAGGCATCCCGATTTTTTTGAACGAGCTATGGGCCACCACGACGGCATCCCAATCGCCCGTGGCGATACGGGCAAATAGGCGCTCGCGATTTTCCTTCTTGAAGTCTGACTTCTCAGCAACCAGGCCGTTAGCGTCTGGATATAGTGAGTAGATGGCGTCCTTCCACTGCAGCAATAGATGGTTGGGAACCACCAGCATCGGCTTGTTCAGCAGACCCATGCGCTTGCTTTCCATGACGGTCCCAACGCACACCAGAGTCTTGCCGGCGCCGACGACGTGGTCGAACAGCGCTGTGCCGTCTTGAATGCCTCGCCAAATCCCATCCTTCTGATGGGGACGCAGCGTGATATCGAGCGACGCGCCGGGAAGCTGGAGGTGAGATCCGTTGTACCGCGATGGAATATTGGTGTTGAACCTGTCGTTGTACAGCCTGGCCAACGACACACGCTGATCTTTGTCCTCCCAGATCCAGTCAACGAATGCCTGGCGTAACTCATCGGCCTTCTGGTTTGCTGCAGCGGTTTGAGTCTCGTCAACCTGCATGATTGGCTGGCCGTAATCGTCCCGGCCGACTTCAGTTTTGACCTGAATGGATCGGTTAGTCAGAACCGCTTCAATCAGTTTGTTCGCCGGGTAGGCTTCGGTACCCCAAGTCACCCGACAAGTTGTGTTATCGCCCTGACCGATATCAGCGATCCATTTTCCGAGCGCTGCCTGGTAGCTGATCCGCCGCTGTACATCACCGAGGAGATGAACCACGAATTTATCGACGACGGTATCGGGTACCCAGGTTGAACCCAGCTGGACGGAAATATCCACCGGATCGATGTCAGCAGGCTGAACCGGGCGTAGGGCGTCTACGTTATGCAAAAACCGTGGATCTTGTTCAGCTGCCTTGATGGCCCCGCGGAGCTTGGCCTTCACGTTACCGGTTAAATACTGGTCCGCAGTTTCCCAGCGATCCTTACCAGGATTGAAATAAATCAAACCGCGTAGGTCAGAAATGATGTTCTCTTCGGATCGACCGCAGAGGCGCACCATGCGCTCCAGATCAACGCGGCCGACCTGGTTCATGGACACGACCAAAGCATCTTTTGCTGAGTCTACGTGCCGCACTTCCTGTCGGGGAGTCATCACCCGACGGCTGAAAATCGACGCTTTATCGGCACTAGGAGGACGTACGGCCACCTCGTGTTTGCGGGCCATATCAACTGAGATGCCCCGGTCGTAATTGCTTTCCAGAGCATTCAGCAATGGATATTCAGGATCGTCGCACATGGCCAAGCGGTTAGCCTGGCTGCTGATATGGCCATGCCTGCGAATGAACCGATCGTACACGGTGTTGAGGCGAGCCCGATGCATATCCAGATCGCTTTCAATACCCTGAGATTGTTCTGCAGCCATCAGGACCCGAAGATTATCCCGAACCTCGACCATGCCCTTGATGCGGTCGCCTGCACGTTCGTTTTTGGGGGTGATCAGCTGGTAATCAGTCTGGGCCAGTTGGTCAGGAAGCCGACGAGCTATCAGCCCGCTTTCCGTGACGAAGTAAGAGCCCACCTTAAGGTACTCAGGCAAGACCAGCTCAGGCTTTTCATCTGCTGCTTCTGCCGAGGCCGGCGACGGCTGAGCTTTGTAGATGTCGCGAGGTAATGCTTCCAGACGAACAGAAATCTCAGTAGCCAGGTCCCGACCAGGCTCAGCGATTAAATCTGCTGTGTCGCGATGCATGTTTCCGGAAATGACCATACGACCAGCCATCTGTCCCGGGTTGTCCAGGAAGTACTGGTTGATTGTGATTGGGGCACCTGTCTCCCGGTCTCGTATATCGCCGACATTTACCCAGCGCTTGTCAGTTTCCTCACCAGGTAGCGCTTTCTGGAAAAAAACAATGTCAGTCGTGACTTCCGTCAGTGCATTCTCTTTGAATGCAGAATTGGGCAACCGGATCGCGCCCAGGAAATGGGACTGTTCAGCGATATGCTCTCGAGCTTTGCCGTTGGCTGCGTCTAGGAAGTAGCGGCTTACAACGACGCCCATCACGCCGCCTGGTTTTAGCTTGTCGAGGGATTTGGCGAGAAAGTAGTTGTGGATGGAGAACCCACCAAGCTCGCGATGATGGGGGTCGTAAAGCGATTGTGAGCCGAAGGGTGGGTTGGCCACGCAAGCGTCAAAATAGCCGCGGGGAATAACTACATCCTGCAGCCCACGATTGAGATAGGTTGCAGTGGGGTAAAGGTGCTTCCCTATTTCAGCTGTCAGAGGGTCGAGCTCCACCGCAGTGAACTGGCTTTCAAACCTCAGGGCTTCTGGCATCAAGCCAATGAAGTTGCCTGTGCCGGCCGATGGCTCGAAGATTTTACCGCCGTGGAACCCTAGCCGCTGCATGCCTTCGTAGATCCCACCAATGACAACTGCTGAGGTGTAGTGGGCATCTTGAGTAGAGCGGCGAGCTTTTTCGAATTCATCCTGGCTGAGAAGCGCGCCCAGTTCCTGGTACTCACGCTGCCAGGATTGGTTGCGATGATCGAACGCCTGATACAGACCACCCCAGCCTACATATTTGACCAAAACTGCTTGTTCTTCTGGTGCCGCCGCCCGCTTCTCCTCCCGTAGATGCTGCAGGAGCTGAATCGCTGCTACGTTGTCCCTGAACTTGCTTTTTGCCCCACCTGTGCCAAGTGAGTCCGCCGCGCTGATTGCATAGTCAGTGGGTGTTAAAGCTCGGTGTTCACTTCCTGCAGGGCCAGCACTTCGTGCTCGGTCAGGCCGATCTTCTGCTCTGCTGGCAGGCTGTACAGTGCTTCCAGCTCCAAGCGTTGCTGCTCCAACACTTTCCCCAGCAGAACGAGTTCCCCCTCGCGCTCCAGTTGCTTCAACTGCACCGGGCTGTTGAACGCCCAACGATCCAGAATTTTCCACGACTGTGGGCCGAACGACGGAGACTGACGAATCGCCTTGATCGTCACCGGGCTCAGTTCCCGGGTTGCGATGTCCAACGGTTGGGTTTGATTTGTGATCATGGTGTTCTCCTTGTTCGTCATCGATGTCGAGCCCGGCTTCGAGGGTCTCTATTGCGTATACGGTTTCTTGAAAGGCGAAATCAAAGCCCATTTGGGCTTGATCGTGGGACGGCCTTTTACTACGCATCTTATAGTACTCCGTCTAGTTCGTATCATAGTCATTATACGAAATGAGTAACAGAGTACAATTCTTACCAGCATTTGAGTGCAGCCGTCCGCGGATTCAGTAAGAAGTTATGCGTTTGAGGTGTTGGCGTAGCAGCGGGTCGCAGCCACGTACTCAGGGTGAAGGTCGGCCTGCAGTCGCTGTCCGGCAATTAGCCTGCGAGCGGGCTCTGAATCTTGAGACAACACAATCGCAAGGTAGGCAAACAGTAATTCCCGCATCCGGTTGTTTTTACTGCTCATATGACTAAGCAGCCCGAGTACCGGGTGATTAAGAGGATTGCCGATCAGTGGTTTGCTCTCTGCTCCCAACTGGTCCATCAAGTAAGCCAAGTACTCGGTGTTCTCATCCGCAAATTTCCTTTCAGAGCGTTGCTGCCAATCTGAAAACTCTTCAACGACCGTACTGAGTGCGGCCCATGTGGTTGCCTGGTTTGGTAGTGATTTGGATTGCATTTGCCATTCCTCCTGAGATTTCAAGGTTGTGCGTGTTGGCGCTCTGCCATTTCGTCAGCCGTCTCGCCATGCAGCGTATAGAAATCTTTGTCCCGCCAAGCTGCGCAAAGCTCAACAGGAAGACCTGTTATCGCCGCCATAAAAATCTCACAATCTGCATCATCGAAAACGGCCATTGAGCCGTTTTGTTTGATGAAGTGGGGATATTCCTCTTGATCCGCGGCTACCACATCTGCAGGGACCACTTCAGAAACGAGCCCAATGAGACTGATGTACCTCCAGTGAGCATCATTCAATGATTCGAGTTGATCCGGAGTAGCAGTCTTCAATTTTGCAGTGAATTCTTCTGGTTTCATGGCGTCCCCTTATCATTGGTTCGTATGGCTGCTGATGGACTCGAAGTCCTTGGTAGCATCATCTCGGTTTGATCGGAGTTGCGACCTGGGCGCGAGTGATAATTGTCAGTGTTCGGTTGTAGTCAGCACGGATGGCCGCAAGCGCGGCAAGATCCCCCTCCCCTGCTTGACGCCGGTTCATCTTCGATTGCACAAGATCAAGCGTTAGATCGAAGGATGCGCGCTCGGCCTGCGTCCAGGCTCTGGACCTTTCAGTGTCAACATGCATTCGGCCTTGGACGGGGGTTTGCTCCCATCCACTTGTCGACCGAAAATTGTCATAGAGGTCTGTCCCGCTTCGGTTCGTCACGTACATTCGGTCGACCAAGTTGCAGGATTCCAACCGGTCAACAGTGACCGGAAGTCCTACAAAAGCCAGATCGTGGTTAACGCGGTTGGACCAACGACCAAACCCGTTAGCCTCGTGCTGCAGCTCGTAACGATGGTGGATGCTTAAACGGCTAACCAGGTCATTGACGGCCAATACGCGCGCGTCGACGCGGTATCCGGCTGATTGCAGTTTGCCGCAGAGCTTGGCCAAGCTATCTGGATCGCGCATCGTTCCGTCGATGACCAGGTTCCGATGCTCTTTGATTGCCAGGTTTGTAAGCTTTACCGCCCAGCCTGCAGCGTCACGGTGGGTAAGATCTGCTGCATCGCGGTCGTTTTCGCGCATCAGCTTTAATAGATGGGGGTGATACTTGCGAAGCTCATCTGCGTCAATTTTGATGGTGTTACCACCCAGCTCGGCGGTCGCATGGCTGCTGAGTGCTGCTTTTCCCGCACCAGGTTGACCGCCAAGGATGATTGCCACCGGTTGCTGGACGGGTTTACTCAGCATCATTGCGTGCTGGGCGATGTCCTCGAAGATAAGCCGATGTTCGTCTGCTTCGAGTCTGAATTGAGACTGATCGTCTTTAGGGAATGTCTGCTGTAGCCTCTCGCCAGCTTTGATTCCTTTTGCGATGGCCAGAGCCTCGATGCGCAGCTCATGAATCGAGAGGGACTTGTCGCTGACGAGGCCCGCCACCTTGAGGACTTTCTGCATGGCCGCGCGGGTTTTGTCCCAGGCCCGCCCGAGGAACGATCGTTCGTCTTCGGCTACGAACGCGAATACTTCCTCGGCCCGGTGCAGTTCACTTTTGTCACGATAATTATCGTCAACATAAGCCCAGATATGGCTTAGCGTTGGTTCGTAGCGCGTTTCAAGAACGCGAGCCAGAAGCGTCCTTTTTTCTTCGGGATTGAAGGTGTTGAGCCCATAATGCCCGAGGAGCTCGTGGCGCAAGTTTCGGAGGATGGCCCCTTCGTCACCCATATTGGAAGCGACAATGGTGATGAGTCCGCTTCCTGGGTGGTACGCTCCGTCGATTCGGATTCCGATTTTGTCACGAGATGCTTGTGGCCCATAAATGTCCTCCTGTTTCGCCCTGACTATATTCCTCAGGGGGATATTTCCATTGTAGTCGGCCAAGAAGCGATCAACGACCTCTTGTGCCTCATCAACGCTCATACCCTTGTTCTGATCGTCCATGGTCAGTCCTTAAATCTGAGCCCGTACCTGGGCGCCATAATGCGCGATGACTCGACGCACGCTGTCGACGTCATCTATCGAAATTCTGCTCCTCTCAAGAACAAGCTCAGCCTGCTCCTGACGCAATCTATCCAGTCGCTCTTTGTTGGGCTCAGGATTGGCCCTCTCTTCATGGATTGCCTGAGATCGTGCTGCGATTGCGTTTCCGATGGTTTCCATCGCGCATTCGTATTCTGCGACCTGCTGGCTAGTCAATGGACCTGGCATTTGCGAGCCCTCATGCTGAGACTTGAATGTGTAATGAAGCAGAGCAATACCGGCTGCGAAAAACAGCGTTGCGTGTACCAGTTCGCCGGCGACACTGAAACCGTTACGGACTGTCAGCACTGCATAGGAAAGACCAATGAGTAAACTGCCCACCCCCACAGTGGTACGCCAAATCCTCTGTCTATTCATCAGACGCGCTCCGCTGATCCTTGACCAAGGTGAGGGTGTAGGCCTCATTCATCACCCCCATCAGGTTTTCGGCTGTCTCAGGGCTTTCGCAACGGAAAAGCACCAGAGCCCCGAGAATCTTCATCGCCCGGTCAATATGAGCTGGTACAACGACTTCGAGCCGTTCGACGTTGTAGACGTTCGCGAAAGCCACCCCTTCCGTTCCTGTGATGCTTAGCGTTCTGTCTATCGACGCTGAAACGGCCGGTGGTAATGCAGCCTTGTTCTGATCATCGACCATCATCAAGGACACGATGAAGGGTACATGTTGGCCTTTTCCATTCGCCGCGTAATACGCAGGAACAAACTTCATGTCATCTTCGTTAAACATCATTTCTTCTCCCAGCGTTTTACATCAAGCGCTAGGAATGGATCTTTCATGCCGCTCTGTTCATCAAGCGAGCCGAACGCAGCAATATTTTTGGCGCGCTCTTTGAGCCAGTTGTCAAAGATGGATTGTGCTTGGGAATCGGTAACGTTGACGAGCTTTCCATTCTGGGAGAAGAAAACAGGCATCCTGAATGTTTTGCTGTTATCGACTGATATAGCAACTTCAAACCAACTGTTATTCCCATCAGCGACTTTGAAGAATTCTGCGTGCATACCCTGAATCAGCTGTCGTTGCACACCTTCTTGTTCATGCTGATTTTCTGACTGATCGCAACCCGCAATCAGAATTGCGAGGACCAGAGGAAACAGACGTATAAACATGTATTGCTCCTTTCTCACCAGCCAGGTGGTCGATTTGGGTGTTCGGACTTAGGCACGGTCGGCACCTTTTTTTTCAAATTCAAACTCTACTTTCCAGTTTTCCCGGTTGAGTTTGAGTTTTGCAGAAAATGCACGCTTGGTGTTTTTGCTGGTGAAACCACTCAGATTGTTGGTGATTCCATCCGTAACGAGTGCTTTCAATTCAGCATCATTCAAGGCTCTGCCCAGCATTTCTGAAAATAATTTGAATTGGCACGATGGGCATTCGAGCATCTTCCCGGTAAGGACAAGAATTGTCTGGCATCGAGGACAGTTAAGCGGTGCAAGCGTTGATTGCACCGTTGTTGAGGTTCCTGATTTTGAAGTTGCTACTCCGGGTTGATCAAAGAGGGGCTTAGTTTTCCCGGTTGTGCGATCCAGGGACAGGCGAGCCGAGAATTTCTTTTGTTTTTCACGTCCGATTAAGTTTTGAAGTAGCCGCGTTTCGCCCTTTTTCAGCAAGGCTTCAATATCCTTTGCTCCTAGTAGCTTACCGAATGCTTCGTGCCAGAGAACAAATTCGCACTGACTGCAAACAGTACGTTTACCTTTGTTCTGTAGCTCGCCTGCGCAGTTGGGGCAAGGAATTTGCTCTCCTGGAACAGGTGGTAGGGCTGCCATTTCAGCTACTTTCGCAACTTCAACCACGTCACGAACAAAGCGTTCGGCATACTCAATAAATGCTGTATGGGTGAGCGTGCCACTTGCGACCTGATCCAGAGATTGTTTGAAGTGTCCCGCCTGTGCAGGATCTTTAACCTTCATCGGTAGAGCGTCGATGAGGTTTCTAGCCTGAGCACTGGTCATCAGTTTTTTCTTGCCCTTGGGCGCTGGTACGAAAAGCTCGCGCTTTTTCATGTCCGCAATAATGCCGGCACGGGTCGAGGTCGTTCCGATGCCCTCACCCTCTTTGAGCAGTTTACGAAGCTCCGAATCGACCACGTACCTGTGCACGTTCTTCATCGCATCCAGCAGCATATTGTCATCGAGGCGGGGTGGTGGCGTGGTCATTTGCTCGACTTGTTCGCAAGACAAGCATGCGACAGTGTCCCCTTCACTCAGCGCTGGCAACGTCAGCGTGGGAAGGTTGTCCTCTGCCGGTTCTGCTTCGTCCAAAGGTGGCGGCTCCTGATAGATTGCTTTCCAACCCATTTGCACGGGTGTGGTGCCGCTGGCCGAGAAAGCTTCACCTTCAATATCCACCTGCAGCGTTGCGGCCCGGTATTTGTAATCGCTGGCAAATTGAGCCAGGTATGCACGAATGACCAGCTCGTAGACGTTCCGCTCACATTCTGTCCACTCAGCCGGGTTCACCATTTTTTCCGGGATGGAGGGCACGATCCCGTGGTGGGGTGTCGGCTCGCCGGTTGGCGTACGAACTTTCGCATCATTGAAAGCTGCGGATTTGTGGGAAGGATCGATGAGGTCAGCCAGCTGGTTCAGGTCAGGCCGAATTTGCAGCACTGCCCCGATCACTGCAGCAGCTTCTTCGTGGTGGGCTTCCGACAGGTAGCGGACATCCGTTCTCGGATATGTCATGACTTTGTATGTGTCATACAGCTTCTGAGCCGCTTCCATGACTTCCTGAGCGGAATAGTCATACCGGCTGAAACCTTCCATCTGCAGCTCGTTCATGGAAAGAGGAAGCGGGGGTTTCTTGCTTTTGTCGGTGATAGCGCATTGGGTAACAGAGCCGCTGCGGCCCTTTACCCGTTCTGCGATGGACTGTGCTACTTGAGAGTCAACTACACGCCCATCTTCATCCAGGCCAGACTGATCTGGCCGCGGTGTCCACCGAGCTTGAAAGGACGGTCCTTCAGGTGGTTGTAGTTGCACAGTAACTACTTGGTAAGCATGAGGCTGGAATTCTTCGATCAGCCTGTCGCGCTCCCTGGCTATGTAGAGCAGTGGTGTCTGTACGCTCCCAACCGGCAGCAACCCCTGCTGCCCTACTTCACGGCCGCGCAAGGTCATCGCTCGTGTGCCATTCATGCCCAGCAACCAATCGTAGCGACTTCGAGCCAGACCCCACCGTCGCCACCCAGTAAAAAGGGGCTCAGTGTTTTCGCGGATATTGGCGAGCGACTCTTTGATCTTATTGGAGTTGTAGTCGTTGATTAGCACCCGCCGCACAGGCTTATGGAACTGGAAATACTCAAGCGCTTCATCAACGAGGCATTGACCCTCCTCGTCAGGATCGCCGAGGTGGTGAACTACATCACACCACTGCAACAATTCTTTGAGTTTCGCGATACGAGGCTTCTTGCGAGGGTCTGGTAAAAGCTTCCAAGCCCTGGCTGCCGGGATAATCGGCAAATCTGACATCCGCCAGACCTTTTTATTGCCAGCTGTCAAAGGTACATCGTCAGGAAGGTAGTGATCGGGTGGAGCTTGTTGAAACGCGTGGCCATCGAGCCAGATAAACCATTGCTCGCCTCTGCGTGCCCAGCCTGGCCCCCGATCTTCGGTGGTGCCAGGGATGGCCGAATAAATACCCTGAGAAAGCTGAGACTCTTTCTCAGCAATCCACAATACCTTTTCCATTAAAAACTCCTTCCTGAACGAGGCTGAAATCAGCGTTTTTGCGGATTTGCAGAAGGCTGATTCAACTTGCCTTAATTCCGTAGAATGGCTACCATACGGAAAATTATAACCCATTGCTAGGGATCGAGAAAGGACGAAACGATGATTCCAGTTCCTGTGGCTGAGCCGCCTGTACCGGTATGTATGGTCGAAGCGGCGCGTGATTACAGTTTGCCCTTAAGGGTAATGATCGCTCTTTGGATGACAGAGGGAGGTAGTACCGGGACCTTGAGCCAAAACAAAAATGGCACGGTCGACCACGGACCTTTTCAGATCAACACCGTGTGGGCCCAAAAATTACAGGGCGAATTCGGCGTTTCTCCTCAAATGATCACGCAGAACTTTTGCTGGTCCGCGCGCGCCGCTGCATACATTTTGCGGTACGAGATCAACCAGGCGAATGGCAGCTTCTGGGATGGGGTTGGGCATTACCACTCCAGGACACCGAAGTACAAATACCCGTACATCGAGCGCGTTTATAACAACTCGCTCAAGTTCTAGGAGGATTCATGGCTAGACATGGACAAAATCAGTCCGAGGGTATGGGGGTCGTGTGGGTTGTCTTGATCGCCCTGCCAGTCGCATTTGGTTGGATGTTTTGGCATCGCTGGCATGGAACCATCAGTTATTGGTCCTTGAAATGGGTTTGGTATCAGCTCGCCGTGTTCGATTGGCCATTCATGCCTGAAGTAATTCGAGAGTGGCGAGCTCAGGCCGCGAGCATGGCCATGTACCCTGCACGGGTTACTTTTCCCGAGCTTTTAATCATGCTCAACAAAGCCGGGTATTTCTACATCATCATTCCGCTTGTCATCATTGCCCGTGGCTTTCTTGCAGCTCACCGTCACCCGATGAACAAAACTCGTCGTAAGGTCACGGTTGAAACATTGCCTTGGATCATGTCCAAGCACTCCCCGGCAATTATTCCCTCCCTGTACTACGGCAACCCCCAGACACTTTTGTTGAATGATGATCCGGTCGAGCATCGCAGTGCTGTGCATCCGGAAGAATGGGCTCTTGAACATGGACTGATCGTCAATCACAAACTAGATCGCGAGCGCTGCGGCCAACTCATGATCGATTTTTTAGGTACTCCGGTCGCATCTCTCAACGATTTGAGTCCTACGGAACGCGCCTTGTTCGCAGTGTTTGGCGCACGCCTCTTCTCAGACGGGAAAGATATCCGCGTTGCGCAGCATCTCCTGGACGATCTCAACCGCTCTTGTCACACGGGCACGTTTGAAGGAAAGAAAGGTTATCCGAACCTCGGTTTAACCGACACCGCATTCAAAAAATATGCGGCTCACCCTGACGCTCAGGCTTGGCTCCTCCGTCACCCCTACCCCGGAACGATGCTGTTCGCCATGCACAAGCTCGCATCCAAAAGTGGCAAGTTGCCCTCTTCCCAGTTCCGTTGGTTAAAGGGGATGGACCGGAGCCTTTTCTATGCCTTGAACATCGGCCTGCGCAAGGCTCCTTTTCTTGAGCAAGGTGCTGTTTTCACCCAGATGCAGTGGGAAGAGTACGCAGAAAACGTGGGCTATCGCCTCACGGAGCCTTCCATTGAAGACGCGATTGATGGCGTCGAAAAATACCTCGCCAAACTAGGTTTGGTTGCCCAACAAGGAGATACACAATGAAAAATCGCGACAGAATTCGCCAATACGATTTGGCTCTCCACGTTCACTTCGGATCGACCGGCGAGCGCCGCGCTGTTACCGCTCTGTCGTTGAACGACAGTGTCCAGGTTCGTCTCGATGGAAAACGTCTGCTCTGGTCCAACCCTACCCAAGGTGCGAATCACGAGTGCCTGCTTGAGGAGTTTGGATCCGAAGCGCTGGCAGGAAATGCTTTTGAAGCAATGCAACACGCCCTCGACCGTTTCACCCGGCGTCGAGTGTTATTCAGCCGAGTGAAGGGGGCTGTTAAGTGGGGATTACTGCCTGCATTAGGTTTGATCTTCGCCTTGGGCTTGAACATGTACGCCGCCCGAATGACCGGTATCACTTCTCAAGCTGCAGCTGGCAACCCAGGCCAAGTTAATGAGCAACCTGTTTACAACCCGGGGGCAACGCAACCTGGCTTCGTACCGCCACAACAACCTCAGAATCTCCAGAATATGCAGCTAGGCAACATTCCGGGGCTTCCACCAGCTGCTGACCCATCAATCGTTAAGCAAGCCATCAGTGCTGGTACGAAGGCTGGAAAGTACGCTGTACAGCTTTCACAGGGGGGCAAGGGGACGGTTTTCGTGTTCTCTGACCCGTCGTGCCCGCATTGCCGCAATTTTGAACCAGAACTTGAAAAGCTCTCCGCCGACTACACCATTCAGCTTTTCCCGGTATCGGTGATCGGCGGGCCTGAGTCCAGCACCGCGATTGCACAAATGCTTTGTGCCAAGCCAGAAGACCGTGCCAGCTATTGGAAGAAAATCGTCAAGGGTGATCGCATCGATGCGGCTACTTGCCCCGAAGGCGAAGCAGCAGTGGCGGCCAATGACCAGATATTCCGCAAGCTGAATTTCTTGGGCACTCCCACGGTGGTGAACACGAGCGGCGAGCAAACCCCGCTGACCCTTCCCAATACCGCTCGTGCCATTTCGCAATGGCTGGATCAAACAAAGGCGCAGTGAGGATATTCATGGGCAAGTACATCCGGTACACCGATGAATTCCTTGCCCGTGTGCGTGAGGACGCAGACCTGGTGGGGATCATTGGAAGAGACATCACCCTCAAAAAGGCGGGCAAGGCTTTCAAGGCGTGCTGCCCTTTTCATGGAGAGAAAACACCTTCTTTTGAAGTATCGCCTGAGCGGAACACTTACAAGTGCTATGGGTGTCCCGCGCAAGGTGATGCAATCAAGTGGATGATGGAATTCCACAAGCTTCCTTTTCAAGAGGCTGTTGCCGCAGTCGCGGCAGACTCAGGGATCACAGTCCCAGAATCGCAGACTGACGACTCTGCTGAATCCCAAATGCTTCGAAAGCGCTTGGCATCCCTTTACAAGGCACTGCAAGACGCAGCTGGCTTGTACGCGGGGGGGATCGTGCGTAGTCCCGCAGGTCACCAGTACCTCACTACTACCCGCGGGCTGTCCCAAGAAACGATTACCTCCTACCAGTTAGGCACCGTAGCGACCGGAATCGTTGAGCTTTTGGTGAAACGGCACGACCCAGAAACACTCATCGACTGTGGACTCGCCATCCGTGCAGAGGACGGCCGACTGTTCGACCGCTTCCGCAACCGGGTCATGATTCCGATCTACAACGAAAGCGCCGCATTGATTGGATTTGCTGGCCGTTCCCTGATCGAGAAGCCCGACCGCACACCCAAGTACCTCAATTCACCTGAGACAGAGCTTTTTCATAAAGGCAACGAGCTGTACGCAATGAACGTCGCCAAGCCCGCAATTCGCAGTGGCCGTCACGCTATCGTGGTTGAAGGCTATTTCGATGTACTCACAGCTCACCAGGCCGGTGACTGCAGAGTCGTCGCACCTATGGGGACCGCCCTTACGAATGCGCAGGCCAGACGGCTTTTCACCAATGCCGACACAGTGACATTTGCTTTCGATGGGGATAAGCCAGGCCGATCTGCCGCCTTACGTGCCTCAGCAGTCGTTCTTGAGGAAATACGCGACGGTAAAACCGTCCAATTTCTGTTTCTACCGGAAGGCAGTGACCCCGATCAGCTGATCAGGACGCACGGCCTGGACGCATGGAACCAAGCTTTGGAGGCTGCGTATCCCTTGAGTCGATTTTTAGCAGACTACGTCAAGCACGGCCTGGACATGGAAGTACCCGAATCCCAGGTACGCGCTGCTGAGAAGGCACGCAAAATACTCGCCCGCGTTCGTGAGGCAACCCTCTATAAACAGGCTCTTACCGCTCAGTTTGAAAGAACGATCGGTATGGCGTTGCCCGCCTAGGAGATCACTAGATGTCTCTCGACTCACAGCACGAGATCAAACCTGGACGCATATCAAGGGACGTACGCAGCTCTTGGACCAGGTTCAATGTTGCACTGTATCGCCCGAACAATTTCAAGCTGGCACTGTTAGCCATTGCTGGCCTGCTGTTCTATCAACCAGTCCTGTGGCCCGTCTGGATCCTGTTTTTGTCCATGCTGATCATGGCTTTCAAGGATCAGAAGTTCCGAATGCCTATCCGGATGCCCAAAGACATCGGCGGATTGGATCGAACGGATTATTACGAGGAGTTGGTTGAGGAAAATTTCCTCTGGGGCTTACTCACAAAATCGCGACTTTTTCGCAAGCTGTTAGCAGCCGGGGGCATCATGTACCTCGGGTTCCTACGTACGCCCAACACAGACGGTATTGCGGCGAGCGCTGACGAAGGCCGGGAGCTTTGGTTAAACAACTCTGACTGCCGTACCCATCTGTTTTTGCCTGGCACCACAGGTTCGGGAAAAAGTGAAACCCTGATGGGCATGTACTACAACGCCATTTGCTGGGGTACTGGAGCATCGTACGGGGACGGAAAAGCAGACTCCAACCTGGCGTTCTGTCTATGGTCGTTAGCTCGCAGGCATGGGCGTGAGGACGACTTCCTCATCCTCAACTACCTCACCGGTGGCATGGATCCCTTCGAGCACATGGTGGCCAGGGAATCTGGCCTTCATGCAATGAATCAGCCTCAATCAAACTCCATGAACCCGTTCGGGGATGCCGCAGCTGACTTCCTGTTGCAACTGATGGCATCGCTGCTCCCTGTCGCCAGCGGTGACGGTGCTCAATGGCAGCAGAAAGCGCTCAACATGATTGACGCCCTTCTGCGTACGCTCTGTTACAAGCGTGCAAAAGGTGAACTTGAGATTTCCATCGGGGTGATCCGCCATTACCTCGCTCTCCAAAACCTGGTGCAATTTTACATCGAGGGTCAGCAAGGGCTGATTCCTGAGCTGGCCTATCTGCCAATCAAAGCCTACTTTGAAACCGGCTTGCCAGGTTTCAATCCGCAGCTCGCTGGAGATCCGTCGAAGTGGGATGCAGAGGTGTTCAACCAGCACGGTTATTTGACCGGTCAGTTTGCACGCACCCTGTCGATGATGATGGATACGTACGGTCATATCTTCGCGGACAAGTTTCCCGAAATAGACATGCTGGATGTACTTCTCAATGACCGGCTGATTGCCGTCATGATCCCGACTCTCGAAAAGTCAGCCTCAGAGGCTGCATCGCTGGGCAAGCTCTACATCTCTTCAATCCGTTTGATGATGGCCCAGAATCTTGGCTACCGCTTAGAGGGTACCCGCGCAGACGTCCTGGATACCAAGGCTACCAATGCCCCTAATCCGTACCTGATCATCAGTGATGAGCTGGCCTACTACTTTGCTGCAGGCATCGCTGTAATGTTTGCTCAGGCGCGAAGCCTTGGCTTCATGATGGTCGCCGCCGTGCAAGATATTCAGGGGCTTAAACGAGGCGAGGCTGCCGACGAGGCACCTTCCATGCTTGCCAACACCAAAGTGAAATGGGTGCTGGCCTTGGAAGACCCTGAGGATACGTACGACTACATTCGCAAGGCGGGTGGGGAGGCTTATTACAGCGTTCTCACCGGGTACGACCAGAACACCGGTGGTGCTTACCAGGCTCAAGGTGCCGCGAACATCGAACGCCGCAACAAGATCGAGCTTGGCGAACTGAAAAAGCTGCAGGCCGGCGAAGGAATGCTGATCTTCAAGGACGCGGTAATTCCAGCATCGAGCTTCTACATTCCTGACGATCACAAAAAAACCAGCAAGCTATCTGCCCGCATCAATCGCTTCCTACAGATCGAGCGGCCGGAGTACAGCCGCTTGCCCCAAAGTGCCGAGCGTATCAGTAAGCAGGACACCCACTCAGTCGACTACATCGCCGCTCAACTTCGCCGGGTTGAGAAACCCTACTACCCGGCCCTCGATGACCCGATCTTGGACCAGGTAGTAGCTACAGCTCGGCACCTGGACAGTATCCAGCGTTTCGACGTTCCTGCTGAGCAGCGTGGTATTGCGTTGTTCCAGGCAGCAAGAAAAGCGCTACATGCAGCGGAAGCGCAAGGGCTCACAGGATATTTCCATCAGCCCAAACCTGATCTAGAACCCGAGGAAATGCTCGGCGACGATGGGGAGGATTTTGAAATCCCAGAAGATGCATACGATTAATAAGGGGGCACGATGACAGCGATCAAGCTGGGCAATGACTTTTGGAAACTGACCAAGGACCAGGTCGAGCTGCCTATTTACTGGCGTCCTGATGCAGTGTCGAATCACCACGTCGGCGTTGCGGGAACCTCCGGCGCCGGCAAGACGCACTGGATCAGAGAGTTCGTCACCAACATGGACGAACAGGTAGAGATCGATATTTTCGACTATCACGGAGACATCGAGATACCTGGTGCAGAAACCGTCCTTTTCAGCGAAGCGACACGCTACGGGTTCAACCCGCTGGTGTTGAACACCGACCCCCATTACGGTGGGGTGCGGAGGGCTGTGAATGATGTGATTGAAGCCATGAACAGCACATCCAGAAAGCTCGGCGGGAACCAAGAAGGTGTTCTGCGCCACCTTCTAACGGATGCCTACGCAGCCCGCGGAATATATGTTGATAAGCCTCACACATGGCAGCGCCGTGAGGCGACGGATGACGAAATCAAAGACATCATCCAGCACAAGCGCTGGGCCGAGCTGAAAGGCGTTTACCCTACCCTTTCCGACGTCGTGAGGCTGGCCAAACGGAAGTTGCGCGCCCTTTGGATGGGAATTGATGACCAGGATGACGGTAAACAAGCTCTGAGCTGCTTCGAAGACTACTGCAGAACAATGGCTGCGATGAACAAGCGACGTTCAGATCTGGCCAAGTCACAGGGGCGAAACGACGACTCCGATATCGAAGCTCTGGAAAAACGACTTGATACAGCGAAGACGAAGGCCGCTGAAGCTCACCAAACGTTCTTGAACAACCTGCAGACCGGGCGAGAGTTTGATGATGCGATGAAGTACCACAGCAAGGATGTAATGCTGAGCGTCATTACTCGACTGGAGAACCTGATCGCAACCGGAATTTTCAATCCAAATCCCCCACCGTTCGGCAACGCTCGGATTCGCCGGCACAACATCAAACCCCTCGCCCAGTCCGAGGATGAATTGAAAATGTTCGTCAGGTTCCGGATGCGTGCAATCATCCGGGAGATGATGCAGCGTGGGGAATCCCATGGAAAACTTCGCCGCTTGATCGTCCTGGATGAGTCAAAAAAATTCAATGACGAAGACGCCTCGAATCCGATCAACGTTGTCGTTACGGAGATGCGTAAATTCGGCCTTGCAATACTTCTGGCCGGTCAGTCCCCTGCGCACTTCAGCTCCGACTTCATCAAGAATGCCGGCACGCTTTTGCTGCTCAACCTTGCTACTGCCGACTGGGATGAGGCTGCTCGCAAGCTGAAGATCGATATCAAAGATTTGAAGTACCTTCGTCCTCAAACAAGCGGTGCGGTACGCATGCTTGAAAAAGGTCAGATCGCCAATTTCCGCCAAATTCACTTCTAAACGAGGCATGGAGTCGCTATGAACCCAGTGTTGTTGAACCTTATTCGCAGTATCCGCCGACTCAGCATGGTTGTGGCCTACGTTGTCATATTCGGGCTCATTTTCTACGGAATGGCATTGCAATTCAGCGGCCGAGAGCTCGAGCGCGGCCTGATGGAGTCGGCCCTGAATTGCGCATTTGTAGCGTTGGGAATCAAACTGCTGATCGACATCTTTTTTGGTGACAAGTTGAAGGTAAAAGCTTAATGCACGTATGTACGTAACCGCCCGATCCGCAATCCGCTTGCGTAAACGATCAATCAAAATATCGTGGTCGACCCGGTCGAAGAACTTTTCCAGATCAACATCCACCACCACTCTGCGCCCTGAGGACACATGGCGCTGGGCCGCCAAAACGGCGTCCTGCGCGCAGCGTCCCGGGCGAAAGCCGTAGCTGTGCTCACTGAAAGTCGGGTCGAGTAATGGCTGCAAGACTTGCAGCAACGCTTGTTGGATCAAACGGTCGATGACCGTCGGGATACCCAATTCGCGCTCGCCGCCGTCGGGTTTGGGAATGACCACTCGGCGTACCGGACTGGGCCGGTAGATACCTGATAGAAGCTGTTCACGAATCGCCGCCCACTGAGTCAGCAAGTGTTCGGCCGTCTGTTCAATATCCAGACCGTCGACTCCGGCTGCACCTTTGTTGGCCTTGACCCGTTTCCACGCCCGTTTCAGGTTTTCTCTTGCGGATTCCATGACCATCCGGACACCCATTCCACCAACATCCGGACACTGATTCCACGCTGATCCGGACACTCATTCCACGAGCATTCGGACACCGATTCCACGGCTATCCGGACACTTTAAGGCAGGCAGCGACGCAGGGTTTTTCACTACCATCGACCTCTTTTCTCGAAGCAAAGAGGTCGTCGTGGAGCGTATATCCATGCGTAAAATCCGAGAGGTACTACGCCTAAAGTTCGACGCCGGCCTGTCCGTGCGCAAGATCGCCAGAAGCTTATCCATTGGCCATTCGAGTGCAGGAGACTACCTTTGCCGGTTCGCTGCCAGTGGGCTTCAGTGGCCCATCGATATCTCTGATGCGGAGCTGAACCGACGCTTGTTTCCACCGGCAGTGCCGGTGCCGAGCGATCAACGCCCGATGCCTGACTGGGCATGGGTACATGCCGAGTTGCGCCGCCCCGGCGTGACTCTGGCCCTGCTCTGGCAGGAATATCGCCTCAGCCAACCCCAGGGTTTTCAATACAGCTGGTACTGCGAGCACTACCGCCTTTGGGCTGCCAAGATCGACGTGGTCATGCGTCAGGAGCATCGCGCGGGTGAAAAGCTGTTCGTCGATTACGCCGGCCAAACCGTGCCGATCATTGACCGGCGCACCGGCGAAATCCGCCAGGCGCAGGTCTTCGTCGCGGTGCTCGGGGCCTCCAGTTACACCTTTGCCGAAGCCACCTGGTCGCAGAAACTCCCCGACTGGCTGGGCTCTCATGCGCGGTGCTTCGCTTTTCTCGGCGGGACATCGCAGATCCTGGTGCCGGACAATTTACGCAGCGGCGTCACCAAAGCGCATCGCTACGAGCCGGACATCAACCCCAGCTACCGTGACCTTGCCGAGCACTACGGCGTTGCCGTGTTACCTGCCCGATCCCGCAAACCCAAGGACAAAGCCAAGGTCGAAGTGGGTGTGCAGGTCGTCGAGCGCTGGATCTTGGCGGCACTGCGCAACCGCCAGTTTTTCTCCTTGGGCGAACTCAACACGGCCATCGGCGTGTTGCTTGAACGCCTGAACCAACGGCCCTTCAAAAAGCTTCCCGGCTCGCGCCGCTCAGCCTTCGAGGCCATCGACCAACCTGCACTGCAACCGCTCCCAGAGCACCCGTACGTCTACGCCGAATGGAAAAAGGTACGTGTCCACATCGATTACCATGTCGAGGCCGATGGCCACTTCTACTCGGTGCCGTACCAACTGGTGAAGCGCCAGCTCGAAGTGCGCCTGACCGCGCAGACCGTCGAGTGCTTCCACGCCAACCAACGCGTGGCCAGCCACCGGCGCTCGCCACACAAAGGCCGTCACACCACCCAGATCGAGCACATGCCCAAGAGTCACCGCGAACACGCCGAGTGGACGCCGCAACGACTGATCCGCTGGGCAGAGCAGACCGGGCCGAACACTGCCGGCGTCATCGCCTACATCCTCGAACGCCGAATCCATCCGCAGCACGGCTTCCGCGCCTGTCTAGGCATCCTGCGGTTGGGTAAACATCACGGCGAAGCGCGGCTGGAGGCCGCTTGCCAGCGTGCGCTGGCACTGGGCGCATGCAGTTACAAGAGCCTCGAATCGATCCTGCGCCAAGGCCTGGAAAAGCTACCGCTGGCCCAACAAAACCTGCCGCTGTTGCCCGATGAACACATCAACCTGCGTGGCCCTGGCTATTACCACTGACCTGAAAAAGGAGCATCAAAATGCTACCCAACCCGACTCTGGACAAGCTGCAAACCCTGCGCCTGCACGGCATGATCAAAGCGCTAGGCGAGCAACACGCGACGCCCGACATCAACGACCTCAGCTTCGATGAGCGCTTGGGCCTGATGGTCGACCGCGAGCTGACAGAGCGTGAAAACGCGCGCTTGACCACCCGCCTCAAAACAGCCCGACTGCGCCACAACGCCTGCCTGGAAGACATCGATTACCGCAGCCCGCGTGGCCTGGATAAGTCGCTGATCCTGCAACTGGGCAGCGGCCAATGGCTGCGCGATGGCCTGAACCTGATCATCGGCGGCCCGACTGGCGTAGGCAAAACGTGGCTCGCCTGCGCGCTGGCCCACAAGGCCTGCCGGGACGGCTACAGCGTGCGCTACCTGCGCCTGCCGCGTCTGATGGAAGAACTGGGCCTGGCGCACGGTGATGGTCGCTTCGCCAAGCTGATGGCGGGCTATGCCAAGACTGACCTATTGATTTTGGACGACTGGGGTCTTGCGACGTTTACTGCACCGCAACGGCGCGACATGTTGGAACTGCTGGACGACCGCTACGGGAACCGCTCAACACTGGTGACCAGTCAAATGCCGGTGGACAAATGGCATGCACTGATCGGCGATCCAACCTTGGGCGATGCGATCCTCGACCGGTTGGTGCACAACGCTTATCGGATCGAACTGAAGGGCGAATCGCTGCGCAGGCGCACAACGAAATTGACTGTAACTGGGGCTTCAGACTAACAATGCAAACCTGCGTCGCTGCGCTCCGACTGCCTGTCCGAATGAGCGTGGAACGAGTGTCCGGATGTTGGTGGACTGAGTGTCCGGATGGCGTGGAATCCGCATTTTCTCTCGCAAAGGCCCGTTCCAGCAGCCCTTGCCCTGCGTTATAGGGTTCATTTTGCGGGCGATTGACCTCGTCGCTGACAGGACTTCTCACGGCTTCACCGCTCGTTATCTCCATCCGCACCGCGTTTGGCAGGCATCTGACTTCCGGTTTCTCGCATCAACATGGCCTATGACGCTTTCTCTCGTTCGGCCCTTCGTCAAAAAAAAAAGACTACTACGGCCTCTGCTGACTTCTCGCTCCGGCTGGCGCCGTCGCCCTTTCAGGCACGAGGCGAGATCTCCCCAGGTAAGAACGCAATCCTTCCCCGCACAACCGCCGGATTTACGCTGCCTGACCCTTGACCACAAGAGCTTCGCGATTTATGGCCCGCTCGCCCTGGTCGGCATCGCCTTATATCCGGTTCTTGTTCATCGGCTCACGGTTTCGATTCACGCTTCCTCCCCACACTCGGTCACCCTCATGCAGTTGCGCTTCACTTCGTTCACTGTGGCCAGCTTACGGCGGGACTTTCACCCGCAAGATTGCGCCCATGCTGGGCGCACCATACAAAAAAACCGCCTCTTGGCGGTTTTTATTTTGGAAGATCGTTAGGCCGGTCGTGGAGCCTTAGGTACTGCAGGTGGTGCTTCTTTGACGTGGATTCCGTGTTCAGCCTGACGTTCGCGGATCAGCTGCGAGTGGCGTTTAACCCCTACCGTTTCATCGATGCTTGCGCCTGCCTCTGCGAATGAATTGAACTGTCCGTGCGCCTTGCGCTCACCGTCTACAGGGTTACCGGGAATACCAGTGCTGTATGGGATGTGAGTAGAGGTTTTGACCTGGAACACGTCGAATCTATCACCTGGCCCCTCAGTGTTGTGCATAACATCGAGGCGGTGCCCGTGCACCAATCGTCCCATTTCACCACGCTCATTGAGCTGCGCGGCTTCAGAAGTATGGTTGTATTCACGGGATGCGAAAATCCGTGAACCGCTTATTACTCGCTCGCGAAGACGTTCATCGCCTTCTGCAGGGGCTGCCGGCAACGATTCAACCTGGAATGCACGATTATGCCCAGGATCCCGGAAAGGGGCTGGAGCATCAGGTCCTTGGTGTTGTGCCAGCTGGGCAACGAGCTTTCTGGTTTGAACCAGGCTCTCTACATCCTTTGGCTGGGCATCGATGAGGCCGACCAGCTCCTTGTATTCACTTCCCGTCAGCCTATGGCGATTTTGGTCTGCGATGTTCTTCAGGACCGCCTGCCAGTCTTGGACGTTCAATGCACTCATCGGTGCCTCCTTTCAGATTGCTCAATCGTTCTGGGGGGGGGACGCCGTCACGATTCGGGTTTGATCTACAGCCTTTGCGGGCACGAATTTCCTGATCGCTTGGCCTTTGGGTGTTGTCGAACCTGAACGAACCGTCGTCGTATTGCTCCAGGTAGCCCCAACTGCAGTCGTTTTCACTTTGCCCAGGCTTCGGTGGTAACTCCCACCAGGGCTCGCGGTTCACTAATTGCTTCATAAGCACCTCCGGTGGGTTCGGTGGCCATCACAAATTGACGGTCGTTAGTACTTTGGAAGACTGACGATCGCGCAGCTCGATGACACCGTGCACAACCTCACCAGCAGCTGTCATGCCGGACGATTTTGGAATGTACAGGTACAGCGTACCCCGCAAATCGAGTGTGCCCTGCGCCCTCGCCTGCTCGATCTCCCGGGCTTGATTTTGATCTGCGATTTTTATGCTGCAGGGGAACTGGGAAGGCTGGATCTGCAGGTTCATTCCTACGTTATTCCGCACCGGGTTAGCCCAGCAGTACTGGCCGTAGCTGGTGATCGGAAATGTAGAACTGGCGAAGTCGTAGGAACCCACCATGACGTTTTGCATTCCCATACCCTCAGATACCGATGAACCTTTAATCGGGAGAGAGTAATAATCGTTTTTGGCGTAGCCGTTCAGCTGTGCCTGTATCGCCGGCCATTTGGCCTTTTCGATATCCTGTCTTTTGAAGGCGTCCGAGGTGGCTTGATATTCCGGGGATAACCAGCTCAGTTTCTGCTCGGATGTCGTGCTGCTCGCAGACTTGGCCAGCACCAGGTACGTAAGCGCCTGACCACCTGGAAGCGTATTGAGGTCGACGTACTCGTTCAAAGACACTGAGGTGTCAGCTGAGCTAGGAGCCTGCACTGCACGTGGGCGGTTAGACTGCGGCGTACTGCTGACTTTAGGGCTGTTGAGCAATGAAGACGGCCCCGAGGAATCAGCAGGCGCTGCGTGGTCTGTGTTTGGTTTGTCGCATCCGACCATGAGACAGCAAGCTGCGAGAGACAGCGCAGTCAGTTTAAACGTCATGGAAAGCTCCATTCCTTTGAGTAGATCGGTCGTACGGTTCACCCGAACAACGTATGCATATCGGACTTCCAAGCCCCTGGACGATTGATTCTCACACCAATCTCCCTCAGATCTGGAAGGCGGGTAACAAGTTTGAGCAGCGGATGAGGGCTTTTGTCGGGGCTAAGCTCCCAGCTATCGATCTGGTCGAAATCCACCATCACCCCACCGGTGGTGATATCGAAGTACAAGGCCTTCTTTGCCACCGGGTCGAAACCTACATACCGGTTGTAGGCCACGGAAAAAGCTTCGTAGCGAGGTTTGAAACCTTCACGTTTGTAACGCTCTACACGTCGCTCCAAGCGGCGCCGCAACATGCCTGGTGCTGCAGCAAACAAAAAGTACCCGAGCGCAACGTAGAGCAATCCAGCAACAATCAACATCCCTGCAACGTCGGGGTCGCGGCGGTAGTCGAAGCAGGCGATCAAGGCGACTGGAACGACCGGTACCAGTCCCATCAGGTAAAACGGTCGAAGAACCCACCATGCAATATTCATAATGATCTCCATTTTTTCGTATCAGATATACGATACGGAATCTATAATTTATCCTACCACGACCTCTTGACAGGTCAAAGCCCTATTGATAACGGGGCCAAGAGGCCCCGTTAGTCATTCCTAAGATCTTATACCGTTACCACCTGTTGTCCCTTTTCTATGATCTCCAGCAGGCCCAGGGCGCGGCGCGAGATGTTCCAACTTGCTGCCGAACACGTTCATGGCATTTTTCATCTTCTCGTTATCATCACGGCCCATGGTTGCCGATGCGTGGCCACCTACCCAGTTGATGACCTGGTCCGGGACAATCATGATCAGGTTGAAGCAGCTATGCACCAGGTTCAAGCACATTGAGCAGTAGATAGTCAGGAAGAAAATGATCGAGAACAGCCCCGTGGTCGAGTCGAACTGCGCATTTGCCAGCGCCACACCGAACAACTGATTTAGCAGCGTGCCGCCGGCGATCAGAGCTGCCCCACCGAGAAAGAAGCCCAGAACCATCAGGATCGGCCGCACCATCACATTGAGCAGAAAGATGTAACCGTGGGTTGTCTTTTGCCCCATACCATCACCCTCACCGGTCAGGTGAGTGATAGCCCAAAGAGGTGCCGCGATAACAGCCTCGCCAACCACAACCAGCCAATTAACTGCAGCGCCAAACCAGATGATGAAGGGCACCATCGGCAGGTAGGTAGAGAGAGTCCCGCCCAGAATAAACAATGCGATGATGAGCATAATGATGAATGGGCCAACAGCACCAAGCACCCCTGAAAGCGCATCACCAACAGAGCTTACTGCGTTCGCAACCTTCGAGAAGGCACCGGCGATACTCCAGCCATCCTTGACCTTTTCAAGCGTTTTAGCAGCTACGTATCCACCCAAGGCCGTCTCGGCCGCCACCATAGTGTAATCGCCGAGATTTTTCATTTTGATTAGCGGATTCACTTGGCCCATGCCTTCACCGCCGGCATTGACGTCGACCAGGTAATTGACAATCCGTTGACCAGGTGCGGAAAAGATACTGCCAATGATGCTCCCCGCATCGGCACCACCAGCCCCTTTGGAATAGTCACCGCTGGATTGAGTGCCCAAGGTACTGGTGAAGGTTGAGGTCTCCTGCTGAGCCTTGTACGCCGTCATTGCAGAGGCGTAGACGTTTACGATGGCTGGATCCCCACCAGAGGACATGCCGAACACTGACGCTTTTGCAGCCATAGCATCGGAGAGCTTAGTGTTTGCTTGTGCGAACGTTTGGTACCAGGCCCCCAGCGTCCACCATCCCGCCTCTTTGATGCTTGAATTCATCTTGCTGGCCAGCTCACCAATATTGCCCTGTTTGGTAGCTGCCACGCTGTTGACAGAGTTCTCGTATGCCTGTGATGCAGACTGAACGGCCATCTCAATGTCAGGTAGGGAAGCAGTGGTCCCTGATTGACGTTGTATCACAGCATTTACGAAATTTTGAGCGGTAGTGCTTAGGGTTGCCTGCATGGCCTGAAGGGCAGCAAGGTGGGCCTGGCGAATATCTGATACATCAATGGTGCCGCCGAACCAGTCAGTGGAAACCGACTGAGGTTCCAGATCGCCTTGGATATCAGCACCACCACAGACGAAGCTGGAGTTTTTGAGGATAAAGCCGCTTTGAGTCGCGGATTGCTGCACGTATCCGTTTTGGGTCACCAAGGCTCCGCTCGCTTGAGCTTGAGCAATGCCGGCATTGATACCGTGAAGGCAAAGATTTGCCTCGAAAACGCTGTGCGCAAGACCAACTGTCGAAGGCATGACGGGTTGAACGACCATCGATGTTCCGTCGGTGAATGCACTCATCGCGCTATCGACGCCGAGGTTTGCAATACCGATCCCCATGACGGAGGCACCCCAGAGCATAAGCAGCTGGGATAACGACCAACCGCTGGCAGTTGGTACCAATGAGACCAACCCCCAAACAAGGCGTACAGGCCCCCAGATGGTCGTTTGCTGTTTGTCGAATACTGAACCGTCATGAGCCGTACGGGTCAGCTTGCGGAAGACGATATAGCAAGCCCAGATCGCCCCAACCACCAACAGTGCGCCATTGAAGACCTGGAAAATGCTTGCAAGGATGGTATCGCCGCTGGTGTCACCTCCGGCTAATGGGTTATTGACGACATTCCCATAGATAGCCACCAGCGCTTCGCGGGACTTATCCCCTGTCCTTTTCGCCGCGGCTGATATCTCGCTGATGGTTGTTCCATCTGCTGCCCAAGTTGGCAGAGACACTAACCACGCAACCAGGAACCAAAAGCTCTTACTCGCAATTGCTTTCATAGCCGTGCTCCTTTGGATTTGCCATATTGAGGGCTCAGCGTTTTCAGCAACCAGTTTGGATTTTCTTTCAGGAAATCATTCAACCCCCCCTTTTCACTCACGGAAAGACGACGGGTTTCTAATTGCCACAAGCGAAACTGAGCGCTCAATGCGAGCGCGAACAAAAGAGGAGTCGCTGCCGCAATCGACAAGAAACTTTGGATAATTATTTTCGTGGAACCATCGATGCTCCCGGTCACGATTCCGATCAATCCCAGCAACCAAAAGATCGACCCTGCAAGCAGCGCAGTACGCTTCCTACGCAAGAAATAGAGGTGCAGCTGCTCTACAGACATCGCACCTGGCTTGCGGTTGGACATCGCTTCCTCGAACGTCAGCGGTTTACTTTCAGCAGACTCTTCATCATCGCCGCGCAACAACGCCTGTTTAGCTTCAGCAGACATTTCTTTGATGGTTGCCCAATTTTTTTTTGTCTTGGCAGCTTCCTGTTTTGCAAGCCGAACGGTTTGCCTCATGGACCAGAACGGGAGGAGGATGCGCAGCGCTACAGAAGCAGCTTGCCTTGACTTGGATGACTGTTGTTCCGTCATCAGTTGCTGCCTCCCATATGGCCAGATACAGCCCGGTATTTTTGGCTAAGGATCGGCTCAAATTCCGAGCGTGCACCGCTAGCGAGGTTTAATCCGTTAATCACGTTCCCACGCTGGACGTCGTTACGCAGCTCAAGCAGCAACCAATTTGTCTGAGACTGCACACGGATCTGTTCGCGAAGCAGGTTGTCACCTTCCATGTTCTGCAAATCTGCTTGGTATTCGGTATTGGCATACCGACGTCCGACTTCAAACGATTCAAATTCCCGGGCCGACATCGTGCCGGTTGCTTTAGCCTGAGTAGACGCGGTTTTGATGTAGTACGCTTGGGCCGAGGAGGACTTGAGCGTGTCGACAAGCAGATCTTTGGTCGCAGGGTTTGGTTGGCTATCAGCGACCAGCTGGTCCTGCGGATCAGTAGCAGCCGAGAGGATCGAGTTGTACTGATTCATGAGTCCAATGTACTGCGAGCCAGCTTCGCTTTCAGCTTCGCCTTTGCGAAGCTGGCTGCCGATCGATCGTCGAGCAGAGTTCTGGGTATACATCTGCGCAGCGTCAGTCTGCTCTTGAGAGAAAGTGAGATCAGCAGTCTTGCCATTAGGACCGGCGCCGATCATCACGGAGTCGAGGCGTTTGTCGGCACCTGGCATTGTGGTCGACACGCTCGGGCACGCAGTGGCCCCACCATATGCAGCGTAGTCATCCGTGTCGCAGTAGTCAGCGTGGATGCTCGCTGAACGCATGGAATCGATCTCGCTCGGCGGTGCCGGCGACGTCAATGCTTGTGCAATTTTGCGATTCTCAGTTTTGCCACCACCACCAGACCGCATAGTTGTTTTGATAGCAGCTACACTTGCTTTGACATCGATAGCACCACCGGAGGCGGATTCGCTGCAAATTGCATTGGAGACGTAGTAACGCTGACGTGCATCCTCATAGCGACGGTTCTTTTCTTGAGTCGCTGCAAACTCCCTATCAACCCTGGCTGCAGTTTCGACGGTATTAGCGACTTTGCTGCTGCCCTGAGTCACAGCGGTACCGACTTGGTACAGCATTGTGTTTACAGACGTTGCCATGGCTCCGACAGCAGCCGTGGTTGCGTTAACGGCCAATGTGATGCTGAGGTTTGCGGTTTCCACCGCGCCAACCACACACCCGTCGCAAATAGCGTAGGCAGGCTTGGAGGCGAACATTCCTACCGTCAGCATTGCAAGTGCAAGAGGGGAAAACTTGAGTACGTTCATTAGATATGCGCTCCTGCTTTGCGGCTTGCTCGGTACTCGGCTGTCATCTCATCTGCGAGGTTCATGACTACCGATTTCGCTTGTTCTGCGCCGGCTTGCAGCTCCAGCTGCTCAATGTAGGTTTTCGCGGTACCGAGGGGGAACCTGGCGGCAAGTACCTTGCGTGCCGCCATCGAGCCAAGTCGGCTGTACAACGCGGTTCGTAACGAAACGTCCTGCTGGGTTGTAGAAAAAGCCCATAGCTCCAGAGCACCGGTGGTGTTCGTTAGGATCTGCGTGATGGTGCCCTGGTTGGTTTTGAAAATGGCGAGCATGTTTGCGCCCTCTTCGGTCGGCCCGACACATTTTCGATGAAGCTCGCTGATGGTCTGGTCGGAGACCTGGAAGGATTCACGAAGTACTTTTTCATCACTCCGGTTCCCACCGCGGAGCACGTACACCGACGTCGATGCATCCAAAAGGGGTTGTGGGAAGTCACCCATAAATTGGGAAATTGCAATGATGCGGATACCCCATTTACGACCTTCGCGACCATCTTTAATGACGGTTTGAACTGGAGCTTCAAGTCCAGAAGTGTTATGCCACTCGTCATAAGCGATAATCTTTTGTTGTGAGGCCACATCGTCTGCACGCTTGATGTGATATTCCGCATATAACTCTGGAACGACCTTCACCAGCTCCTCCTTTCGGAGAAAGTAGTTTTTTGCGGCCAGCTGTCTTGCAAAGAGATACATGCAGGACGTTTTAATGGCTCCCTCAGCAGTTTTAGAGCCGATGACGTCGTTAAGGTCGATTGAGATAACACGGGTTGTTGCATCCAGGTCGAACCTGGTTCGCCCCGAGAACAGCGCAAAACTCGTAGTAGCAACCACAAAACAACGTGACATGTAGTTGAGCAGAGGCTCATGACTTTTCGTTTGGATGGTCCCAAACATTTGTCGAATGCTCTCGTTGTTCATCATCGAGTTGAAGTCAGCCAGCACCGGCGACGCTTGCCGCTGAGCAATGGTCGCTTCCTGAACATAGCCCGCAGCGAACAACATGTCTGTCACTTCGTACCAAGTCGCAGTGGACCACCATTTCTCGTCATGTTCCGCCAGAATCCCGGTCTCCAAAAGGATCTTGTCTACGAGCGGAACGACCTCGGGTTCGTATTGATTGGCCCCGTTCTCAGCTCTGTCGTCGTAAACCAGGGTAAGGAGGCGCTCATTGACACGCGAAACCTCGGCAGGTGCGCGGCCGATATCGGTATCGGTGCAAAGCAGGTTAAGGAAATCAACGAGAAACTCCCGCTCGCGTGTTGTTGGTTCGCGCGCGCCGAGCTGGGTATCGAAGGGGTTAACCGCGTACTCAACACTGTTTTGCAGCTTGAGGTATACAGCTTCGTTTTTCCGATGATCAGGTAGCGAGTCTCTAATGACTTGGATAAGTCCGGAAGAGGACGGACCAACGTCGACGATAGTCATCAGAGGAAGTTGGATCGCTCCCGGCCGATGGATCGCAGCGTTGTTCATGGTGTTAACCGTTACGGACTTACCGGAACCAGGTATACCTGAGAACAGCTCGATCCAGGTATCTTGGATGCTGCTGCCTAAACCTACAGGATAGATCTTGCCTTCAGGGGTTCTGAGGATCCATGAACCGGTTTCTGCCCAAGGTGTCGCAGGACGTTGCAGGGGGAGCATAGCCAAAGCATCTTGCAGTGGGGGCAGCAAACGATTCGCCGTATTCTTGGTGGTGAATGCCGGAATTGTTGATGCAAGTCCGGCCATCGGGTCGCCGTGGTTCTGGCTAACCTGACATGTACCCCAAGACTGGAGAGACTTTTCCATGGAGGACATACGCTGCTTAACAGTGTCTTTGTCCTCAGCCCATGTGGAAGCGGCCACTTTCATTGAAAGAATTGCCTCTTCCTTTTGTAGTTTCTCAAGGTCAGCAAAGGATTCACGTATCGAGCGGTTGCTTGGCAATAACCCTACGAAGCCTGCAACCATCCGGCGCATCCGTACTTCATTGAGCCCACTGGGATTCAGGTCAAATCGAATGCGCCATGGCACCACCCGATCTACTGCGCTAAAAAGTTCTTTAAATGGCAGAGGATCCTGTGGACCAAGTTCCATACCGAAGGACCCATGCCAGAGTCTATCGGTACGAATAAAGTTGCCATCCGGCTCAACATTGTTGCTGCAAATCTGGTAGCTCAAGCGCGGAGGCACCAGATCTGAATAGTCGTCAGAACGCTCTGGTCCGCTCGGGATATGCCGATCACCAGGTAGGGATGGGCGGAATTTCTGAGAAGTACCTTCACGGTTAATCATAATTCTGACTCGCTTAACAGCCTCATGCGCAGTAAGGGGCTTCATCATGATCCCTTTTTGCCCATCGACTCCGCAGTTTGCAAAATCATCCTGCAAGCGCTTGACCATTGTGTCGTGACGATATTTCAAAGCTGAAAGGGCAAACGCAGGATTTTGCCCAAATTGCGTCCGAGGAACATCATGCTTAGCTAGGTTTTTAGTAAGCGCGTTCATCTCGCGGTTTTGTTCCTCTGAACTCATAGCGCTTAAGTGGGTATACACAACGAGAATATTCTGTTCCCAAGAGCACAATGGATAGTTTCGCATGACGCGATCTAAAATAATGTCCTCGGTATCAAGTCCAATCCGACGTGCAGTATTAAGCAATGGCTCCGCGAGTCGCATCAACTCATCTTTGGCGCGCTCAGGATCGCGTTCAAATGAAAAGGTCAGCGAATGCCCGTAACGTTTCATGTAACCGGTCATGCGGACGCGCAACGAGTCAATCATTGCGGAAAATTCATCCTCTGAGAGCATCTGAAAAGTGCCCTGGAGGTCAAAAACGGTCAGCAGTGAGTATCCATTGTTGACCAACGTGTACGGGTCCTTCAGATCTGGAGAACGCCGAATGTCTTCATCGGTCACACCTACTGCGGTCATTAGTTCGCAGTAGCTTGTCATGTCTTTGTTAATGATATGGCGTGCAAGGTACTCAATTGCACCTTCAACAGCATCTACGCATTTCTCCAGAACTCCCATACCCTTCCCCTTCAGCTCGGCGCATTCATAATTTCGTGATACAAGTTAGGCCAGGATGCTGTAGGTGAAGATTTATAAGCATCATGAGCCCATTTTTGAGCGCTTGCGCTGTAGGTCCCAGGGTTAAAAATTACCGCAAGATCTCTAAACACAACACCGTGAACATCTGCACCGACTCCCTCCATTTTTACTAATGCGTCCGCAAATACACTAAGCTCGAAAGTTCCCCACGCGGCTTCGGTGTACTGCCTGTGTGAAGCGAGCCAGTTCAGTAACTTTTTGGCATCGGCTTTAGTTTCATCATCACCAGTTTCCAAGGCGACTAATATGCATCGCTGTAGATTATTTACATCCTGAGCAACTAGCCCTGGAAGGTATCCAATGAATGCGTTTCCCTCTCCCAACTCCCCCAGATGCTGCCAGCCATGACACAGAGCATCTACGGCGCGTAGATTCTCCTTACGTACATCCTGATGGTTGTGGTTGAGGTTGTGGATTTCCAAACTTTGCGAAGGAAACCCACAAAGGTAACAGCGATGTTTGCTCTCGCGTATCACCTCAGCATGCAATTCGATGCTCAACAACTTTTTACCAGGCTCCATCGAGCCCGGCTCTTTGTCACCCCAAACTTGAGCTTTGGTAGACAAGGTCATGTCGGGAAGCGCTGGCCGCTCGAAGTTTCGACCGAGCGATGCATCGGGGACTACCATGTCTGTCTGATTATCAACGCTGCTCATCAAACCTCCAAGGCAGCCTGTGAGGCTGCCTGTTCTTGCTGTTAATTAAGGTACAACGCCCTGCTGCCCGGCATCGATACCTACTGTTTCACCTGCAGTAGTCATCATGAAACCAGTTGCGCCGAGCGCCGCGCCGCCCAGTAACGGGCCCCATATTTGGGTGCCGGTAACGCGACTGTTTTCGCCTTGTTGAGTTTTTTTCCACATGTTCATGCCTCCCCAGCCCGCGCCACCAAACCCCATCACGGCGAAAAGTTTGCCTATGCTGTCTTTTAAGGAGTCGCCCTGGTCCGCTGCCTTCGTACCCATATCGGCAAAGCCATCTGCGTGCGCTTGCGCAACAAACATGGTTGTCATGGTCAGGCCTGCGCTTGCCATCATGATGCGACGCTGAACCGGATGACGGCTGTATTCATCGGTCTTGGTGATCAGATGCACGTGAGCTTTACGCACAGCATCACCGACTGCTTCAAAAGGATTTATTTTCATGAGAACGCTCCGTTGTTGGCTACCAATAAAGTTTGAATGTTTCTTGAAACGCATCGATCATTTTGTCGACGTGAACTAAGCCAGCACCTGCAATTAAGTGAGTCAAAGCACGCCAGATCAAATCGTCTGCACCGTTGGAAGACTCACCATCGATGCTTGCTTTTTTCAAAAGCAATAAACCCTTAAAGCAAAAGAACCCACCAGCAAGACTTGCAAGAGTTAGTACCGCATTCACAGCCTCTTTGAACTTACCGAACTGCTCTGCACCGCTCCAAGAGATAGCGCCGTAATTTGATTGGCCTTCTGAGAAAGTCGTCCAGACGGTACCAATCGTCCCTGAGAGGTTAAAAAGCAGTGCACCAATGATAAGGACCATCATAGTGCCGCCAGCAGAAATTGGACGCCTTCCTGGTTGAATACTGGCGAGCTGCATCCTGCGAAGCACTGTGCCTGCGTAGAGGATGCCTATTAAGGCGCCAAGGCTCCACAGAAGTGCCCACATCACACCGGTCAGCGAGGTTGCTGCCGCAATGATCATGCTCGCGAGATCCATGACTTACTCCTTAGCGGATCACGCCGAGGTTTGTATCAACCTGGCGGGATACTGGATCAATGCGAAGAATGCGGATTCCATCAAAAGCGTCACCCACTTGGACAACGAAAGTTTTCTGGTCGTGCTGCAGCCAGGCCTGATCTGTATATACGGTGTTTATGCTGTATCCAGCGAGAGCCTTGGAAGTGGAACTAGCCGCGGCGACAGGTTGTTTCCGTGCGACCTGGACTCTATCTTTAGCCTTGGGCGCAGCATCTTGAGGCCGGGACTCCAGCACAGCAATTTTCGCCTGAAGTTCACGGACCTGGCCTTGGAGCTCAGATGTGGTTTTGGCAAAAGTCTCCATTTGGCCTTGAACCTGGATTAAATCCAGTTGTTGGCTGACAGCTGCTGGAGGGTTCTGGGGCTCTTCAACCGGGTTCGCCGGGTGTGAACGCTCATACGCTTCGTACGTAGGTTGGGCTTTTTGGGCTGTGAACTGTTGTCCCTGAGGGATCGAAGCACTTGAATGCAGAAATTTCGGCGCGAAGATCCAGATCGCAGCTACCACAGCGACAACGGCAATGAAGTGCCACGGCTTCACCTTTTCTACGAAAGAACTCATCTTTCTTTTAGGCGAAGCTTCTTGAGTCGGTTTCGGATCTGCGTCCGGTTGAACTACGCCTGGTTTCCGGGCTGTGGAAGCAAATACATCAATGTCGCCCGCTGTCTGAGTTGTCATGTTGGCATCCTTTCAGCGCAGACTCAGTATCGAGTCGAATTCATAATGTTGGGTTGGCCAAGTCCTGGTGTGTAACCCGGATAACTGCCGCTCATACCCTCTTCGTCCCCGCTGCCTGTTGCGCTAGGCGACAAGCGATATTGAGGCTTAGGCTGTCCAGCAGGCTGGCTCAAGTTGTTCAATTCGTCTTTTTGGTTTGCCTGAATAGCATTTTTATCCAACGCATCACTGGCCATGACCGGACCGATAAATTGAATACCGATTGTTGTGCCTAATGGTCTGATTACTTGCTTCTGCGGCATATTAGCGGCGTCATTTGCGAGAACCTTGCCGGCTTGCTGTCCTATGCCACCCACAAATGTTCCAGCAACTGCTGCTCCGTCTGGTGTTTCTGGATAGGTTTGAATCACTGCGCCTTCGCTGGTGATAATATTCTCTGCGCTCGACTGCTGGTAGAGCTGGCCTGTCTTTCCTATCGCAACTGCAAGTGCAGGAAGGATGATGCGTTGGAAGTAACGGTTATTCACTTCGCCCGAAAGTGCGGTTCTCATGCTGTCGGGATCCACAGCCTTAGCATTAATTTTGTAGGAGTGGCCTTTCCATTCCATGTAACTGAACGTCATATCGACAGTTTCATTAATGCGTTTGTAACCCATCGCAAAACAAACGGCTCCAGCAAATGGGCCAGTCGCGATCTCCGCACGCACCATTGAATTTTCGTCAGTATCAATCTCAGTTTTGAGAATGGAAGGCGCAAGCGTGAACCCAGGTACAACCACTACGTCCGGCGCTTTCGCTGTACTTGCTGGTTGATTAGACGCTCCTGATACGCCCGCAACAGCCAAGGATGCTGGCATGATCGATTGCGTATAGGCTTCATCTTCACTCACTTTTCCTGACGAGTGCGGCTTTTCAACCCATGCTGCCATCAATCCCTTTACTTGTTCGGCAACCTGCTTATCGTATTCTTTATTCCGCGTTACTACCTGTTGTTGTTGCTGTGGCTGGTGGTAATAGTAGGTAACTTGTTGCGGCTGCTGCTGTGGAGTCGCACTATTTGTTTCGGGCTTAACTGACTGTGCAGACATTACCGACATGTAGGACCCACCGCTAGACTCAGCTTGCTGCGCGTTTGTCTGATTATATCGGTTAAGGACCTGACGATATTGTTCACTTTCTTCCATTTTTGTCCCCTTCGCGTTTGTAGCGATACCCCGAATGGAAGAGTTGGATACATTGTGGTTTTGGAACCAAGTATAAGCAAGATAGCCGCCACCGATGACCACTACTGCTATGATGGCAACAATAACTTTGGTTTGGCGACCAATATCAGCTTGAGTACTCATATGGACCTCAGTTGATGTCAAGTTGAAGGGTAACTGACTGGCCCATTTGAGACAGTGTTACGAACGGAGTTGCTGGAAGCCGATAGACCTTGGTTCCATCTCCTGAGGCTAAGCTTTGATCGAATGCCGTTTGAATGTCTTGCTGCGTGCGCACGAAGATGTCGCCATTGTACTGCCACACTTTTGTGTGCGTAGGAACATCCCCGTGCGCAACTACAGCTCTTGCATCCTTGGGCGGAATGCCATCAAGAAAGGCTTGAAGGGTGTCGTCGTAAAGAGCAATTTTCCCCGGCCCCATCAGCGGTGCTTTGGCGTTGGGACCTCGGCCAGGGATCCGCATGTCCAAGCGGGCATCAACGATTCGTGATTTTTCGCCCTTTCCGTCAGGTTCCCCAGTAACGAGTTTTACTACAACGGGTGTCGTTGCCCCTTGCAGAAAAAGCGCGAGGTTTCCTGATTCGTAGGAGGAGGTAGTTGACACCACGACTACGTGCGAACCTTTCATCCATTCGGCAGTAAAAATGTCATCTTTGGAAATCCTTGGTGTGATTGCCAGGGGCCAAGGCGCGCCGGTTGAGTCAAGGATTACCAAGTTAGAAATCTCACCTGGCATCACTCGTAGTACTGGGAGCGATGCGCCTGGACTGAGGTCTACGGAGACACTCGTAATTCTCGGGATAGCTCTAACGGGTTGATAGGCTTTCGCTTTTCTCGTTTCCTCAAGGCTTCCCCGCATCTCTCGAATTTGCCCAGGAGCAAAAGGAGCCACGACTTTCATGGCTTCATCAAAATCGGTAGATCCAGTTGGTGCCTCCAATGGAGGCAGAGGTGCGACTCCATTTTGCTGCGGCTGGTTTACAACGTTGTTCTGGGGTTGACCGCCTACGGCGTAATTCCCGGCGCCGTAGTTCGTTTGCGGAAACGCATTTTGCATCTGAGGATTTACATTGGTGTTGGCTTGGCCTGGCGGCACTGGAAAATTTCCAGGAACCCCCGGGCCTTTCACTTGAACCCACTGACCAGGCACAGGCGGTGCAGGTTGCTGTTGCATTTGTTGTTGGGCTGGTTGCTGTTGCACTGGTTGTTGCTGCAACGTCTGCGGCTCAGCGCCGGGGAGCATCTCGCCGCTTTGTGGCGCTTGCACTTCTTGCGCGAACGCTGTGTTGATTGCCAGGACAAGCATCGGCATTACAAGCTGAAATGGTTTCATATGGTTCCTCCCTTAACGGGGCTTGATGACGATGTTGTCGAGGGCGACGCCCACTAGGGAATCCAGGGTGGGAATGCGAGTAACTGTCACAACAGCGATAAAGTTCTGCGCTGGTTGTTCGGTCACCTGTCCTGACAGCTTTATCTCGAGTGGAAGTTCCACCTTGCGCACCCAAATGCCGTCTACAAGCCGATCGCTAACGATCACGCCTGTACCTGCTGTAACGGACATGTTCATGCGCTTGCTCTTGATCGAGTCCAGGTATCCCCTAGCTTCAAGCTCTTGCAACAATTGCTTAAAGCCATCGCGAGTCCAATCTTCGCGAGCGTCCTCCAGCTGGCCACGGTACTGCTGAAAATTGATTGTCAGCGAACGGTTGATGGCATCCCGGGCGAACTGGATAACATCAGCTGGCTTCAGATAAGGTTCTGAAAGTGGTACCAACTGAATCACTCGCGTCCCATCAGCCGCAAAATATTGACGGTCTGGGTGAACAGCAAACCAACCGAGCATCCCGTTGAGGGCTACTGACGCCACAAGTCCCCAGGTCAACACCATGTTTGATTTCGCAAGGGAGCCGGAAAGATTGCTGAGATGCTTGCGATCTTTCTGGTCTCGGATCATTGGATCAACCGCATCAACGTTTTGGCGCAGTGTTCTCGCTAACCCAAGCAGCTCTTGCTCATATTCTTTACGGCCCAAATCGTTGCCGCTGCCAACCGCTGCTTCGCGTTGAACATCCGATGTTAGCTCTTGCAATTCGGTCATTAAATCATCTCCGTTTTCCGTATTCTAACCATGATGCGGAATCGGTCAATAGTTAATGTTCAATGTTGAGTGCCTTAAACCAATGGTTTCACATGGAATCATCTTCATAAGGTAAGCACGATACAGAATTACTGCTGATGGCACATTGCCGGTACTTAGTCGGTTTGGTCATTCATATATCACTGACGTTTCTTAGGTTATGTCGTATATCACCGACGTTTTGCGCCTATCCCAGGTGATAGAGGAGGGAGCCGCTGGTGTTCTCGTTGCCCATGATGTCCAGCGGCCAAACGGCGGTGTGGACCACCAGGCCTGGCTGATGTTTGGCCGGGTCGACTTCCCAGATTTCTTTCAGGCCGATGCCCTAGTGGTGGGCATCGGCCTCGCTGTCGAGGTTGAAGCGCTTGATCAGCTGCTTGCCGATGTGACCGCGGCAACCTTCGGCGAACGGCGTGCCGCGCAGTTCCATGCCGGGGTGTACAGACCTTCCTTGGGGTGACCTTCGCGGTCTCGGCGTTTTTCAAGGTAGGTCGCGTCAACCGTCTAACTATGCCGCTATTTTATCGATCTGTTGCGCTCGATCCGGATTCAGCAGCACGGTGCCGATTGGCTCCCAGTTACGCGTCCGGCCTGACCACCGTTGCGGATTGTTCTCTTTGGCTCGTTCGTATAGCTCATGTCGCAGGGCCAAGACCTGATGATCCAGTCCCCGATGCCGCTCAGTCGGCGTGACGAACCGGATACGGCTATGCCGGTGCTCGTTGTTGTACCAGCGCATGAAATCCCTTACCCAAGCGCGTGCGGCGTTCAAACTGGCAAAGCCATCCTGCGGCCATTGCGGGCAGTATTTCAGCGTTCTAAACAGCGACTCCGAGTAGGGATTGTCGTTGCTCACACGCGGTCGGCCCCGCGAGGGCGTGATGCCCAGATCGTACATTTTGCTCAGCAGCGTCACCGATTTCATCGGCGCTCCGTTGTCCGAGTGCAGCACCAGCGGTTCGTGTAAACACTGCTCGCCGATCACGCTGCGTTGCAGCAGTGCGGCGGCTTTCTCCCCGCTTTCTGCGTCGTAGACCTTCCAGCCCACGGCCTTGCGGCTGTAAATATCCTCGATCAGATAGAGGTAGTAATACTGGCTGCGTATCGGCGACGGCAGATACGTGATGTCCCACGACCACACCTGATTGGGCGCTTTGGCCGCATGCGTCGTCGGTGCTGCGTGCCTTCTGGGCCGCTGGCTGCTACCTCGATGTTGCTGTTGGCCAGCCGCACGTAGAACGCGATAAAACGTCGACTCCGACGCCAGATAACACGTTTGATCGGCCAGCCGTGGCACGATCTGGCTCGGCGGCAAGTGGGCGTACTCCGGGCTGTTACACAGCGTCACAATCGTCTCTCGCTCGACTTCGCTAAGTGCATTTCGCGGTGTTGGCCGTGTGACAGTCGTTCGGGCATCGGCCTGGATAACCTCTGTTTCAGTCCAGCGTTGCAACGTCCGCAGCGATAGACCGATTTCCCGGCAAGCTCTGATTTTTCTAGCGCCTGTCGCGACCGCGCTTCCCAGCCAGGCAACGAGCAACTGGCGCTCTGGCAAAGAGGTTAGTTGTCCTCGTTGTCGGTCGTCCCCCAGTAGTCGTTGAGCTTTTTTCGCAGCACCAACAACGCGGCTGTTTCAGCAAGTGCCTTGTCTTTGCGGCGCAGTTCGCGCTCAAGCTCCTGGATGCGTTTCTTGTCTTTGCGAGCTTGCTCGCGGTCTTCTTTTTGCTGGGCTTTGTCTGCCTTCTGACCATTGATGCAGGCCTGCCGCCACGCCGTGATTTGCTCGGGGTAAAGGCCTTTTCGGCGGCAGTATTCACCCAGGTCGATCTCGGACAAACCGGCGGCTTCAAGCACGACAGCAAACTTGGTTTCGGCTGACCAGTTCTCGCCAACGACTTGTTTTCGGACACTGCATTTCCTTCAGAACTGAGCTGCTTGCGCCAGTTGGACAAAGACATTTCGCTAACCCCTTCGCGCCGGGAAACCTCGGCCATCGTCAGGTTCAGCGGGGGAAGCAGCATCTTGAGTAATGCGGCTCTACGTTCAGGTGAATAGTAAGGCACGACCGGTCTCTTTCCGCCCCCGATATGCTTTTTGAGGAAAAACCGGAGAGGCGACAACTATTCTGACACCGGGGGGGGCGCCCAGATCGCCGGTGATGATCCCGCGCCACACCGTTCTCGTCGAACAGCGCTTTGGCGGAAACTTTGGTAAGGTATTAATTGGTTTGTCCCTTTACGGAAATAGCTTTGTATGAAAATGATTAATATTGAGCCTTTAAAGATTTATATGGATGCAGCGGAAGACGCGCACAACCAGTATTTGAACCAGCCCAAGCTCCTGGGTTATAAACCTCTTAAAGGAGGGGAGCTAGAGGACTACAACCGGCAAAGCTCTGAACTTTTGGAATCGTATAACGATGCCTGTAGAGCTCTATTTACAGCCCTTTCGCTCGTGGTAAAAAAGGAGTCCTAAATGATCACTCAACCTGAGTACCAGGTAGTGGTGGAAAAGTTGAATACCGCTGGTATTCGACGTTCCTTTCAATGCTTCCCGGGGTGAGTTGCTGGTGATGCTTCAGGACATTCGTCGCGTAGATCGACGGCATGAGGAGTTCGTTGATGGATTGCGCGAATTCATGGAGATAGGCGGCCGGCGTGATGACCAGCTTTTTACACGCTGGCTTGAAACCGCCCATAGCAGGTTAATGACGTTGGTAATAGTTCACCTGAGATAGACACAGAAGAGCATCCAGGGTGGTTCTACGAACGGTTCCAGACAGGGGTCGATGCAGGATATGTCGCTGATGAATGGGAAACTTTTCAGGCGAGTAACCAAACGTGACAGGCTGGCACGTGATCAGGCGATAGGTGACAGACTGGGCAAATCCTCTGCGCAGCACTCTTGATCGCCATTGCACAAGCCGCTCAGACGCATGCGTCAAAAGAAAGCATCCAGTGTCTACCGCATCCTCCTTCGCATCACAGTTCTACGGAGTCAGGCATCTGCAGTCGACGTGACGATCACCAAGCGGGAGTCGCACACAGCGACAGCCATCTCCAAAGCTGCAGGGCACCTGTCTGTTCCCTCGAGCTGGCAGAGATTCCAAAGGGTGTGAACACCAACTGGGCCCTCGGCAGTTGGACCTGTGACATGCAACCAGTCTCCTAAGGGTAGACAAATACAGCAGGGCCGAGCGCGATAGTCGCCGGTCCTCCTTAGGGGTTGCAGTATTTGGTTCTGGTCGAAGTGGGAAAGAAGGTTGTTGGTGTATGGCGCTGCATTGTCTCAAGCACGGATATGGCATTAGCTTTAAAGGAACGTATGGCTGTTGATTGGAAGCTCATTGATTTGCCCAGGTGGTACGACTGCAAGCTGGGACGGATGAAAGATCAGACATTGGCGAAGCTCGTTGGTACGACGAAGAATCGCATTCGGAGTCGGCGTATGGCGTTTGGCATTGCTCCCTTTACCGTGGATCAGCTCATTGAGCCATTCAGAGATTTGCTGGGCATCCAAACAGATACATATGTTGCCCGTTTGAGCGGTGTTTCTCTGTTCAGCGTGACGGCTTATCGGGAGGCACAGGGAATACCGGCCAAGCCTCGACCGATTCAACGAACGCAGAGGATCCCAGCAAGCCATCCAGTCAGGCCGTACAAAGCCTTGCTGGGGCTTGTACCTGACCAGGAAGTGGCGAACCTTGCAGACGCGCCAATGGCTATCGTCAAAGCGTTGCGTGAGTCGTTCGGGCTTGAGCCAGCGGCGCCGTTGCCCGAGTCACCGAAGCAAACCTCGATTAAGGATTGCCCTGGCCCGTGGATCGGCTACGAGTCTTTGTTTGGGCGCATGTCCACTGCAAAGATCAGCCGCGCTGTAGGTGTCCCTTTTTCGGTTGTCGAGCAGCGGCAAGCGTTCCTGGGCGTCCCTCCCTTTCAGCGGGTATCGCGCCTTGCTCGCTACGAACATCTACTCGGCCTTGTCACCAACGGAGTGTTGGCAAAGCTTGCGGGCGTCTCACCCTCCCGCGTTGCTCTGTTCCGCAAACAGAAGGTGTCAGAGCGTGAATTCTCGTAAAACGTGGCGATGTGGGTGGGTATGCCGCGGAATTGCCAGATTTCAACGTAGAGCGGGCTTTTGACCCGCTTAGAAGCGTAAAAATAGGGAGTCGCCTAGGTGGACCGCCGCGTCGAAGTACTGCGCCTGCAGGCGCTCGTTTTCCTCACGCGACTGCGCGGCCCGGCCAGATACGCGGCCTTGGCCTTGCACAAGCGCTGCACGGCCAACACGCTGCCTTCGGCCAGAATCACCGGGCGCGGCGCCGGTAAGGGTGCAGGTTTATCGCTGGATTGAATCATGGCGGGATTTCTTTCAGGGGGAAGCAAATTTTTTCGGTACCGGCTCAGTGCAGCATACGGGCGGGCCCGTAGCTTAGTTGCTGCGCCAAGGCCTCGGCCTGGATGCCCAAGGCTTCGATCAACAGCCGGGTCCTGGCTTCTTTCTCGGAGAGCAAGGGGTCGCCGTTCGCGCGAATTCGCGCCAGGACGGCTTCGGCGCCGGCCAATTGGGTGCGAATCTGCGCCAGTCGTTGCCAAACGCCGTCAACGGTGTTGATCATGTCCAGGGTTCTTATTGGTTCAGTTCGCGGGTCAATGCGTCTTCGACGTGATGGCTGTGCGCGGCGACGGCCAGCTCGCGCAGCTCATGCGCTTCACCGCCATCGATCAGGCCGGCGGCTTTCATCTGGTCGACCTCATGGCGCAACGCTTGATGCCAAGCTCTAAGGCTGTTGGGAAATTGCACTCCACTTGACCAGGCATTTGCATTCGACTTGACCACTCGCCTAGCGAATGATGGGAAGGCTACAGCAGCGCTAAGGGGGGCACCACCTGGGGTGTGCCATCAGCGATACACATCCAACCCCAAGTTCTGAGCGCGGACGTAACTTCCATCGGCGAATACCCACTCCGAATCAATTTCGCCTCGTAGCTCAAAAAAAAATCAGCCCAAAGCCCCTTGGCTGCCCAGCGGTTGAAACGATTATAGGCAGTCTTCCAAGGGCAAAACTCACGGGGAACATCGCGCCATGGAGCTCCTGTGCGGAGTTTCCAGAGAATAGCTTCCACCACTTCCCAGTCATTCGGCCAGCGATGGCAGCCTTTCGCTTTCATCGTTACTTGAAGCTGCTCCCAAATCGGATCGCTCAATGCGTGTCGTGCCATCTGTGCTCCTTCTCTCTGTTGAAAAGAGTCTCACAAACGCACGAAAAATCAAATACGTCAGCCACTTAACTCAGAATGAGGACACACCCTAGATATAACCCTTCAACATCGGTACGTCCAGCCAACACACCTTCCGAATTCCAGCATTAAGGGCGATGGTGTCCGCGTATTTTAAGGGAACGCGATCACCCTTAACGTCAGGATTTCCCTGCGCCAACGAAGCTCTTACCTCAAACCCTTCAAGGCCTTGCCAATTTCGAATTTTGAAGGCTCTCGCTCTGTCCGTAGGTCGATTCAATATCGGCGAGCTGTGCGCCTTCCTTCGCTGCTGGTGTTTTAGGCTCATCACTGGGTAGAAAAAATCTCCCTCCTGGTAGGGCTGCTCGACGATTCTTTTGATCTGGCCGCTTGGCTGTGCGCGCCTGGCTGTCGAAGTCTTTCAGGCCAACCACTTTGGGTTCTACGTTGCCCTGGAGCACGAAAATTGGAAGGTTTGCGTGAACCATTGCGTCGTATCGGCTGCTTCCCGAGAACCAAAGCATGCACCGAGGGTGAGGTGCTACCTGCTTGGGATGGTCAAGCACATCGTCATCACTCAGATTGGATAGGGCTCGTAAGTCCATCCACTCGGGCGTTTGCTCAATGGCAACACCTTCACGCTGGGCGCGACCTTGGGCCTCGGCAAGCAAGTACTCGCGTAATCCCCCTACCCCAACTTTCTCTTTACCGGAAGTATGCCCGGCCCATGTAAACGTAATCTGTCGCGGGTTGGCGTCGAAAACTTGAATGCACCGTTTGAGTTGATTCAGGGAAAAATTGTTACCCAAGGCGCGGCGCATGATGTGCGATCGCCGACTTATCGAGACATTTTGGGCGACACGCTCGGCTTCGATAGCAGCCTGGAGGGCTGCTTTGCAGCGGTTGACTGCTCTGCCCTGTTCAAGGATAGAACTGCTAAGGATGAAGTAGCCCGGCAACCGCATGACAGTTCCTGGTGCTTGGCCAATATCACGCTCGAACTCAGTGAACGCTGCCCGACTGGCATTCACTGCCGCAAGGCCAGTCAGGTGTTTGACAGGGATAAACGATGGAGTTTTCTGGGTATTCAAGAGTGGAAGCCGCCAAGCTTGTCCGGCACAAACCAAGTGTGGCCACGCGGCGTCAAAAATGGCGAGAGAACTCAATAGTTCCTGATATGCGGCTTTGACGGTATCGGACATTAGGAACCCTGCGCAATAATACCACCCCTTCATTCGGGGTAATTCATACATTCCACCTTACCTCATAACCTGCCCAACCGCTCTGGCGCTACGCACCGTGATCACAGAAGAGAAGAAGAGCACCACCATATGAGGCTTTGTGCGCGGGGGTGGTATTACCGAATTCCCAGAGGATGTCTTCTTCTCACCTCAACATTTGGGTTTTTCCAAGGCAATGGGAATCTGACTATAGGTATCCATTTAAGACTCTCAACCATGACCTTCGATGCAACCGACGTTGATTCGCCAGGTCAACGCGGCAACGTTGTACAAGAACGCTGCATTTTCTGTGTGCAAGCTGAGTGACTTTGATCGCGATCACCAACTGAGAGGGTTCCGCCATTTCGTCGCGCTTGCACTGAAGCAGTGGAGTGAGCTTGAGATCGAAAACGCCGGATTGCGGGTTACACAGGCGCAGATCGCGCGCTACAGCACAGAGCAAGACCTTTACACGCTTAGGCCTTCTGGATATTCCTTTCGCCTGAACGCAGTGACTGAGAATTTTACGGGTACCGAAAAAAAAAACCTGAATCAGCTGGTTGTCCTGGTTGGGCAAGGCGAGATACCAAACCTCCAGACTCGCAACGAACGTAAGCGTCGAGCCGGCAAGGAGCGTATCGCCAGAATTCATTTCAGCGGCGGGAGCGTTATCGACGATAGCCGCGACCTGACCTTGCTTCCTTTAACGTTGTACTGAAATGGCAACTGCCATAAAGATGCAAATTTGCACTATTGTTTCCTGGGACCGAATCTTCTCCGGGGATTTCCTGAGAACATCAGGGGTCCCTGACTGAGATAGCTCTACCTCTCGCAGTGGCTCAGGCCATTTCGCTGCTTTATGTCGAGACTCTCCTAATAAGCTTCTACTCGTCCCTCCATGGTCGGCCCACACGGCTCTGTCGGTATCTTTCTGCGTATGGCATGCATGAAATGCGGCAAGCCAATCCGCTCATGGCGAATCTTTAGGAATCTCACCTCGGTACCCGCGTGAAGAATTCAGTTTGATATTGTGTAGATTGCAGGCCGTCTGGCTGCCAACCCGTTCATCAGCAGGCGAACTGGAATTTACGGCGGGCCTGTACCACACCGCGCAACTGTCGGTATGTCGCCGGGCCTATTGACGCCAATTTCGAATTGACCCATGTGCCGACGCAACACCGACCTACCTCCTAGTCGGGACATTCAACATAGGCAATGGTTCGCGAGGTCAGCGGGTCAGCGGGTCAGCGGCATCTTGGCAAAGTGGGGTGGGGCAAAAAACTTGGACTTGTTATGCCGCGAGGCCCAGGCTCTCCCGATACCCGCCGAAGGAGCCTTCACAAGCCGCGTTGTCAGGCGAGCATCCCTTGCGCGACATCGAACGAATCAGCTTCGCATCAGCCTGCGCGATAACCAGCCGGGCCAGCGGTAGTGAGCGCCACGATCTGAGTGAACGACAGGCCGTTTGCTGTTGCGGGCCACCGTTTCGACGGCGGCATCCAGCATCGTGTTCACAAGGGCGGCGTCCGGGAGCGAGTCGATCGACCAACTGAATTGGCTTCGCGATCATTACCCATTGGGCTTGGTGACTACTATGCTATGCGGTTATCACTCTCGTGATGGAACAAATGTTGAAAATGCTCCATTCCTCACTGCTGAATCGCTTTTGGGCCTAGTCGAACGCACAGGCTGCATGGCATCAGCGAAGGGCTAAGGCCCCTCGCCTTTGGCGCACTACACCTGGACTCAACTACTTGCCGACAACAGAAATTGCAGCAATTGATCTGAGGTAGGCGCCTCTTGGAAGCGATCTTCGAAAATGATCGCAACAAGACAGTTCAGCACCATAGAGTTCACTCCCTTCGATTTGTATTGCTTGTAAGCCAATACATCCTTCTTGAGTTGAGACTCGTACTTCTCCAGCACTACCTGCTGCTCTTCTGGGGATTTCACCGTAAATTCTTCGCGAATGGCATTTCGTTGTGCCGTACCCCATTGTTCGAGAAGGATATTCATTTGATTCGCCGGAGCGGTCGGTGTTGTCGCAGCAGGCGTTTTTGTTGCCTTTTTCGGTTTTGGTGCAGAGGTCGATGGCTCAGGTGAGGCTGCCGGTTTCTGCTTGGTTGGCGCTTTGGCGTAGTTGTTGGTAACGGCCGCTTTGAAGTAAGCCGCAGGACTGGCAACCGAGTCTTTTTTCTTCATCTGCGCTTCGGTGTAATCCGCTTGAGCCAGCAGGTACTCTTCATCGTGATTCATCCCCAACTCTTCGATGTCCTTAGCACTCAAGGACAGTGCTTTCAGTCGCTTAGACAGTTCGGCGCCGACAATCTCTGGGGGGGGAGATAGCCCGAGTTCAGGTTGCATCAGCGTCTCAAGCTTGAACCAAAGCTTGTCATACTTGCGGTTATTTTTGGTCACGACAACTTCGATTTTGAAACGGCCTTCAACATTGTTCACCTGGTCGACGGCACGGCCAAGCATTTTGTTGAAGTCTCGGAATTCAGTGTGTGGGGTTGCTGAACCAGATAGCAGGACGCTCCATACGGTCCAATGCTCGCGGAAGGTTTCTTTCTGAGAGAACCCGAAGTATCGGGATACGTGCTCATGTAAGGTGAGAGCTGAGTAACTAGTAAACTGATGCTGTATTCGCAGATCAATCAGATTGAAAATGGTTGGATCGAGTAGCCGGCGTTTTAATTCAGCAGGAAATGAGTAGCGGATAGTCTGATTGTCGTCGAGGATGTAGGCCTCAGCAATCAAGTTTGCTATGCCCCAACCACTTTTACGGCCTAAGCTGTCGCCTCTGTAGTCGAACTCAACCTGTACCTGGGTCATGCCTTTCAGGATTTTCTTCAGGTAGTCTCTACTGTTTGAGGTCGTATGTCCCACATTCTCTTCAACCAATTTGAGTGGGATATCGTGGACCATCTCAGTGTCTGGCCTTTGTTGGGCGAACTGAGTTAGTGTGTTGTATAGCTTGCGTTGAAGGAACGTGAAATCGCTTGTCGTTGAGATGTTTCGCATCGTTACGGCTTCGACAGCTTTCCTCAGTTCAACAGCTTTTGAGGATTCAATCTCTCGGACCACCAGCATTTTCGGAGCACGTTTACGCTTTGAGGGACTTTGGCCCTCACCAGTTGGCGCATCCGGTGTCCGTGTTTTTCGTGGTCTAGCTGAAGAGGTGTCCATCTCAAATGTGCCATTTTGTGACTGTGATGGCACACTACCCGAACGTTTGAGATAGGGTCAATCTTTTCTCGGTGCCATCTTCAGAGTCGAATTGTTCCATCGTTAGTGCTCTGTCTGAACGACCTGCTTTTCCGCTTTTGCTTCAGCCTGGTCAGGATAAAAAACCAACAACAGCTTGTTTTGTTTTTTACTGCTTTTTAGAAGCTTTGTTAGTGGACCCCGCTAAGCCACGGTTTATAAGGCCTCCAGCCCATTCTATGTGCCACTGTTAGGGCCAACAGTGCCATCGCTCGTGTCATTTGTGCCTACTTTAGAGCACTGCTGTGCCAGCCTTAGTGAAATGTGCCTTGGTTAGGGCATTTGTGTGCCATCGTTAGATATCCTCCCGAAATGTGCCGCGCTTAGAGAAATTGACCGCTAACGATGGCACATCTCCTGTAACCCATGTAAATAAAGGCCTCCATCGAATTTGAGTGGTGTAATTTTCACATCTCGTCTTCTAACCGTGGCACATCACAACTCGAACGATGGAACCTCTGATAGCTATTCCTAGCTGTTCACTTTAGCAATGCTCTAGCGATGGCACATTAGGTTTTTCTGAGCAGATCAAGGGGCTAGGAGCGCGTGCCTAACCCTAACGATGGCACATTAGGATGGTTCCATTATCCATCGCCCCTACAAACCTCTTCGGTTACCCCTATCAGGCCCTGTAGCAAAGCTGTATCTGCGTTCCTAAACATTCGCTTCAACACTGTTTTCACAGTGAAAATCGTCTGTAATCGTGGCTGGCTTTAAACCCTAACGCTGACACATTTCAGAATCAGCCATCTGGGTATGTTTCAAACGCTGGAACATTTCAGCAGAAATCGAGCCGTGTGGGCACTAACGATGGCACATTTGGCGTCCTGGCCTCGTAATTATGGGCTTTATGCCAATGCATGTGATATTCCCGAGACTCGAACGGTGGCCTACCGGCTACTAACAGTGGCACATTTGGGACAGAGACTATCCAGGTTATTGTGAAAACCAGCGCGCATCAGGCCCCGGTCTGGGTTGAAAGCCAGTAGTGCCACGCTGTTAGCCTCTCCCCCTTTGATGACAACAGCCACATTTGGCTCGCACTCGTAAAGGGAACCTTGGAAGCGGGGGGCCGTGTAGGCATCGACAATACGGGTGGAATGGGTGTCTGGCGGAGAGAGACCCAACATAGTGACGACTGGGCATGCGCGTGAGCCTTGGGTAAGGGCCGACCAATCGCCAGTTTGGGCATTTTCCGCAGGTGGCAGTTTTGACCTGATCGACGCGCAGATCAGAGTTCACGCAGTGCGTATGCAAGGGGTGCGTAAATAGCAGTCACCCCGCTTGCTGATACCCAACAGCGTCGACTTGCCGCCGCTTGAGTGCTGTCGCGGCACCAACCCCAGCCACGCCGCCATCTGTCGGCCATTGGCAAAGCTCTTTGGATCACTTACCGAAGCAATCAGGGCACTCGCAGTGATCGGCCCAACACCTGGTATTTCTGCAAGCCTGCAACTGTCCACGTTCCCGCGATGCCATTGTTGAATTTCCCGTTCAAGTTGACCTACCTGCCGATCCAGCTCCTTCAAATGTTCGCCCAGGCGCTGTATCAGTTCCCGAAATGGTGCGGGTAGACCGTACTCGCCATCCTCCAGAATGCCTGGCAAGCGCTCAGCGATATGGCGGATCCCTTGCGCGATGACAATGCCAAACTCACCAAGCAGCCCTCGAATCGAGTTCGCTTGCGCAGTGCACCTTAACAAAACCCTGACGCGCACGATGCATGGCCAAGACCCCAAACACCAACGCCCCTCGTCGCGTCTTCCCGTGAAGCAAGGGGAACGAGAAGCTGATCCCCAGGCCGTTAAGTGCAACGGCCGCTAGGCCCGGATAACACGACTGAGCACAGGTCTTGTGTGTGCCGA